>CAZASS010000109.1:2176-7060 GCA_964487835.1 uncultured Acidobacteriota bacterium | reverse complement strand
CCCCTACCCTCAGCTCATCCAAGTTGTTTTCAACCAACACTGGTTCGGGCCTCCAACAGGTGTTACCCTGCCTTCACCCTGGCCAAGGGTAGATCACTCAGCTTCGCGTCTACTATAGACAACTAAATCGCCCTATTAAGACTCGGTTTCCCTTCGGCTCCTCCTCATTTTTGGATTAACCTTGCTGCCTACAGTAACTAGCCGGCTCATTATGCAAAAGGCACGCCGTCACCCTGCCCGAAGGCGAGGCTCCGACTGCTTGTAGGTAAACGGTTTCAGGTACTATTTCACTCTCCTTGCAGGAGTACTTTTCACCTTTCCCTCACGGTACTGGTTCACTATCGGTCGCGGAGGAGTATTTAGCCTTGCGAGATGGTCCTCGCAGATTCCCACAGGGTTTCTCGTGTCCCGTGGTACTCGGGATACTCAGCCCCCTCTTTCAGTTTTCGCCTACAGGTCTCTCACCTTCTTTGGAACAGCTTTCCAGCGTGTTTCGACTAACTTGCAGAGGTTAATGCTAAGTCCCACAACCCCCAGAAGCCTCTAGGAGGACATCTGGGTTTGGGCTGTTTCCCGTTCGCTCGCCGCTACTGAGGAAATCGAATTTTCTTTCTCTTCCTTCGGGTACTGAGATGGTTCACTTCCCCGAGTTCGCTTCCGCATCCTATGTATTCAGATACGGATGATCCCGATTTCTCGAGACCGGGTTCCCCCATTCGGAAATCCCCGGATCTGAGCTTACTTGCAGCTCCCCGAGGCTTTTCGCAGCTTGCCACGTCCTTCATCGCCTCTCCGCACCTAGGCATCCACCGTAAACCCTTAGTAGCTTGACCTAGAATTTTTTGGTGCACAAAAAATTCTAAACTTGTAGTTGCCCATTTGCTTCTTTGATTTGTATTAATCTTTTTTAAATTGTCAAAGAACAATAAGATGTCAAAAACACCTCAGGTCCAAAAGAACCAGAACGAATTCTACGGAAAATATATGGGGGGTGTCAACAAAAGAGGCTTTTAAAGTTTGATAGTAAAAAAAAACTATACCCAAACAGCCTATTTATCTGTTTTAGTAAAAAAATTATATCAACATGAAAAACTTTTTCACTGACTAACCTCAACACCTCATTACTGGAGATTTCAGCTTTATGTAAGATACAATAAACAAAGTAAGCAACACACTCAATCTGCTTACTAAAAATCGATATGTTTAAAAACACACCTCATTCTGAGACCAACGAGGTCCTCTTTGAAGACCGTTTTCGTCAAGTCGAACTGACAACTGCCTTTAAAAAGCTAACTTGTTATAACTGTGAATTTTCAGGAATTTATAAGTTTAATGTACAACAAATACGTCGCCGACCAGAGATTCAATTAGAAAACGAGGAGGAAATACGCTCCGACCATCTTGAAATTTGGGAAACAATACCTCGCTTTGCGGAAATTCCTGAAACTGTCAAATGCAAAAATTGCAGAGAAGTCCTGACAGTTGAGGTAACTTGCATTTACTAACGAGAAAACCTCACTAATAAACTCAGTTAGCTTCCGAAACCACAACATCAATAGGTGCCACTCTATACCAGATAGAAGTTACGAGTCGTTCTGCCAACCATTAATAATTGTTTCTCTTAAATCAAACCCAAACGCTCGACCAGAAACGACAATAATAGGCGCTCCTTGCAGCCTTTTGTAGACCGAATTATTTAATCTATGGAATAAATCTACGGCCAATTCTTTAAATTCAGTCGCTGGGTATTTCTCATAAATATTTTGTTCGTTATACATATACTGTTCTTTATCAAGGGTTTTAGATTCAAACTGTTCAATTAGATCTCTTGGACTTAATCCCTTTTCAACATAGTCAGAAACTATTGGCCCTACAACCGAGTAATCAAAAGGATCTGTCTGATTTGGTTTTAACTCAGCAGAAGCTGGAATCTCAAAAATTTCTTCTGGGATGATAGTACATCCATGTTTTTCATTTACCCATCGGGCCAGTCGATAAACATCAGGCTTAGACAAATCACCAATCACCGAAAGTCCTCCTGCCATATCGCCGTAAAGAGTTGCATATCCCAAAGCAATTTCCGTGGCATTCCCATTAGTTAACAGGAGAGCTTCCCGATCATTAGACTCCGCCATCATGATTAACCCTCGAATTCTCGATTGAATATTTTCTTTTGTCTCTGAAAGTTGAATTGGCCGAAAATAGCACTCAAAATCTTTCGTTACTCTATCTACAATCTCTTGAATTGGAATAACATTACACTTAAGCTTTAAATTCTCTGCTAACTGATGAGCAAGTTTTTGAGTTTTTTGAGAGTTATGCTTAGAAGGAAGATTGTACACACTCAGCAGATCCGGTCCGACTGCATCAAAAGCAATAGCTGTTCCTAGTGCCGAATCAATTCCACCGGATATAGTTTCTAGGACATTTTTAAAAATGCCAACTTTCTCATAATAATCACCGACACTCATTACAAGGGCTTGATAAATTTCATCTTCTCTATTGAAAGGGGGTTTTGAGATTAATTGCGCTCGGCCCTTTTCAAAACAGATAGTCTGTTGATCCTCAACAAACTGGGCTAACGTGGCCACTCGTTGCCCTGTCCGATCGTAAGCCAGACTCATACCATCAAAAGGAATTATATTTTTCCCATTATCACCAATACCCACCGTATTAACATAGACAATAGGAATTCCGTAATTTCGAGTCTGCTGTTCTAAAAACCGTTCACGCACAAACCTCTTCCCATCATTACTTCCGGTACTACTACCCACAAAAGGACTTGCATTAATTGTAAAAAGATAATCAACCCCTTTTTCTCTATAAATTTCACATGGTTTCAATTCATACTTTGCATCCCAAAGATCTTCACAAATTAAAACACCTATTGAAATTTCCCCTTCACATGTCTGAATTGAAACAGGTTCTACTTCATCTCCTTCAGCAAAGTATCGTTTGTCATCAAAATAGCGATAGGCTGGTAACAGACGTTTGTGGACAATTTGAAGTAATTCTCCATTTTGAACTACTGCAGCAGAATTATGACGAATTAAACGCTGATCTGGACCAATGCGCTGTTTGTCAAAATCTATAAAGCCTACAATTGCAGCAATATCCTGAGTAGCAGGAAGTATTTCCTCCATCAAAGTTGCTTTATTTTTATTCAGAAACTCCTGATTAATCAGGAGCTTTTCGTCGAGACAATATCCAGTAAGACACATCTCTGGAAAAACCACGAGATCGCATTGCTGCAATTTTGCCTCCTCGATTCCATGTAAGATTTTACGGGTATTAGCCGCAATATCGCCACTTCGAGGATTTATCTGCGCCAAAGAAACTCTAAACTTCATAACATCTTTTTAGTGTTCTTTAATTGCTTTAATAGACACAAACTTCTTTTCACAATTACACATCCCTATTATATCTGATCCCACTTATCTCTATTGACATCAAGCACAAAGCTTCGTAAACTCCCCCTCAATTTTGGTGGACAATAACGGAGACTTTATGAAGCATATCCGCCCACCTCTTTTTTTTAAAACCTGGCTAATTCTTCTCCTACTAGGAAGTGTCTCATTTATTCCTGCCGGGCAGAAAATCAATCCACATTTTAAAGCTAATTTAAAAATAAAAATTAACTCAATTGACTCCGCATTCCAAAAAGCTCTGCGTCCCGCTTATCTAGCCTACTCTCTATCTGAAAACTCTACTTGGCCCACACCTTCTTCTCCTAGCCCCTTTCTTCGAGTAAATCAATTACTCATTAATAACGTTATACCTCAGGTAGAAACAGCCTGGAACCTAGCTGACCTTCATTTTAAAAATGGCGGCAAGAAAATTTATCGGACCATACTCTCTGGATGGCGTCTTAGAATTAAAGGCTTACAACTTTTAAACACAGAAAATTATCAACAGGCAATTCCAATTTTAAAAGAAGCACTAACTATTCACAAAGAAATAGGAGACCAAAAAACTACAGGCTTACTATTCAATAATTTAGCCTATGCCTATTTTCAGCAGGGCAACCTAAAAAAAGCACTAGAGCAAGAACAAGCTGCATGGCAAATAGGTAATAATCCCCACAACGCTCTTTTTGCTTACAACCTAGGATGGATCTCATTAAATCTAGAACATTTTGAACAGGCAATAAACTACTTTAAAAAAGCCGTTCACTTAAGTCGACAAAATCAGAACCACATCCTTCACGCATCGGCTTTAATTAATCAGGCAATCCCTTCTCTTTACATGGGAAACATCTCACAGGCACGCAGTCTTTTAGATGAAGGAAGTCAGATAGCTGTAAAAACAGGAAGTCTACGACTGCGTATCATTGCCTCTTACAATCTAGCAATTCTATCGGAAATGAAAGGCAGGACTTTACTTGCCCAACAACATCTAAAAACTGCTCTTCTACTTCTGAAAAACCATGGAAACAAGGTTTTTTTACAATCCGAAAAAGCTCTTCTTAAACGACAAACAATTAATTTTTTGGTTAGATTACAGACAAATCATCCCAGAAATCCCTTCCCGACTGATTATGCAATAAATAATACTCTCACAGAAGAACATCAGAAGAAGTCACTTGCTATTCACTCCCACGCGGCACATATGCTAGCGCGTTTCGATGGTGGCATTTTAAAAACTAAACCTGTCTTTAACCAAACAAAGAATCCTTCACCCAGTCGAGTCACACTGGGTTCTGTTCTGACCTTCCCAGACAGTTCATCAACTCTCCCTGTCCATTTCATGCCATCAAGCAAAGCTAAAATTAAATTTTTAAAATTTAAAATTAATCTACCAAAAGGAGTGTCATTTATTGATTTAGAAAAAGCTCCTTCTTTGGAAACAGCAGATATAGAATTAGCTGCGGAGATTCGCGAAAAA
>CAZASS010000109.1:0-2166 GCA_964487835.1 uncultured Acidobacteriota bacterium | reverse complement strand
CAGATACTTCAAAAACATTATTTTCAAAAATTATTTTACCACTATCGCCTATTTTTACCTAAAGGCCTACTGTTTTACCTGAATATTTCGTTTGACCAAACCGTACATCCTGGCAGTCTTGTTTTGAAAAATAGTGCCCAAGCTCAAGATTTGAGTACACCAGAAAAAACTTTGCAACCATTACTTTTTGAAGACACAGAAATCACAGTATTAGATAACGAATCCGTTCCTGCTATGGTTTGTTTTTACTACCTACATTAAGTAGGCAGTAAACATTTACTAACCTTCCCAAAGATCTAAGGAAAAAACTTTGCCAGAGGTTTTCTCTTCCAAGTAATAGGACCAACTGGCTCAGCTTTAATTTCATTAGCTAGTGATGGAACTAGATGTACAGCTTTTCCTCCCACTACAGTCATAAGCACACGAATGTTGGGAATATCATCTTCGGCAATAGTAAGGTAGTCTCGATCCAATACGATAAAATCAGCATACTTACCAGGCTCCAGTGAACCCATCAGGTCTTCTCTTAACACGTAGTACGCTCCCCACCTAGTCAAGGCTTTTAATTGAATAATCCTATCGGTTCTTTCTGATGGACCATACACCTTTCGAAAAGCATCGTTATAACGAGTCATCCCTTTGTGTATGAAAAAAAAGATCTTGTGGGGTAATGGCCGATCAATTTCAAATCCATTCCTTATTCCAGCTTTTGTAACACTATTTCGAGGCACTGCCCAATGAGCGTACTCCTCTCCGTAATCTCGCACAAAAAACGAAGTGTCGTACCCCGTCCTATTTTCCCAGAGCATCGTATTCAACATACTGACCACCATTCCCAGTTTTTTAATTCGAGGCAACTGATCGGGACGTGGTGCCTTAGCGCTGTGGTCAAAAGCATGTCTTTTAGCTCTAATTTCTTCTAATGTAAAACCAGCTTCCTCACTCATTTGCTCTATAGAGTCCATAAAATGGTCTATATCCTTATCACCATCACTGTGCATAGTTGCAATTCGACCACCTACACGAATAATCCTATCCATGACCTCTCTGCCAACAGTTCCTGGAGCTAACGAACACCATTCCCGATCTTTAACCTTGGCAGGAGCATCAATTGTGGTACAGGGCATGGCTGAATCTCCCCAAGCTCCTACATTCCACAAGTGATCAGTTCCATGTCCCAGCAAGCCAGATACATAACGCAATGTCTCCTCATGATAGTCGGGTCCTCTATATCCCCAAGCATATCGAGTATTCATTTGCTTAGTTCTATCCAATAAAGAAAGTGCTTGAAAATTGTTCATGGCATAAGGAGCTGAGGCTACTGTAGTAACTCCCCAAGCGGCCCACAACTCCATTTCAGCCTTAAGCACTTGTGCAAGCAAATCAGTTTTTCCTTTAAATATTAGATCTGGCTCTACCGGACGACTAAAAGCCAGTCCTGTTTTCTCAAATTGGCGAATTTCCTCTTCGCTGGCAGGACCTCCTTGTACTGTATCCTGAAGAGTAGGATAAACTTTTTTAAGCTCTTCCATAGCTCGACTGTTAATAACAGAAGTAATAAATCCGTTTCTGACTTTAACTGGATTATTTGGAGCTAAACGATCCAGACGTTCCTTGGTAATAATACGAGGGAAGCGTCGCGGAAGCTCATAAGCATGTTCATATTCAGGACCAAAATTAAAACTAAGCCAAACCCACTGACCGGGCTTGGCCTTGGCTACAGCTTCCCTAAATATGGAATCAAACAATTCAAATTGCTTACTAGGAGAATCTGGATCTAACCAACGCATGATCATAACTTCATTATCATCGCCCCCCAACACTTGCCTTAAAGCTTCTGGTTCCTGAAACGCCCAGTCAGTGGGATGTTCATGCGTTAAGATAAAGCTAGGTAATACAGTACGACCATTTAGATTAATCAACTTTGTAGCGGGACCCGATAAAACTTTAATTTCGCTATTAGAACCTACTGCTAGAACTCTGTCTCCACGGACCGCCAATGCCTGTACAATAGTCCCCACTTTGGACTCAAAAGAGGTATCGTCCATCAACACAATCTTTCCATTGTGTAAAATCAATTCTGGATAACCTAATTTGGCAGCTATCTCAGAAGATTGTGCGACTAAAGCAGGGATTAAGAACACTAGACTGATACAAAAAAATAGA
>CAZASS010000108.1:0-7117 GCA_964487835.1 uncultured Acidobacteriota bacterium | reverse complement strand
GCCAATACTGTTGGCTCTTCTACCTCCTGTAATTGTAAAACTTCTGGACCCCCCGGTTCCGTGATTACAATTGCTTTCATAGTGCAACTCCTAGCATCCACCCTCCTCGGGTAGAAAATTTATTTTTGTTAATCAGTGTCCCGAAAGTCTTGCTGTGGAATTAAGATAGAAAAACGCCGACAACACATAACATTTAAACAAGCCAGAGTTTTTTTGCGATTTACTACCGACGGAAAAGCTATAGCCTGCCGTTGAACATCAGCAAAGGGAATAATCTTTTCAGGATCAGATTCGGGCGCCATCCAATCGATCTCAGCCATGAAAAAGACCAGTTTATTACAAGAAGGACATTCGACGGTAAACTTCTTCAAAGGAGGCACCCTTAGACTAACCCCAGGGGCCCTTTTCAAGAAAACTATCCATATCCACCATCATCCACTCAATTACTGCCTTTTTCCAGCTTATTTCTCATATTAGCAGTAGCTTCAGCAAAGATTTCCTTTGACTTGGATTCGATTAATTTTGCTCCGAGAATAGCTAATTGACCACCCATTTTGAGTTCGGATTGAACTGAAATTTCTGTTTCCTGTTCAGAGACTGCTGTCAGGATTATCGAGTCCTGAGAACGCATACTTCCCTGTGCTCCAAGAATGGTCTTTCCTTGATTAGCAAGAACTAGCCTGTTGGGAGCTTCCTTTTCTAACACCTCAGTATTAATCTGGAAGGTAGCCGTTATAAAACCAACCTTCTGCTTCACTACAGCCTTGTAGTGAGTTTCGTCCAACACCTCAATTGATTGTACAGACGGCAAACAGGAGCCAATCTTGTGCGGATCGATAATAAATTCCCATACTTCTTGAATGGAACAATTAACTCGAAAGCTTTCTTTGATTTCCATAAATGTATTCTATCCCTCAATTCTGTTATTAGTTAGTCCTATATCAAACAGATTCCTTACTAGGTTGTTTGAGCCCACGATTTCGATGCCAAGCAGAAGCATCCTCTAAATAGGTATTTACCTCTGATAAGTCTTCACTCGAAAGTATCCCAATTGCTCTTCCTTCTTCCAAGCAACTCGCGATGCCAACTAATGTGTGCATACTTACTCCTTCTTGAGCCAAATTTTCCAAACCTTGCTGCTCCCGGTCAACAAGAACGATACAATCACTTACTGTACATCCTGCTTCCCGAATTCCCTGGATAAATCCCATCTTACTACCACCATCAGTAATTAAATCCTCCACCAAAAGGATCTTTCCGCTAGCCACTCCTTCAACACGTAATCCACCCCCATGCCCTTTTGTTTTCTTCCGAACATAAACAAATGGCTTATCCATTCTTTCTGCAACCCAAGAACCAAAAGGCATTCCTCCGGTCTCACCCCCTGCAACACAATCACAATCAATATTTTTCTGGGAGCAAATATAGTGCATAAAACTCATCAAAATATCACGAGTTTCTGGATAAGAAATTAATAATCGACAATTAATGTAAATAGGAGTGTAGTCTCCATTAGATAGCTGAAACGGATTTTCTCTGTTGACTTCAATTGCTCCATGACGCCATAAAATTTCGCTAGTTATTTGCGCAATATTTTGGTCCATCTTCTGTACAAGTTTCTGCTCATCTTTACTATTCAACATAAATTACCCCTAACGTCAAAATACATTATCCTGACAGTCCAGTTACATTAAACTAAAAACAACAACCTAATTATTTCCACTAAGTACCGAGAAATCTTGCCACACCGCGCAACAGAAAACAAAAAAAGTTCTTCTTGAAAAGGTCTAACTAAGCAAAAAATCCACCAAATTGCTTTATATTTACAGCAGTTACTCCCCTACGCTTGCCTATCGTATCCAATATTGGATACAATGCTCTCTGTTCTTTGCTAGGTCTGTTTCTCACTCTTATTGGCTGCTGTTGTTTGAAGATTGCCAAAAAGGGGAGCGGCGTGTCTGGGAAGACGAATAAAAGAGGCAATAAGGAAGCAGGTTAGCAGAATAGGCAAACCTGCTGTGGAAGATTTGGGTATCTTCTACAACGAGAATACTGGATGAGAAACTTCACTACGGGAAGTTTACTGACCAACATTCCTGTGCTCAGTAAATACTGAACCAGTCCTTCGGTCTCCCATCAGTTAGGTTGAGCTCAATATTTGGGTTCCCTTCCGTGGTGGAGATGAAACAACAAGTTATTGCCTTTTAGATTTTAATTGGATTAAGAAAAGTTAATTTAAGCATTTAACAAAAAGGAGCAATCATGGCTGTTGATATGGTGATTAAAAACGGAACGGTAGTGGTGCCCAACTCAACTTTAAGGGCTCACGTAATCATTGATGAAGGAAAAGTAAAGGAAGTAACCCCTTTTGATGATTTACCAGAAGCTCGAGAAACAATCGATGCCAGTGGCTTACATGTTCTGCCTGGTTTGATTGACCCGCATGTTCATTTTCGGGTACCGGGCATGGAATATAAGGAAGACTTTACCAGTGGATCCCAAGCGGCTGTAGCGGGTGGAATCACCACCATTATTGATATGCCGAATGTAACACCCATGACTAACGATGTTGAGGGATTTAATGCCAAGATGGATTGCGCCGTTGGAAAATCCCATTGCGACTTTGCTGTCTATGCAGTAATCGTGGCAGACAGCAAAAAACATATTCCAGCACTAGCAGATGCCGGTGTTATCGGATATGAGCAAAAAGTCAAACCAACTTTGGCTAAAATATTTATGGGTTCGACAGTAGGAGGCATTGAAGCCCCTTCTGACGGAGAAATGTTAGATGCCTGGAACATTATGCGTGAAACAGGCTTGCGTTGCGGTATCCACGCTGAAGACAACAGCATCCTCTTCTACCTGACAGATAAGCTGAAGGCTGAAGGAAGAATGGACCCTCTGGCTCACCTAGAGGCACGACCCTCTATTGCGGAAGCTGAGGCCATCAGTCGAGCTATCATGTTTGCTGAGCACTGTGGCAGTAAATTGATGGTCTATCACATGGCTGCCAAGGAAGGCGTGTATTTAATTCGAGCCGCCAAAGAGCGAGGAGTAGATGTCATGGGGGAAACAGGCCCACACTACTTGCTTTGCAACGCTCAGGATATGATTACTAAAGGACTAGGAACCATGTTAAAAATGAATCCTCCAGTTCGAGAATCTGACCATGGTGTTGTGTTGTGGGAAGGTCTACGTGATGGAACCATTGATGTCATCGGCACTGACCATTCTCCACATACTGCTGAAGAAAAATTATACGACGATAGATTTTCAGATATTTGGAGTGCAATTCCTGGATGGCCAGGAGTAGAGACCAATGTTCCTTTGATGTTAAACGCTGTTAACGAAGGACAACTTTCTCTTAATCTGTACGTCGAACGCCAATCGGAAGGTCCGGCCAGAGCTTGGAACATGTGGCCTCGTAAAGGCAATCTAAACGTCGGAGCCGATGGCGATGTTACCATTGTAGATATGAACAAAGAGGTAACTCTCGACGAAGGCAAGTTGCACAGTAAGCATAAGATTTCTCCCTACCACGGCTGGAAGGTAAAAGGCATGCCTGTGTACACAATTATCCGAGGAACTGTGGTAGCCAAAGATGGTGAGGTCATTGGAGATCCCATCGGAGAACTGCAACGCCCAATCGTCTAGACAAGAAACTGAAGGGATCAATCAAATGCCGCAACATTACATTGTCTGTCAAGGCAACCCGAGTGATATTGGGTCAAAGCACGGTTCTCTCCTCAAGAGTGCAATTGAGCACAATGTAGAGAACTTTTGGACCGCTTGTAAAGCAGTTAGAGTTGAAAAGCAAACTCTCATCCAAGAAGCCAAAATGCTAGCCCAAGACTACACTGACGTCCTAGTGAAAGAAATCAGAGCTATTGCCAAAGCAACTAATCTGGACTTTGGGGAATTACTAGCCTTCAATCTCTGTCACGGAAGGATTTTCCCAGATGAGTGTTCTGTCATGTTCGCCATGGGAGATGCCAGTGCCTCGGGTAAAGCTCTCTTTTCAAAAAACAGTGACAAAATAGGTGGCCAATCAATGGAAGGCCCCAACTTTTACAAACACAAAGAGATTAATGTAGCGTTGGTAGTCCGCGATGATGACGGACGAGTTATCGTGGGTGTCTCATCAGCAGGATCTACTGGTCTGAAGATGGGCGTCAACAACTTAGGCATGGCAACAGGCACTAATATAGCTCGCACTGTAGAGTTGGGAGAAAAAACAATAGACACCACGCAGATGCGTGCTCTCGACAGAGTTCAGCTGGCGCGTGAGGGTCTACAAATGGAAAATGCTCTAGATGCCGGCAATGATATAGCCTCCAGAGTAGCAGCTAACCCAACCGCCACTCCGGGTAACATTGAATTTGTTGACTCGACCAATGGAGTAATAATTGAGGGATCCTATGACCGAGTAGCTGTCCAGATCGTAAAATCAGGAATTGCATCTCGAGCCAACTCTTTTGTAGTTCTGAAGGACCTAAACGATCCTAGTGACGTTTCCAGCCATTGCCGTTACGTCCGAAGTCAACAATTTCTTAAGGAACACAGTGGACAGTTGACACCGGATCTAATGAAACAATTAACTCAAGATCACGAAAATGGTCCTGGGCCAAATTCACTTTGCCGACATGGACAACATTATGAGGAAGAAACTTCCCAATCCTCCATGGTGGTAGAACTTGATGGTGAAAATCCCAAAAAGACTAGCTTCTGGATCGCACTGGGAAAACCGTGCCACGCTTGGAGAGATCCCGATGGATTTATTCAAGGCACGCTGGATCAACTGGACCAGATCCCTGAAGGATTTTTTAATGGTGAAGTCTGGAAGCGTTTCTGGACGGAAGAAGCCAATACAGAGGCAGCGTAGTTAACAGTATAAATCATTTAATCTTATAAAATCATAACTGAAAGAGGAGCATAGAAATGGCACAAGATCTCCGAAGCTATCTTAATCAACTTGCCGAACGTCAACCTGAAGATATTGTAGTTATCGACGAAGAGGTTCCTTGGAACTGTGGCCCGAGTACAATCGTGGAAAAACTAGAGTCGCGTGGAGAATATACTTTAGTTTACTGCAAAAACGTACAGGGATAGGACATACCACAAATCATCAATATGGGGGCTTCCTATTCTCGAATGTCACTTGCCCTAGGCTATGACTCAATAGAAACTCTACAGCAGGAGTTAGGTCGACGAGAAGCTGATCCTATAGATTGGAATGAAGTCAAACCTGAAGATGCTCCAGTTAAAGAAGTCATTCTCACGGGTGAAGATGCTGATCTCGATCTACTCCCCATTATCCAACACAATGAATTTGATGCTGGACGCTATATAGATGCTGCTCCACTTGTTATGAAGGAACGGGGTACAGGAGAGTATAACGCTGGTATATACCGTCACCAAAAGCAGGGAAAACACCAACTAGGTGTAATGATCAACGCTGCAAATCATGGAAATTATGTACGAGCTGAATATGAAGATCATGACGAACCGACTCCCTGTTATCTAGTCGTCGGACATCACCCTGCTCTCTTTATGTCCGCGGTAGCTAAAATCCCAGGTGTAGGAAAAGAAATTGAAGTAGCAGGATCCTTTCTAGGTGAAGCTATGAACATGGTACCTGCAGAAACTATCGACATGCTGGTACCTGCCGACGCAGAAATTGTCATCGAGGGTACTATTCCTGCCAATAAACGCCAATTCGAAGGACCTTTCGGAGAATGGCCAAAATACTACTATAAAGAAGGTGATCAGCCCTATATGTCAGTTAGTGCCATCACAATGAGGAAAAAACCTATTTATCAAACAGTCTACAATTCTCATGCGGAACATCATATTATTGGTGCTGTCCCACGCCTTGGCAGTCTCTATCGCCGGATCACAGAAGCTGTTCCCCATGTTAAGGCCGTGAATCTTCCACTCTCCGCTATGGGTCGTTCCCACATATATATATCTCTCACGAAGAGAGCTGAGGGAGAACCCAAACAGGCCGCTATGGCAGCTTTCGTAGCAGAATCATCCATTAAACATGCCATCGTAGTGGACGATGACATTGATGTTTTCAATGAAGCTGATGTTTTGTGGTGTATGGCTATGCGTTTTCAGGCTGATCGAGATCTGGCAACTATTCATCACACTCTGGGCTCTCACCTCAACCCGACTGCTTATGGTCACGACCGTTTGACGAAGGGCAACATGGAGACCAAGCTCATTTTCGACGCTACTAAACCACTACCACCCTACGAATTCCCCAAAGTAGCGAAAGCTCCGGTAGAGGCATTCAATAAACTCGATCTGAAGAAAACAACTCGAACATATGATTCTGGTGAGGATGAAAGTCTTTGGTAGAACTGACAATCCCAAACAGAATTTTTTTTCAACCCAGCAGAAAATTTATTTTATCTGCTGGGTTACTTCTGATAATTTACCTCTTCTAAGGAGGCTTGATAATCTTGACTGAATACGCAGATTTTCGTGGTTTTCTAGATTTACTATCTGAAAAAGATAAACTTGTAAAGGTCACCAAAGAGGTCAGTACCCGCTTTGAAATCGCTGCCGGAATCCGAAAAATTTCGGACATTGACGGCCCTGCCCTACTCTACGAAAAGATCAAGGACCATCCTAATTGGAAAGTAGCAGCGGGAATATATGGAACCCGGAAGTTACTGGCTATGGCACTTGAAACCTCCGAAGATGAAATGATGGCTCATTACGAAACTCTTGAGAAAAAGTCCATTCCTCCATGTGAGGTAGACTCTGGACCATCTCAGGAAGTAGTCATCACAGGAGATGATATCGATCTGTACCAACTACCAATTCCGGTACATTCCGAATTTGATGTAGGCTCTTACATTACCATAGGCGTTCAGTTTGGAAAGGACCCAGAAACAGGAGCGGGAAATCTTGGAATTCATCGCATGCTGGTCATGGGGAAAAACCGTCTGAGCTTGTGGGCTCCCCCAGACCATCACATTGGACGTTTTATTACTCGGGCTGAAGACCACGGAAAAGGACTACCTGTAGCCACTATTATCGGAGCCGATCCACGACTCGTCATCGCTTCCCAAGTTAAAGCCCCTCTGGGGGTAGATGAAATGCACAT
>CAZASS010000107.1:5020-7196 GCA_964487835.1 uncultured Acidobacteriota bacterium | reverse complement strand
ATCGCTGCTAACATCCTAAAAATCCCATTAGATCATCTAGTCACTCGGCGCTGGTTCTACTTGATTGGAACAACCGGAGAACCCCAGAAAATTGTTCATAAAATAGAATCCACTATGCTAGATCATCTGCCGGGGAATAAGACAGTTTATCTCTCTTGGCAACAACTGCACACCCACCTCCAAGTACTTCTTAATGACTATGAGTGTGTTGCTATGCAGCACTCAGAAAAAGCAGCTATCCCCTCTATTGCCCAAGTAGATGGAGGAACTATCGACTTAGTAAGATCCTGTAATACTAAAGTAATCTCATCAGGAGATTTGATACAACACTTCGAATCAGGTTGGACAATTAATCAGCTTACTCAACACCGACAAACTGCTCATACACTGACCAATATTGTTAATAAAACATTCACGGAAACAGCTCGCCAAATTTCTCTTGGAAATTCAACCACTGAACTAACCGTTCAAGATGCAATTCAAGACAGTTTTCAAAAAGAGGGTTTGACCAATCAACACCCTCCTATCGTGGCCGTCAATGAAAACAGTGCTGACCCTCATTACCAGTCTGGATTACACCGAGATTGCGTAATTAAAAAGGGAGACTTCCTGTTAATAGATTTATGGGCCAAAGCTTCTGAAGAAGACGGTGTTTACGCAGATATTACATGGACTGGATTTTTTGGACCAACACCTCCGAAAAAAATTCAGGAAATTTTTAAAGTTGTACGACTCGGTCGTGAAAAAGGAGTGGATCTACTACGCCAACGATTTCAGACTTCCACTCCTATTCAAGGCTGGGAGGTCGACGATGCCGTTCGTGAAGTTATTAGTCAGGCAGGCTATCAAAAATTTTTCCTCCATCGTACCGGACACAATTTAGGTTCGGAACTACATGGCAATGGACTCCACTTTGATAACCTAGAGACCCACGACACTCGACTAGCCATACCAGGAATTTGCTGCACCATCGAACCAGGAATATATCTACCTGGAGAATTCGGCATCCGAAGTGAAATTAATGATTACTTGGACGAGAAGGGTCCAGAAGTGACTACACCTGCTCAACAAAAACTATTAGTGTTCCCCATTAGCTAACTATCCCAATTTACCCAAGAGACGATTCATCTAGCCAATCATAGATAACTCTAATCTCACTGGAAGGAGAGACTACTTTCTCTTGATCGTGTGGCCAACGGCCTTCATCATCAGGGTCATATACATGGGAAGTCGTGTACAGCAGATTTGCCGGTCCTTTAATACATTTGCACCCATGAGCAACACCTGGGGGAATTTTAAGAACTAAACTTCCCTGACCATCTCCTAGCACTATTTCAGTCTTCTCACCATGGGTGCCAGATGAATCCCTATCATCATATAAAACCACCTTTAAAACCCCATTACAGACATACCACCAATCAGTTTGTTTTTGATGAATGTGCCAAGCTTTGATTATCCCAGGATGCATCAAAGAATGACTCCACTGACCAAACCCTTCCCCAAAAAAATCGTCTGTTATTCTAATAACTTCTCTAAAAAAACCTCTCTCATCTCGATGAGTTACTAATTCTTTTAGCATTACACCTTCAATCACTATTCCCTCCACAGACTAAGGGTCATCATAAAGACGGTCAAAGTTAATCACAACCGTGACTACTTGCAGCAAACTGAAGGGAACCTCGCACAAAATACAATTCACTCCCTACGGCTACTTTGCAAAACACATTTTCTACCTGTTACTACCAGTAATTTTCACTTTGCCTTCCCTTGTAAGAATATGTCCCTCTGGAAGATTCTCCTCGATTTGCGGGCGAAATCCCTTAACACTCCACTGTTTTTCAACAAACCTAGTCATAATTTGCCGTTGAACACGAGGCCTATCTTCAGAATTTAGATAACATCGCAAAATATCCTCTCGACTCTCTTCTTCTGAATAATGAAACAAATGATCCAGCACAGCTAACCGAACATCATCTGCTTCGTCTTCCAAAAACATCTTCATAGTAGCCACCAATTTGATAGATTCTGGCACCTCCAACAATTGAATCAACTGGGCCTTGGGATCTGAACTGGCAGGAGGATTCTCCCACTGATGTTGAAGAATTTCATCTATCTTTTCTTCAAATTCCTTTGTTAACAGGATTCCTTTTAAGGCTCTCACTGGCCAATAAACTTG
>CAZASS010000107.1:3566-5010 GCA_964487835.1 uncultured Acidobacteriota bacterium | reverse complement strand
GACGCGACGGACGCGACCGACGAAACCACCGAGCAAGAGCAGGAGGAGGAGGAGGACGACGACAATGACGAGGACGAGTCTGGGGATTCGTCGATGTACTCGAGCACGGACAGTGACTACGGGCAGGACGAGGATGACTCGAGCAACAAGCGCGCCTGCAACCTCGTCTTCGAGCACCTGTGCGCACCCCTGCCCTTTCTCCTCTTTTTACAATTTGACGAAGAACATCTTCCTTCTCCTCCTCATCCTGTGAAGATGGAGAAACATTGATTGTAAATCGGTCCAGCAAAGCCAAAATAGCTTCAGGGGTACCTATTTCTAAAAGCCGATAGGCAGCATTGATTCTGTTAGCTGAATCTCCATGTGGTTCTTTAACCTTTTTGCGGGCCTTTTCAATTTGCTTCTCAGGTGAACTGCGAAATATTGATAGCAAATTCATAGAACCACCAAACCCAAAAAAAATTTAGCACTATGGAACACAACAACTAACCCTATAGTTTTTTTAAAATTCTCACAACACACTTAGTCGCTGGATTAACCCTGCCTGAAAAATATTAGTCTCCTAACTTCCGTCTCAATCCCACCACATTTTCAATGTGATAGGTTTGGGGAAACATATCTACAGGCTGAACCAATTCAATATTATATTCCTGACAAAGTATCCCCAGATCTCTAACTTGGGTAGCAGGATTACAGCTTACATAAACTATTCTCTCAGGAGCTAAAGATAGCAAAGCTTGTGAAACATCCTTGTGCATACCAACACGAGGTGGGTCAACCACTACCACATCGGGCTTTCCATGCTTCTTGATGAAACCATCATTCAACTCACTTCGTACGTCTCCACAATGAAAGGTGCAGTTCTCAACCCTGTTGAGAACTGCATTACAAGTTGCATCTTGAATTGCTATTTGCTGCTCCTCAATCGCAACAACTTTTTTTACCCGATTGGCTAAAAAAAGAGAAAGAGTTCCAATGCCCGAATAGAGATCATAGAGTGTCTCATTCCCCTTTAATTGAGCAAAGTCCCTAACAACCTCATACAAACGTTCTGCCTGCACAGTATTTGGCTGAAAAAAGGTGTCTGGACCAATCGCAAAAGTAAGATTTCCAATCTTATCCTCGATAGTTCCCTGACCGTGATAAATTTTCCTTTCGCCTCCCGAAGACACGGGGGAACGGCTGGAATTAATGGTATTTACTACGGTAGTCACTCCAGTCGAAATTTTCTGCAAAACCTCAGTGAGAATTTCCATTCGATTTGAATCACCGTAGGAAGTGACTAAATTAACCATCGTCTCCCCAGTATAGTGACCTGTACGAATCACAAGGTTACGCAGATAACCTGTGTGCCCCCGACTATCGTAAGCACTCCAGCCTTGTCTAAGACTGACTGCTCGCACTCAATTGACGATTTCTACCCTACCGTGCCCCGCGAGATAAC
>CAZASS010000107.1:0-3556 GCA_964487835.1 uncultured Acidobacteriota bacterium | reverse complement strand
ATCGAGGACCTTATCCCAACGCTTTGGTACGTGTAGTCCAAGAGCAAAATCCTTAGAAAGTGGTTCTTTGCTCTGAATTTCTTCAGAGGTCAACCAGCGATTTGTCTTGAATGTAAACTCCATTTTATTTCGGTAATCATAGGCCTCAGGAGCGGGCAGGGTCGGGCCAATATTCTCAAGCTCCCAATCTCCCAAATGCTTAAAAATTTCCCTAACTTGCTGGCGCTTAAAGATTAACTGTTGAGAATAATTCATATTTTGCCAGGAACACCCTCCACAGACACCAAAATATTGACACTCTGGAATGACTCGATGCTCAGATTCTCGAATAACCTCTTCGACAACTGCTTCGATATGGTTTTTCTTCTTACTAGTGACACGTGCTCTAACCAGATCGCCAGGCACTCCGTTTTTAACAAAAACCACCAGACTATCTACTCGAGCAACAGCCAATCCTTTATACCCAGCAGAATCTATTTCAAGATCAATTAATTTACCTTTGCCTAGGGGATTTGAGTTCATATCAGTTTTTTTGTCACACCACTTCTTGCCGATTAGTTATAGGGGAAAATAGAAAATTAAGGTTTTCTGCCAACATTATATCCATTGATATCACGGACAAACATGACAAAAATCAATGATACAGTCATGCACTAGGTAGTATTAGTATTCCGCCGGTTGCCAGCAGTCAACGATCATCTTTGAAGCAGTCTTGTTAACTCTCTCTCAAGAAGCCTTTGGCTATACTTAGCACCATGAGGAAGATTGCGATTCTGCCACCAAAAAGTAGGAGTAGGAGCGGTAGCACCCCACTTCAGGCGACTTTTGTAGAGGATAAAAATATCCCAAGCATGTTCAGAAGAGGGATATTTTAGTTGCTGTGTGTAATGACGCATACCAAAACTCCATAAATCCCAGAAATGTTCCACTCGAGAATCTGCTAAAAAAGCCGATGCCTCCACTGCCGAAGACATACTATCTCGTGAAAGAATAGGTGACCAAAGAACCAAAACCTTGACCTTAGCATCAGGAATTTTTTTCAAAATTTGGTGTACTTCGAGGGCCCCTCGAATACAGTGAGGTCAGGGTGGTGAAAAAACCATTACCAGACGAGGCCTATCCGCTGTCGCGTTAAAGGCGCCCCTGAATTCACGCCCATCTACAGAGACTGGAGAAACATGCTGTTTTTCTCCCGGTTGCGCCCAACCTCCCTGAAGCAATAACGGCAGTAAAAAAATTAATAACTTCATTGGCCCCCAAGATACCGAATAACTAAGTCACGTTACAAGAAAGAATTACTGAGCAACCTACCATAATCACCAATGTTAGTGAATAAAGGTAGAAATCCATACGATCCAGTGATATTACTAATGGGCATTATGAGCAACAGAAAATTAATTGTTGCTTTGAGCGGTGCTTCTGGGTCTATTTTTGGAATTCGTCTGCTCGAATTACTAAAAGAATCAGATGTAGAAACACATCTGGTCATGAGTAAATGGGCAGGTCGCACTCTAACCCACGAAACTCCCTATAGCGTTAAAGAAGTTCAGGAGCTAGCAACTGAGGTTTATTCTCTCAAAGATCAAGGAGCAGCAATTTCTAGTGGTTCCTTCCTCACAGACGGAATGGTTGTAGTTCCATGTAGCATGAGAACCCTATCAGCTATTTCACATTCTCAAGGAGAAAACCTCATCCATCGAGCAGCCGATGTTATCCTCAAAGAACAAAGAAAACTGGTATTAGTTACTAGAGAAGCACCCTTGCATGAAATTCACTTGGAGAATATGCTCAGGTTGTCACGAATGGGAGTAACTATTTTGCCTCCTATGCCTGCCTTCTACAATCACCCCAAAAACATCGATGACATCGTCAACCACGTGGTAGGTCGAATATTGGATCAGTTCCAAATTCCTGTAGATGTTGTCAAGCGTTGGGAGGGGAAAATGTCGGTCGGCGGAAAATAACCACTAGAGGCTGCAAAACAAAAATCTACCCTTAATCTAACTCCTGATATCTTGTAGTGACTCATACTTCAGCTTTTAGCTTTGCTTGCTCTCCTAAGTTAAACTACTTGTAGTCACCATGAACTCATCCCCATCAAATTTACACAAAATATTGGGTCGCCGTGAAGTTCTGGGAATAGCCTTTGGAGCCATGATCGGCTGGAGTTGGGTAGTTCTTTCCGGAGAAATGATCATTAGGGCAGGAACGATCGGTTCACTATTATCATTTCTTTTAGGCGCTGTCATGATACTTCTAGTCGGACTGACTTACGCCGAATTAACCCCTGCATTAGCGCGAGCTGGAGGGGAATTGACCTTCACCTTCGTAGGAATAGGACCCCGGGCATCCTTTTTATGCGGTTGGGCTCTAGTACTAGCCTATTTTTCGGTTTGTGCTTTTGAAGCAGTAGCCCTGCCTTTAGTAGCCCAGTATATGTTTCCAGACTTACAAAGCGGACGCCTTTATACTCTGCAGGGTTGGGACATTTCTTGGGGGCAGATTTTACTAGGGTCCGGAGGAGCTCTGGTTATTGGGATCGTAAATTACTTTGGTCTACGCCTAGCTTCTTTCCTGCAGTGGTTGGCCAGCCTTCTAATACTTCTAGTTGGATTGTCTTTTTTTGGTGCCGGCAATTTAAACGGTGAATGGGGCAACCTAACACCTCATTTTACAAACTGGAATGGCTTTTTTAACGTAGTTATCATGACTCCTTTTCTTTTTCTAGGTTTTGATGTCATTCCACAACTGGCGGAAGAAATTAAATTGCCTGCAGCAAATATTGGGAAACTTATCTTATTTTCTCTCTTATTAGCTCTGGGCTGGTATGCACTAGTTCAATGGACAGTAGGCTTAAGTTTAAGTGCTGAAATTCGAGCATCATCAGATCTCGCGACGGCTGATGCTATGACCGCTGTATACAATAGCCCTCTTGCAGGTCAACTGTTAGTTTTGGCTGGGCTTCTCGGAATTATTACCAGTTGGAATGCATTCTTTATTGGAGCCACTCGGCTCATCTTCGCCATGTCACGTGCCAAAATGCTTCCTTCCATTTTCTGCAAACTGCATCCCCAATACAAATCTCCCATAGCAGCTATCGTATTAATGACAGTACCAACTATGCTGGCTCCCTTCATGGGACGCCCTTCGCTGGTTTGGCTAGTTGATGCGGGAAGTGCAGCTGCAGTAGTTGGCTACATTTTTGTAGCTATCTCTTTTCTAGCTATCCACAAAAAATATCCTCTTCTACCACGACCCTACCAGCTAACCGCTCCACGTCTGGTAGGAATTCTAGCACTGCTGTCCACCATCTCCTTCGGACTACTTTACCTTCCTTGGAGCCCTTCAGCCCTAGTTTGGCCCTATGAATGGGCGATTGTTCTGGGTTGGTCTGCCCTAGGAGCACTACTTGTGTTGATCAGAGGAAAACAACTATCCAAACGCGACAAAGAAGATCAAAAAAGCTATATCCTGGGAAACTACGAACATGTTCTCTTGGCATCAACACCCAAGAAAAACTAGGACAAAGAAGTACTTGAATCTTCTCAACTTAAAT
>CAZASS010000106.1:0-7211 GCA_964487835.1 uncultured Acidobacteriota bacterium | reverse complement strand
CATTTAAAAAGGGGAAGTCTACGTCCTGTCCAGGACAACCACTTAGACAAGGTGCCGAGCAATCCACACATACCTCTTCAGCATTTCCATAAAGATCTGGAATGCATTCACCGAGCGGGTCTCTAAGGTACACAGCTTTCTGGGGACAAACCCCTATGCAGGAACCACATCGTGTGCACAGTTCCTGATCAATAACTTGACTTCTTAAAGTCTCAAAATCGCTCACTTGAACTCCAAAAACTATTTATTGAAATACTGATTAGAAGTGTGTGAAAACCAAACATTAGCAAAACTTGACTAAGCTCATCCGTTATTTTCGGTAAACCTTTGACCAAAATTGTTTCGAATTGCAGACACTGTTTCGTCGATATGCTGCTCCCTTGAAAATCCTACAACCACTGACTTGACCTCTTTAAACCCAGCCAAGTAACTGTATGCCGCTTCTGGCAACAATAGTACAGAAGCAAGGGTGTTCAATGCAACCAAAGAAACGTTTGAATCTCTCAAGGCTTTATCACATAGCTCTTTCGAGGGATTCATATAAAAACCTGCACCATTAAAGGAAGCCATAATTGGTACATTTTTTTTGTGAGTGCTATCAAGAACAGAACAAAGAAGTGAAAGGTTTTTTGTAGCCAAACCAGCCCGTGCGCCTGTGCTCTTCTGTACATGTTCAACAAACAACTCCAGCGCTTCTTTTGCACCGAGAGAAACAGCAAGATCGGTTAGGGCATCGTGCAAAAATACTGTGCCGAGATTAATATCCTTAAATGGCAGCAATTCAACATCAACCAACAGACGCAACACATCTTCCAAATTTTTCCCCAAAATTCCGCTTCCACCCCTGAGAAAAAGTTGTAGTTTTTTACCGGTGCTCGCCTGTCCAAGGATATCAGTTAACATTCCAATCATTCCCTTTACATTCGCACCTCGCACATACTTTTGCATGTAGGGAACCAGAGGATGTATTCGCCAAGCACGAAGACTGGTTTCATTCACAATAGCATTGCATAAGGGGCGTGCCCGAGGGTGAGTAGACATCATCATGGCTTTGACTCCATTTGAGTCAGCGTATTTCAGAACGTCAATAATCCGCGCAACATCCTCAAACTGGAGAGCCTTTTGATTACCCCTCTTCTGCGACAAGTGATCGACGCCAAAGAAAGGATTATGACCAACAATAATTGAATCGTTCATGGCTAGGTAATTGACAAAACTTCCTCAGGAGCACCACGTCTTCTAGCCGACTTATAGGCTGCATCTATAGTACTTTGAACCCTTAGTGCTTCTTCGATTCCAGGTGTTGCCAACTGATCATTCTTAAGAGCATTCAAAAAGTGAAGATCTTCTCTGGTGTATTGTGGTCCACCAATATCGACTTCTACTCCCCTATAAAGATCTACCGCGGTTTGACGCGTCCAACCTGCAGAATAATTTTCAACCTCTTTATCCAAATAGAATTCCAAAGTGTCATCACTTACTATGATCAAACCATTTTCTCCCTGTATTTCGATTGAGGTCTCAACAGTCCTCCTAAAACGTCTACTCCAACAACAATCAACCCAAGCGGTCAAACCAGATTCAAATTCCAGCATCAGATGTGCAGAATCTTCAATTTTTTCAGAATAGAGAGATGTTACACGTGCATTAACCGCAGCAACTTTACCGAAATACCACAGCAAAAGGTCTATCAAATGAGACCCTTGACTCAATAGAACTCCCCCACCAGAAATCTCAGGATCATATCTCCACCCTTTTCCCTTAGTAAACACTTGTCCAACATGAATTCCCACTTCCACCCTCATGATTTCGCCAAGGACATTAGACTCAAGAATTTTTTTAACTTTCGCAAAGGTATCCACAAAACGAGTCATAAATCCAATCATGTGAATAGTAGGATGTTTGGCCAATTCTTGCATAAGTGGCTTTGCTTCTGCTGATGATCGCGCAAGCGGTTTTTCCATAAAAAAGGGGACTCCCAACTTTACACACTCCGTAGCAATTTCAATGTGAGTGGAAACAGGAGTTGCAATAACAACAGCATCTACCACTGAAGACTTTAAAAGTTCTCCACAATCCTTAAAGGTTTGTGTCGATGATAAGAAATGCTTAACTGCACTTCTTGGAAGTCTCGCGGGCTCAGCAACTGCAGAAACAACACTACCATCTAGAGCATTGAAGATAGCAGTATGCAGTAATCCCATTTTGCCAAGTCCAATTACGCCAAAACGAATTTCCATCAATCTACCTGCGTAATAGTCTCATTAGGGTTGTTATATTCCTGCACAGTCTGTGATGGATGGTTTCTATCTCCACTCATAAAATCTAATCTATCGACTCGGGATTTAACGTTTTTAATTAATTCTGCCAAAAAACCAACCGTGAAAAGTTGGAGTCCAACAATAACTAACAGTGCAATCATTACAAACGAGGGAAGTCTGCTAAACATAGCCTTAAACTGAAAACTTTCTTGCCAGCAAACAACGAGGAAATAGGAAAAAGCTAAAGCAACTAAAGCACTACCGACTGAGTACAGCCATTTAACATGAACTCCCGAACGTATAAGGAGTACAGGTAGCGTATACATAATATACTTAGGAATAGATCCTACTACCTGGGATCTGCCGTGCTTTCTCTTCCTCCAAATTGATGCAATCTCTTTTATACGAAACCCTTTTTCATGGGCATCAATAATCGTCTCTTGAACGTAGGTATGGGTCCCAATAATATCCAATTCTCTTACTACAGCGGCCTTAAATGCCCGTATCCCTCCATGTGAATCAGTCAAGGGTAGGCCCGTAAATCGGCGAAGAATCCAAGACAAGACGACAATTCCAAATCTATTTCTCCATCGATAACGGTACTCAATTAGTCCGGGCTCAAGAAATCGAGACCCTAAGACCATATCCGCCTCTCCTCTCTCAAGTGATCCCAAAAAATCTTTAATTTCTGCAGGATCAGATTGCCCATCGGCATCCATGGAAATAATAACGTCACACTGAAAACGAAGTGCTGCTTTGAGTCCTTGCAGCATTGCATATCCCAGTCCTTTTCCACCTCCAACCGCTACATGCACTCCCATTTCATGTGCCAACTGCCGAGTATTATCATGCGAATCATCCGCGATGATAATTACAGGCTCTCTCAAATTTGCACTCCGAAAAGCCTCTCTTAACTCCTCAACTACATCACGAAGAATTGGCCCTTCATTTTTAGTCGGAAGCACTAGACAAATCTTCCAACTCTCACACGTACTTTTATTGCCTAATTTAGTTGTTTTCATAAGATTTTAAATTGTTACAAATAAACCGATTTTATTACTTGCGACTATTCTGAATGGATGTGAACAACTGGAATTTCTCCAGATAAATCCTCTATTTTCCTTGTCAGATCAAGCACTGTTTTTATGGAGACCTTGTAGTCTAATAATTTTGTGTGATCGAATAAGTCTTTTCCCCAAATAACAGCTTCAACTCCTGAAAGTGTTTCTGCAACAGTCTCACATTTTACTGCACCCAAGTGAGCCATATAGCTTTGATAATACTCTAGATTTTGTCCAATAAGGGATCCAGTATTCACATCAGAATCAAAAACCTTGAGAGAATACCCCTTGCCCAAAAGCTGTTCTGCAATTCTCAAATAAGGACTCTCTCGCAAATCATCTGTTCCATCCTTAAAACTGAGACCAATTAAGGCTATCTTTCTAACTTCAAGTCTCTCAACAACTTTTAGAGCTTCTGAAATTACCAATTCGTTACTTCTTAAGATGGAAGACAGTACAGGCACCTCAATTCCTGAAAGTGAAGAAAGACGTTGAATAGCCCTAAGATCTTTAGGCAAACATGAACCCCCAAAGGCAAATCCTGGTCGAAGATATTTGTCAGATACATTTAGATTTTTGTCTCGACAAAACAAGTCCATAACTTCAAGAGCATTTGCACCAAATACGGACCCTAAATTCCCAATTTCATTGGCAAACGAAACCTTCAATGCATGAAACGCATTACAAGCATACTTTAATAGACAAGCCGTCCCAGGAGATACTACTAAAAACTCAGTGTCTAAGGGTCTATACAACTCTTGAAGAGTCTGCACAGAAATATCATCTTCTGTACCTACAACAACATAGGGAGGCTTTAAAAAATCCTGTATTCCCGAACCTTCACGTAAAAATTCAGGATTTACTGCTAAACCGATGCTTTTTGTATCCCCTTGATATTGCTTAAAAAGAGGCTCTAGTTCCGCTGTAAAAGCATTTCCTGGAATTGTGCTACGAATGGCCACAACATAAGAGCCGGTACATTGTGGCAAAACCTCTCCTATCCCTTCCAGAACCTTTTTGACATAACCAAGTTCAGATAAACCATCTGCCCGACTAGGAGTACCAACACACACCAACGCCACTGAGCTAGCACTAACAGCATCACTTGTCGAATCTGTAACAATGATTTTTTGCTGTTCCAAATAACGACCAAGCAATTCATCCAAACCTGGTTCAAATACAGGACTCCGCCCCAACTTCAATTGATTTAACTTCCCAGAATCAATTTCGACTAGATAAACAATATGGCCAAGATCGGCCAAACATGCTGCCGTTACAGATCCAACATACCCCGCACCAAAAACAGCAACATTCATGATGTTGTCCCAAACCTTCCCAGACTGCGAGTATAGCTATAAGATTTGGCTATACCTCTCAAGCACTGCAACGCTACACGAATTAACTGCGGCTCAATAAAGGGGAGGCGCCAAGTTACACTAGCCATAGAATCACGATTGTGACATGCGAGAAAATCCTGCACACCAGACGTAACAGCACCGACCAGAAGATCATATCCACGATTATCTAAACGATCTAACATCCATCTAATAAACCAATGAAGGTCCAATTCTCTCTTCGTAAAACGAAATTCAGTCTTGTAAGAATTCCCATTTAATATAGATCGAACAACGGCATTAGCTCCCTGAAAACCTGTAACACTCCCTCCAACAGTGGTTATTTTTACATGACCAGCCGCATCACCAACTAAATAGAGAGGTAAATTCTCAACATTTCCCCACGGTTGGAAACCAGGATGGTGCATAGCCACTTTGGCACCCTGATAACTATCAGGTTTGAGATTTTGACGATTGAGAAAATCAGCAAGAAGTTCACGGGTTTGTGTGCCGTCATCACCAACCAAACCAGCAACACCTTTTTCAGAAGACTCAGGAATCAACCAGTAAAAAAACCGTGTTTCTTCTGAATCAAACCAGACCTGTGTCACGTTTGGATCCCAACCTAAAGGCAAAGTAACCTCTGCTTGAACAATAGGAACTGAGGCAGGAAGCACCATCCCAGCAGCACGAGCTACACTACTATTGATCCCATCAGCTCCAATAACAGCCTCAGTAGCAAAAACTGTACAAGGACCACGGTTATGGAAATGGATCGGCACAAAAGATTTATTTCCATTCGATCGATCTACATTTGACTCAAAACTAACAAAGCGGTGACCTAGAAAAACCTCAGCGCCTGCGTCACAAGCTTTGGAAAGAAGCCACTGGATAATCTGAGCGCGATCAACAATTAGATCAGGATCATTAAGTTGGACGTCTCTGGTAACACTTGCAGATGAAAGCTTCATCGTACCAGTACGATGAAGAATCATATCTTTGGGAAATTCTGGAAGTGTCCGACGTAGCTCGGGAGTGACAATGAGGGTACGACGAGCAGGACTAATTTTTTGCTGTCGGTCAAAACTAGCCACTTTCTTGCCGGCTTTCACAAGCTTTTGGGCAGCATGAAGACCGGCAGTGGAAGCTCCTATAACAACTACATCAAATTGCAAATTGATTTACCTTACTAATCTAAATAATTTGAAAATTTATCTATATCACGGAAAAGATTCAATAACATATCATCTTAATCAATAAAAGAAGATTCGGGGAAATTTTAAACTTGAGTATCAAACAATCCCAATAGTTGAGACAATGGAAAGTCCATTTTTCTCAAGCTTAGCCTCATCTCTTGACTCCGACTATGGGAGGTCAAAATAACAACATCAAAAGGGTTCCCTTGCAAATAACCAGCTGAAAGTTCCGCAGGATGGACGACATCATAATCAAGAAATTTTTGACCAGCTTTCTCATCATCCACAACACCCACTAACTGCAAATCCCGACTAGCAACTACAACATAAGCAATCTGGGCAATACTACCAGCACCATAAAAAACCAATTGTTTTTGGGACTGATCTAACGAGTCGATCCTAGCAGAAATTTGAGCTCTAATCTCATCATAGACATCAACTTTTTCTTCTAGATGGAGTCGGGAAAGACGTAGTCTTTCAACCACTCCAGCACCAGTCAACTTATACGTTGTTTTGCCTCCTGCTGTAGTAAGATTTACCAAATCCATATCTACCAGTTCTTGAAACGTATTGTTAACAGTCCCCAATGCAACACCAAGCTTTTCAGCCAAAAGACGTTGAGTTAGTCTTGGATTGGACTCAATTAGAGTTAAAGTCCTAAGCATTCTAACTTCAATAGCTTTCACTACAAAAAATCCTCCACTTTCTAAAGCGGCCTATGGATATAAAATATTTTCTCTTGCAAGTAAGCCTATTAGGCTCCATATTCTGCAGATCGGAAATATGTTTGAACAGCAAACTGAGATAGTACACAGAACGCGCTTCGCGCCCGTCACTTACATTCTGCGGAAACCCGCTGAATTAAAAAAAATCAGATATAACACCAAATAATCTAGAGTTTTAAAAAACTGCTCTCGTTATAATGGAGTCAATAAGAACCAGTAGCTGTATCAACAACTATCCTGTTCAACTATTGAACATGTTAGCATTTGGATGGATTGTTAAGCAATGACAAAAAACTTAACTAGCAAATTTGAATATACTCAAACAGAGGCCATTTTTGATAGACCCATGGTCAGATCATACAAAGGTTCAAACCCCAAATTTTTTTGAATTGCCTCCACATTAGCAAAAGATGCTCTTGCATCTCCTGCACGAGCAGGAAGATGTTGGGGGGACCAATTTCTACCGGTAATCTCTCCTATTCGGGCAGCTAAATCGTTTACAGATGTAGTAGATCCAGCACCCACATTGTAGGATTTCCCACAAGCAATATCAGCGGCTCCAGCAGACAACAAGTTTGCAATTACCACGTCTTCGATATAGGTAAAGTCTCTAACTTGCTTTCCATCTCCGTAG
>CAZASS010000105.1:2653-7224 GCA_964487835.1 uncultured Acidobacteriota bacterium | reverse complement strand
ATGTTTTCAAAGAAAATTTTTCTCTTTCAATTTTTCACACAACACCTTGCTAAATAGTAGCTTAAAAGATTTTTAATAGCGAAACCACTATTGCATATTCATTAAACTAATGATTACTGCTCTCGCCATAAAATTAAGTATTAAGTAGAATAGGTTTCTACTTTTTCAGGATGGGTAGTTTTACCTAGTAAGGATTATGCAAAAAGATATTGGTCAGTTTTACACTAAACCCATATTAATCTTAATTGGAATTTTAGTACTAACCTACTTTGTTCAGTATGTAGTTCAGGATCCTCGAGATTTTTTAGTGTATCACCATGGGGCACGAGGGGTCTTTGAAGGGACTCGCCCAGTTTACGGAGAAAATAGTGGTGTGGGCTCTCCCATGATCTATCGGTATCCCCCATTGTTTTTGTTAGTTTTTGCACCTCTGTCAATATTACCTCTTCAAATATCTGCTGCTGTTTGGGTAATAGGAAAAATTATGTTGCTAATAGTGCTAATCCGTTCTTTTTACTCTAAAGTAAAAAGCTCAGGGAAAGTTCAAGAATGGATAGTACCACTTCTACTAGCTGGTCCTTATATAGTCCAAGAGTTTCGATCTGGAAATGCACAATTTTTCATTTTTGCAATGGTTGCGCTAGCCTTAATTCATCTTAGAACACATCCAAATGCTGCTGCATTTACGTTGGCAACGGCGATTAATCTAAAGGTTTGGCCTTTATTTTTTGTTCCCTATTTAGCATTCAAAAAGGAATGGAGAGTCACCTCTTGCATTCTAGTATTCACTATTTTTTTAGCTATGTTGCCAATGGTTTATTTTGGATTTTCTGAAAACATTCAGTTGCTAGAACAATGGTTTAGTCAAGAAATACTTCCTCAATTTGCAGATAGTCAAACTTGGTTTTCTATAAGTAATCCCCCTCCTAACCAGTCGCTGCGTGGTGTCTTGATGCGTTATTTTACCGTAATCGATTACACAAAACTTTCGGACACGAATTATCAGATGGTTCATATGGTCTCGTTAAATCCAGATATGATTCGAGCGTTGTGCTTAGGGCTCTTATTTATTGGATATGCTGGATTACTACTGTTAGCCCGTTCCAGAGCCCAATCTTTTGGTGAAGTGGAGAATGGTGTTGCTTTTTGTGCTCTAGTACTCTTTGAAACTGCCAGTCATTTTTCTAGAGTTGTGCTACTTTGGCCAGCCATGTTAGCAGGCCTTATAGTAGCTCAACACATAGGGGTTCCTAAATGGGTTCGCACGTTTATTTATGCCGCACTGGTCATTTCTATTGCTCAACCTTTTGTTCCTGGTGCTTCCTCACAGCGTTTAATGCAGGTGTTAGGGTTTGACTTTTGGGTTACTATCTTGCTGACCATTACAATGGTTTGGGCAAGTGTGACTTTAATTTTTCAAAAAAAATAAAACGCATCGAATTTTATTACAATTAGATACCTAATTGATTCTTCAATTGCTCTTCCAACAGAACAAAAAATTATATATGGTGAACAGGATCTCTCTTTGCAAGGTGGTGAAGGATGAAGTTCATTTCAAGGCGTTCGTTTTTGGAACAAAGCGGCACGGGGATGGTTGCAGTAACCGCCATTCCATCACTTAAAGCAGCTTCTAAAGTAATAGGTGTTTCATCTTTTGATGCTGACGTTGTCTTTATTGATGGCAGAATCATTACAGTTAACTCTAACGATGAAATTGTTGATGCTTTGGCAATTAAAGGCAATAAGATTATTGCTGTAGGTTCTAAGACTGAGATTGCTCCTCTCATTGGCCCTCAAACAAGAATAATAAATCTCAAAGGTCGTACGGCAATGCCAGGATTTATTGAAAATCATATTCATATGACCAACTCTCCTCAGAGAACTTGGATAAATATTCGACCAGAAATAGTGAGTTCAATTAGTGATATTAAAGACCTTGTATCAGATAGGATTAAAATTGTTCCTAAGGGAGAATGGGTTCTCGCTTGGGGATATCATCCTGAAAGATTGAGAGAGGGACGTCATCCAACTCGCCACGATCTTGATTCTGTCTCTCCTGATAATCCAGTAGCATTTAAACACCGTGAAGGAATGTCATGGACGTTCAATACTAAGGGATTAAGACAAATAGGAGTTCAAGATGACACTCCTGACCCTCCGGGTGGTCCCTTGCAGCGAGATAATCAGGGTATCCCCCTTGGACCTATGTTTGATAATGCGCGTGCTGTTTTTATTCAGCCAAATCTTCCGAAAACATCCGAGGATGATTTTTTAGAAGGTTATCGTTGGATGTGTGGTGAGTTAAATCGTCATGGAATAACCAGTGCCTATGAGGCGGGTATTCGAAAACCCGAACAAGTAATTGCTTGGCGAAAATTAAGAAAGGAAGGTGGGCAAACTGTCAGAGTGAATCTTGGTCCATATCCCATCTATGGTTCCGATTGGAATCCAGATAGTGCCGCAACCAAAATATATGAAGCCGGTCTTTATTCGGGATTTGGTGATGAATGGATAAAAATGGGCTCTCTTACCTATGGTGTTGATGGCGGAATATTTGGTCAAACAATGGCACTTTTTGAGCCCTATTCAAATGATCCTTCTGGACAATATCGTGGTAGCTTCAGAGTTACTCCCAAGGTTGCCGATGACTTTTCTTTGGCGGCACACACTCGAGGATGGCAAATTTCAGCTGTTTGCCATGGTGATAAAGGAATCTCTCTAGCTTTAGATGCGATTGAAAAGGCACAACGAGCCCACCCCAATATTAATCTTCGGCACCGTTTGGAACATTCTTATCTCTGGAATCCTGAACTTATCAAAAGAGCAGCTGATCTAGGTGTCATATGGAATACCCAACTTCCTATTATGGCTGCTGCAGGTCGATGGGCAACAATTGAGGCATGGGGAGACCGAGCTCAATATGGCTTTCCAGTGCGCTCAGCTATGGAGGCTGGCATTGTAATTTCTGGAGGATCCGACTGGACTGTGGCCACATTGGATCCTATGGTCGGCGTTCATGCATTAGTAACTCGAAAACTTGAACCCCTTGAGAATGGTGATGTGTTAAATCCAGAACAAGCAGTATCTGTACTTGATGCTATTCGAATGTATACCTATAACGGAGCGTATACAGTATCTGAAGAAGCCTATAAGGGATCTTTGGAGGACGGTAAACTTGCTGACATTACTGTCTTGTCTGATGACATTCTAAGTATTCCACCTGATCAAATTCGAGACTTGAAGGTTATTTTAACTATGGTTGACGGCAAAGTTGTTTATGAAACCGAAAATATTTAAATTACAGTCTGGATTGAAAAAAACGATAGATTTAAAAGGAATATGTTGGCGTCCCCAACGGGATTTGAACCCGTGTTTCCGCCTTGAAAGGGCGGTGTCCTTGGCCAGGCTAGACGATGGGGACAACTCCCAGCAGTCCGAAATTCTAGCATGCACTCAACTCTAGTGTCTACTGAACCACAATTACCTTTTTTCTCTCCATACTCTTTTTAACCGCTATTACTTAGTATCCTTTTCATGTAATTTTAAAAAGTTAATTTCAGGGTTAATTTTTCATAATGACTGATCTAAATAGAACAAATATGCAACAACAAATAATTTTATCAGTAGGTCCTTTGCCCGAATGGGTTAAAAAAGAATTTTTATCAACCTTTGAAATAAAGGAAGTAGAGGATTCTTCTCGTAACGAGGTCTTCTCTTCTCTTAACAACTACGATGTTTTAGCCATTATTTCGCGTGGCCCCGTTATGATTGATGCTGAGGTGATGGACAATACTCCTCTATTAAAGGCCATTGCTCGAACAGGGGTTGGATTGGATACTGTAGATATTAACGCCGCTTCTGTTCGTAATATTCCAGTGCTATTTACTCCCGGAGCTATGTCACGTGCTGTGGCCGAACACACATTAGCTTTAATTCTAGCAACTACTAAAGATCTGTTTAGGTGGCACCACAGAGTGCTGCGATCAGATTGGAACCAACGTTACCAATTGCAAAATCTAGATTTAGAAGGTGCCACCCTGGGAATTATTGGATTAGGAAGAATAGGTCAAGAGTTGCTAAAACTTGTTCAGGGTTTGAAGCTAAGGATTTTGGCTACTGATCCCTATGTAAATACTGCACAATTTTCAAAAGAAGATAATGTCCAATTTGTCGAATTAGAAAAACTGCTAGAACAAAGTGACATTGTCACTTTACATACCCCACTTAACGAAGAGACACGAGGCCTGATCAATAGCTGTAACATATCTAAATTTAAAACTGGAGCTATCCTAATTAATGCAGCTCGTGGAGCAATAATCGAAAACTATGACATTCTTATTACCGCATTAGAGAATAAACAATTACGTTGTGTAGCCATGGACACACTTATTGTGGAACCTCCAGACCTTGCCCATCCCTTTTTTCATCATCGAAATGTTCTTTTAACGGCTCACGTAGCAGCACGTACTAAGCAATCCCAAAAAACAATCTTAAAAACAATGGGACATGACCTATCAACAATTTTAAAGGGTGATTTGCCACCACTTGAAAACATTGCTAATCCAGAAATT
>CAZASS010000105.1:0-2643 GCA_964487835.1 uncultured Acidobacteriota bacterium | reverse complement strand
AATTTTTTAAACAAACATTAATTCTTTATTATTTTTGTCTCCTGAATATGGTATTCAAATAGTGGAACTTGAGTTCAAAGATTTGTCATAATCGGATGTGTTATAGTTTTTATTAAGTAAATTAGGAGGCAGTTCAATGACCTATATTGTTACTGATCGATGCGTTGATTCTCGTTACACGGAATGTGTGGCTGACTGTCCTGTCGATTGTTTTTATGAGATTACCGATCCTCATATGTTGATAATTAATCCAGATGAGTGTATCGATTGTGATGCCTGTGTTCCTCTTTGTCCGGTCAATGCTATTTATCCAGAAGCTGAAGTTCCTGATGAGGTTCAAGAATGGGTCGAAAAAAATAGTGCCGATCTCTGCGACGATGACAATCGAGTGACCGAGACTTCTGGAGAATTAGATGGTGCTCTGTCAATCGAAGAGATTAGAGAAAGAGAAGCAGAAAAATACGGTGATGCGGTTGCAGATCCCTCCAGCGCAGCCCATTAAGACACTTTAGATTACCCAATTGTTGGTATTCTTAAATTTTGAGTAGCGAGTGTTAATACATAGCAACTCTCTTCTTTTGTTTTTATCCTATTTTTGTTTTCTGTTTTTAGTTTTAATAGTAAATCTGTCAGGTTAAAGTCCTAATGAAACTTGATGCTCTAGCCTTTGGTGCTCATCCCGATGATGTGGAACTAACCTGCGGAGGGACACTTATTAAACTTATAGATCAAAATCATAAGATAGGTGTCATAGCCTTGACTCAAGGGGAAGCAGGTACACTTGGCAATGCGTCTACTCGAGCAATGGAATTCAAAAAAGCTGCTAACGTAATGGGCCTTTCCATTCATAAAATGCTGGATATTCCCGATAGCAACATTATCTCTAATCAAGAAAATAGGATTAAGGTTATTTCTGAAATTCGCAAATACAGACCAAAGATTGTTTTTGCACCGTATTGGAAAGATCGCCATCCAGATCATGAAAGAGCTTCGGTCTTAATACGTGAGGCTGCTTTTTTATCTGGAATTCAAAAACTGGAAACCAATCAAGCATCCCATCGTCCCTACAGGGTAATTTATTATCCAAGCAGAATTGAATTCCAGCCATCTTTCATTGTAGATATTACAGAGTGTCACGCTCGCAAATTAAATGCGATAAAAGCTTATAAATCACAGTTTCAGTTAGAATTAGACCAGGAAGAAATTAATATTAATCGACCCCAGTTTTTAGAGGCAGTAGTGGCAAGAGCCAAGCAATATGGATCTTATATTGGTGCAGATTACGGCGAATCCTTTTTGGTCAGAGAACCTTTACGCATGGATGATCCAGTAAATTTTTTTGATGCTCAATATTTGGATGCTCTTCTTTAGAGATAGGTATTATGAAAATAGGAATTGTATGCTATCCCACACACGGTGGAAGTGGTGTAGTCGCTTCAGAGCTTGCAGTAGGATTAGCAGAAAGGGGCCACGAGGTTCATATTGTTAGCTATACCACTCCCTTCAGGCTACGCAAATTTCACGAAAATGTTCTTATTCATGAGGTAGAGGTCCTCTCATATCCTTTATTTAAATATCCTCCATACGCCCTTTCATTAGCTACCAAATTAGTATCTTTGACAAAAGAATACGGTCTAGAACTAATTCATGCACATTATGCAGTTCCCCACGCAGCTAGTGCTTTTCTTGCAAAAAAAATGCTGGGGTCACAAGGATTGAAAACAATTACTACTTTGCATGGAACAGACATTACTTTGATGGGCCTTGATACGTCTTTTTATGAAGTAATTAAGTTCAATATCGAGGAGTCAGATGGAGTAACAGCTGTATCTCATTATTTAGAACAAAGAACAATTGATGAGCTTTCTATCCAACGAAACATTCGCGTCATACACAACTTTGTTGATACTTCTCGTTATAATCCAAGTATTACAAGCTGCACCAAAGAACATTATGCTCCTAACGGAGAAAAAATCCTTATTCATGCATCTAATTTTCGACCTCTTAAGAAAACTTCTGATGTTGTTCAGATATTTAATTTGGTGCACCAAGAAATCCCAGCTAAGCTTCTGCTAGTAGGAGAGGGACCAGATAGAATCAACGCACAGCATCTCGTGAAAAGCTTGGGACTAAGTGAAGATGTTTTTTTTCTAGGAGAACAGGATTATTTAGAGAATCTCATGAATTGTGCTGATCTGTTTATTCTCCCTAGTGAGCAAGAAAGTTTTGGCCTGGTGGCACTTGAAGCCCAAGCTTCTGGACTTCCCGTTATTGGAACTGCAATTGGTGGACTTCCAGAGGTTGTTATACATGAACAAACCGGGTTACTTTTTCCAGTTGGAGAAATCAACAAGATGGCTCATGGAGCACTTGGATTACTAAAAAATTCTTCTCGATATGATAGTTTCAGGAAATCAGCTAGAGAAAGAGCTGTAAAACATTTCGATAGTAAGCTAATTATCCCTCAGTACGAATCTTTTTATCAGGAAATTTTAAATTCCAGCTAATTATTTAATAGCAGCCATGCAATTAAATCAGGTCTTCCTACTTTAAAACCAATTGATTTAAAGCACTTCATTTTTTCTTATTGAACTTGCACATTTGAAAACCAAACCTTATTTCTAACGGGTAACTAATTAAATA
>CAZASS010000104.1:6939-7341 GCA_964487835.1 uncultured Acidobacteriota bacterium | reverse complement strand
TTGCTAACCATCTCGCCCAACTCTTTGATTTTTTGTGCCGTGCGCTATCAGTGGCAAGACCTGTGTTGGCATACATCTGGCGGTATAGCTTTGAGAGCAACACAAAGGCTAGTCGGGAACGCAGAGTCGGTGTACAACTAGATCTCTTCCAAATCCAAGACAGGCTGTAAAAACGATCCCAAACGTCTTGGGCACGCCGGAGAATATGTTCGTTATCCATACTGGGGTGGGGAGAAAACAGCTTAGGCCGGAGATGTCCTGGAATCAACCAATATCGAGTCAAAGGGGCATCTGCAATGCGGGGTGGATTATCTCCAAAGCTCTTTTCCCATCGCTGAAAATCTACCGTACCAGGAAATGGAGTTAACATTACAAACTGAGCAAAAGCTATATCAGCTTCCT
>CAZASS010000104.1:0-6929 GCA_964487835.1 uncultured Acidobacteriota bacterium | reverse complement strand
AATGAACCTAGAACATACACTTTGTGGTCTCTGAAAGTTTGAAGTCGCTGTACCAAGTTTTTGCCCGAAGAGTTAAACTCCTTGTAGACTGCTTTGAGTCCTTCCTCTGTTACCGATTCAATTCCCACCAAAGCCCCTCGGATTTTAGCCCGATGCATAGCATCCAAAAAATCTGGGTCTTCCGCGGCCTCCATGGTGATTTGTGTAAAAAAGTTCATATCCTTGGGCAATTGGGCCATACGCTCCATCAGTTCAAACCGTTCGTCGCGTAAAGACTGTAATTCGGCCAACCGCTGCGTCTGGTTGCGCTCCTTGGCCAATTTCAAATCTTCCATTGTTACTGGATAAAAGTTGTCATCGGCCAGCGCAATAAACCGGAATCCCATTCGACGCAATTGGACAATTTCCTGAATTATCATATCGGTAGTCCGCTGCCTCGGTTTTTGGCCATCGGTGCGCCAAACTGAACAAAAAGAACAGTGCTTCGGACACCCACGCACGGTTTGAACAGAGGCCCACATGTACCCATCTTCTGGCATCAAATCCCAGCGTGCCGGCAAAAACTGATCAGAATCAATTTTCCCTCCATCATAGATCTCTTGGAGATTGCCTGACTGGCAATCAGACAACACTTGCCCCCAAATAAGGTCACCGTCACCTTTGACTACCGAATGAGCGGCTCCTAGCTCTTGGGCTTCCTCAGGAAAAAGAGTGGCATGAATCCCACCAAAAATAACGTAGGCACCCAGCTCACGGGCCTGGCGTCCGATTTCGTAGCCCTTCACCGCGTTGGAAGTATGAATCCCAATACCAACCACATCACCCGGTTGAACCGGTGTTAAATCAAATGGCTCTAATGTTTCGTCAATTGGTACTGGATCCCCAAAAGTACTTGGAGTGGCCGCAGCAAGAACATATAACCATCGCGGAGTGATCACACCCAAGCCAAAAGCAACATCACTAGGATTAACTAGATATACACGCATGAAACTACTTTACACCAGCTCCTGTAAAACCGAAGAGTTTTTCATATTCAACAATAAATCAACTACCAAGATAGCACATGTAGAAATAATTCCTCTTACACTATTGCAAATTCTTAAAACGAATTATTAGATCCATTTTACCTCATATCAATTTAAATAGAGTTGAATGATAAGAATCCACTCATGAAAAAATCTCTTCCAACTCATTTCTTTCATACTATCTGAACAACCTAAAATATTGAACGACATACTAGAAAATCTGCTACACTTTTGCTTGTCTTCTGGAGTACGTTAGCTGTTGTCCTGAACCGCTATGCTACTTAGAGTATAAATATCTGTTGTGCTAGACAGCAGCTCGCTAATCGAACACGTTTTGGGGGAGAGTATTTGCTATGGATTTTGATTTACCAGGTGAAGTTAAATTACTGAAGGAGATTGCCCAAAGATTCGTAGATGAAGAATTAATTCCTAAAGAAAATGAATACCGTCCCGAAGGGGAAGAAGGAATGCCGGAAGAAATTCTTAAACCTCTACAAGAAAAAGCAAAAAATCTGGGCCTTTGGTTACTCGAAGTTCCGGAAGAATACGGAGGAGCTGGTCTCGGACTTCTACCCCGTTGCATCATCACTGAAGAACTGTCCCGCACTGTACTTCTTCCCTTCCGAGAAAATGAAATTTTTGGACCCAATGTACGGCCGGTACTATTCCACTGTAGCGATGAGCAAAAAGAACTATTCCTTTATCCGGTAATTCGAGGAGAAAAACGTATCTGTTTTGCCCAAACTGAGCCAGATGCAGGAAGCGATCCAGGTGCTATGCGAACCTCAGCTACACCTGACGGTCAAGATTACATTATCAGCGGTACCAAACGATTTATTACAGGAGCTGGAAGAGCTGACTTTGCCCAAGTACTGGCAGTTACTGATCCAGAAAAAGGAGCCCGCGGCGGAATTACATGCTTTATGGTAGATCTAAAAAGCTCGGGGATTTCACTAGAACGCCAGTGGCCGACCATGATGGGAGATGCTCCCTGGGAAATAGTTTTTGACAAAGTTCGAGTCCCAGCCACCAACATGATTGGAGAACTAGGAGAGGGTTTTAGCTTGGGCCAAAAATGGATTACAGAAGGACGCATTCGAACCCAAGGAGCACGACCTTTGGGAATTGCTCAACGATCTCTAAATATGATGATGGAGTACTCCGAACATCGAGAAACCTTCGGGAAGCCCTTGTCAGAACGCCAAAGCATTCAATTCATGGTAGCTGATTCTGCAATGGAATTACATGCCGCACGTCTTATGGTTTACGAATGTGCTTGGCGACATGACCGTGGCGAAAATGTGCGCGATCTATCCTATATGGTAAAGATAGCCAGCACCGAAATGGCTAGTAGGGTTGTGGATCGTTCTATTCAAGTCCATGGCGGCGTAGGATTAACTACCGACCTGCCCCTAGAGTGGTGGTTTCGTCAACTTCGCAGTCTACGCATTACCGAAGGGGCAACTGAAGTACTTCGTTGGCGTCTAGCACGTAATCTAATGAGAGCTAGACGATAGTCTATCAAACGTTAAGTTAACCAATGAATTCAAAAGACCCAGATCACGTGAATGAGAAACCAATAATTGGCTTGCTTAGCAATGGCAAGCACAATGCGGATCTAGTGCTTCAATGGTTTGGGCAACAGCTAGTAAATGATTTTGAGATTCAAATAGATTTGATTCAGAAAAACGCACCGTCCGGTCCAGCAGAAGAAACAATTTTCAATAAACTGGCCACTTACAATGCAGCCGTCATTGGCACTGCTGACTGAGGATCATGTACGTCATGGAGTGTCCATGATCTAGCTACTTTGCAACAGCGAGGCGTTCTCTGTGTATTAATCGGCACTGACTCATTTCGCGCTTTGGCTGAGATCGAAGCAGAAGCAAGAAAAATCAAGGAATTCAAATTAATTACCTTGACGCATCCTATAGGAGGACGCCCTACAGAAGAGGTTGAGAAAAAATGTACCGAGGCTTACTCCAACCTAGTCAAACTCTTAGATATTACAACAACTGGTATAAAGAAAAATGAGCTTTGAATGGACCCAAATTAATGATCCTGGCCAACTAATCGAAGTGTCCCTTTCAGAAGGTTGGGGAGATGGCCTGCCACTGATAACACCAACAAATGATTTGGTACATGCCATGATCAAATCTACCAATCAAGATTTAGAAGAAACCCTCGGCAAAGTTCCTCCTAAACAAAAAAGCCTGAATATAAAAACTGCTGCCACTTTTTCTGTCGCAGCCGGATGCCAACCCAATCATTTTCCTGTAGTAGTAGGAGCCTGTCAGGCAGTACTAGATCCCAACTTCGGATTACACACTGTTCAGACCACCACTAGTCCCTGTGCAGTTCTCATTATTGCAAGCGGTCCAGTCGCAGAAAATGCTGGCATCAATAGTGGTGCTGGATGTCTCGGACCAGGATTTCGCGCCAATTCCACAATAGGAAGAGCTGTTCGACTAATTCTACAGTCTACAGGCGGAGCTCAACCGGGTGTAGTGGACAGAGCCACTCACGGACATTCGGGGAAATTTACTTATTGTCTAGCCGAAAACCAACAGGAAACTCCTTGGGAGTCCCTAGCTACGAGAAGAAAGCTAGAAACTCATGAGTCAATAGTCACTGTATTCGCGGGAGAAGCCCCATTGAATGTTCAAGAACACTCTGCCAGTTCTGCTAATGAAATTCTAGATGCACTAAGTAATGTGACTTCTGGAATTGTACCGCTAATACATACTCATGAATCTGATACTCTCTTTATCTTGTGTCCGGAACATGCCACTCTGCTAGCTGATTCAGGACTTGATGCGCGCCAAGTAGCAGAGGAATTATTTCGGAGAATCGTACGATTATCTCCTCAAACCTCTCCTGCTTTCTGCTCACCCGAAAATATCCTAATATTAGTTGCTGGTGGAGCTGGAAAACACTCTCTGTGGATCCCCAGTTTTGGTCATTCACGCGCAGTCTCCCGGCCCCTAACAATACATGAAAGTTTATGAACACAATGTGGTTTGATAGCAGCAAAAATGAAGCACCCCTTTCGGGAACCCGCGTAGTAGAATTAGGAGCCTTCATAACCGCCCCTTTGACAACTCAACTACTAGCTGATCTGGGAGCTGAGGTAATAAAGGTCGAACAACCTCCCCTAGGAGACCCTTTTCGAAATTGGGAAGCCCATGCCTACAGCCCAGTATTTTATGCATTCAACCGTAGCAAACAAAGCTTAGCGATAAACCTTAAAACCGAGGAAGGTCAGAAAATTAAGGAACTGCTATTTAAAACAGCTGATGTGGTTGTACACAACTTTAGACCAGGAGTTGCTAAACGTCTCAAGATAGACTACGACAGCGTCCATAGTTTAAATCCATCAATTATTTACTGTGGCATCTCCGGACTAGGTGAAGAAGGCCCAAATCGCGATCGTCCCTCTTACGACACAGTAGGTCAAAGCCTGAGTGGTCTTTTAGGTCTCAATATTGATTTTGACCAGCCTGAAATTCGCGGCCCAGCATTATCTGACTCCTTAACCGGCATGTACGGGGCTCTAGCTATATCAGCCGCATTAAAAGCTCGTTCCACAACAGGAAAGGGAGAGCGTATCCGATTAAATATGCTTCAAGCCACCATGAGTTTTCTAGGCGAAGCATACTCCTACTACTTCACAACCGGTGTTGATCCCAGTTCTAAAAGCAGGCCTGCGAACTCACTCTCTTTTGTTTTTCGCTGCCAAGATAATCTCCCGCTAGCAATCCATCTCTCATCACCTGAAAAATTTTGGAAAGAACTTCTGAAAATATTAGGACTCACTAAATTAGATAATGATCCCCGATTTGCTTCACATCGAACACGTACCCGACACTATCAAGAACTCATCAACCTTCTAACACCTATATTGGAATCTAAAACGAGGGAAGAATGGTTAGAAGTATTGGGAGGTACTGAAATACCTCATGCCCCAGTTTATCGAATTTCAGAAGTGGCATCGGATCCACAGATTCAAACTTTAAATCCTTTTCAAAAACTAGATCACCCCAGCGAGGGATCTGTCCAAATTGTGGGTCCACCTTTTTCCTTTGAACAATCCAAACTGCGTCAACCATCGCTTCCCCCAGAAATGGGCCAACATACTGAAGAAATACTGGATCATCTAGGACTTTCGTCTTCACAGATTGCAAATCTAAGATCAAAGGGAGTCATCGAATAGTAGAGACAAATATCGACATCATAAAAACATACTAGGAAATGTAACTAATGGATTTTCGCTTACCAGACAAACTAATTAAGCTGCAACAAAAATTACGTAGTTTTGTAGCAAAAGAATTAATTCCAATCGAAAGTCAAGTCAATCAGAAAGAAGACTTAACTCGCGATCAATTACTAATTTTCAGAGACAAGGCATCCGATTTAGGTCTTTGGCTTTATGACGTCCCCAAAAAATTTGGGGGCTTAGGAATGTCCCTTTTAGAACAATGTGTCGTACAAGAAGAAATTGCCAAAACAACAGCCCTACCCTTTCGTCACAATGAATTATTTTCTCCTAACATAGGTCCTATCCTATATCAGGGCTCGGAAGAACAAATAGAAAGATTCCTCTACCCAGTGATCCGGGAAGAGATTAGCGTCTGTTTTGCTCAAACCGAACCAGATGCGGGTTCCGACCCTGCTGGAATGCGAACCTTGGCGGTAAAAGACGGTGAAGTCTACACCCTAAACGGCACCAAAAGATTCATTACAGGAGCAGGAAGAGCTAAATATGCTCAGGTGATTGCTGTTACCGATCAGGAAAAAAGAGCTCGTGGAGGCATCAGTTGTTTAGTAGTAGATATGGATTCTCCTGGTGCAAGAATTGCCCGACGTTGGCCGACCATGATGGGAGATGCTCCCTTTGAACTTACCTTTGACAACGTAAAGGTACCCACAGAAAACCGAATAGGTAAGGAAGGCGATGGTTTTGCTCTAGCTCAAAGCTGGCTCACCATCGGCCGGGTAAAGGGTCACGGAGCCCGCTGCGTAGGAATTGCCGAACGCGCTATGGAAATCGCCGTAGGTTACGCAGCTAACCGCGTAACCTACGGAGAACCTCTAACTGATCGCCAAGCCATTCAGTTCATGATTGCAGACTCCGCCATCGATATTAAATTGGCACGACTCTTAGTTTATGAGACGGCAACAAAATTTGACCAAGGAGAAGATGTTCGCAACGAATCTTTTATGACCAAAGTATTCTGTACCGAGATGGCTAACCGAATCCTTGATCGAGCCATTCAGATTACAGGTGGATTAGGCCTCACTACTGATCTACCCTTGGAATATTGGTATCGTCAATTACGGGGAATCCGCATTACCGAAGGAGTTACCGAGGTGCTTCGATGGAGACTAGCCCGCAATACGATCCGCGACATTGTTGCCAAAGCTAATGACGAAGAAAGGAAAATTTAGTGGGCATTATTGTCCAAAAATCAGCGAGTAGTAGTATTGTCGAAATAATTTTCGACAGGCCTGAAAAAAGGAATGCTCTAGATGGATCTACCCTAGAAAGCTTCTTAGAGGCCCTACAAGAACTAAAAAAAGATCAAGAAATTAAAGTCATTATAACCTCGGGTGCGGGAAACAAGGCCTATACTGCAGGAATGGACTTGCATTACCTTCGGAAAATCCAAAAAACCGGCCAGCATTGGAGCGAAACTCCCTTACTAGTACAGGCTGCTGAAACACTTCGCAGTCTCCCTCAAATAACCATATCTAAGATCCGAGGATATTGTCTGGGCGGTGGAATTACCCTAGTAGCTGCTCACGAATTAGCAGTAACGGCTCAATCTTCCTGGTTTGGAGCTCCTGAAATAATAAGAGGAGAATTTGGGAAACTCACCACAGCATCTCTATTTCACTCGGGCC
>CAZASS010000103.1:6911-7349 GCA_964487835.1 uncultured Acidobacteriota bacterium | reverse complement strand
AAACCTATTTCATACCCATTATGAAGACCAAATCTCTTTCTTTACTCTAGATACTTCCACCCAAGAAGGCTCTTTTATCAATACCAATAAAAGTCGGGCCTGGGGAATGGAACAGACCCTTAAATATACTCCCTCTCACAACATGCATTTAGTAGGAGGATATACTTATCTGAACTCCAAAACTCTTGCCATTCTTAACCCTTTCAGTTCGGCTTTTGGGATAGGCTCAAAATTGCTCCGGCGACCTACTCACTCTGGATTTCTAACAATCAATTGGAACTTCCAGCGATTTCATTTAAATTCCCATATCGTCTTCAATGGGAAACGTGCCGACAACGATTTTTTAGGATTGGGACTGACTGAGGTAGGAGGATATACAAATTGGGGTCTCTCCGGCAGTTTTCAAATGAACCACGGACTGGAACTGTATACTACCCT
>CAZASS010000103.1:2443-6901 GCA_964487835.1 uncultured Acidobacteriota bacterium | reverse complement strand
TTATGCATCCATTGTCCCCAAGGTAAAAATGGCAAATGTTCTAAATCAGGAATACTTCGAAGTCTTAGGTTTTCCAGCCTTGAAGTTTCATTTTCGCTCGGGACTTCGCCTATCATTTTGATAGATTGTGCAATAATGAAAAGACGTCTCTTACCGGTTCTGTTAATTATCCTGTTGCCAACTATCTTCAGCTGTACCCAAGAAAAAACAACATCAAAACAATCAGTAAACAAGGGTCTTCGCATTATTTCCCTCGCTCCTAATCTGACTGAAATTCTGTTTAAACTGGGAGTCGGAAAACAGATTATAGGAGTCACTGCTCACTGTACTTATCCTCCAGAGGCTAAGAAAAAAGAAATAATTGGAGACTTTATCCATCCTAATTTAGAGAAAATCGTTAAATTAAAACCCGATTTGATAGTAGCTGAAAAGTGGCCATCATCAAAAACTGTATCCCAACTCAGACAATTTGGGCTGCGCGTTGTTGATCCTGTAAGTCCTCGTTCTCTGGAAGAAATATATACAATAATCCAAACTATGGGTCAGATAGTTGAAAAAAACGAGGAAGCCAAACAACTTATCACCGATATGAAAAAAAGGATAAAAATTGTGCGTGAAAAAGGAAACAAAATAACACGACGCCCCAGTGTTTATGTTGAAATCGATCTTCCTTCTTGGACTATCGGTAAACAGAGTTTCGTAAACGAAGCACTTAATATTTGTGGGGCTAAAAATTTATTTGCCGATATACAAAGAAGAGCTCTTCTGGCTTCTAAAGAAACCATTATTGCTAGAAATCCGGAAATTATTCTGTCATTTTCAGCTAACTCAAAAAGAATCAGTGAAAGACCTGGCTGGGCTTCGATCCATGCTGTACGTAAAGGGAACATCATAGATGATTTTGATCGAGATATTATCTCTCATGGGAATCATCGCCTCGTAGAAGCTATAGAACAACTTCAGATTCGATTTATTAATATACTCGATGAATAAGCAATGAAAATAGGCTGGAAACTGCTATTTCTACTTTTGGCATCTCTGCTTCTGAGTTTAGCCACTCTATTTGTAGGTCCGGTATCTGATCCATCTTGGACAATTATTTGGAAAATCCGATTTCCTCGGACAATCCTTGCGATAATCGTTGGATTTGGACTGGCTGGGTCAGGTGCAGTACTACAAGGAGTTCTTCGAAACCCCTTGGCTGATCCCTTTATTCTAGGCACTTCTGGAGCAGCTACTGCTGGAGTAATTCTGGCATCAATCCTTGGATTTCAACACTATTCGGTTCTCTATTTTATGGCGTTAGGCTCTGCTCTATTCGCTATTCTAGTAGTGTACAAAATCGCCTATATCAACGGGAGAGCTCCCATCCAAACAATTGTTCTAGCAGGAGTAATCGTCGGTCTGTTTTGCAACGCAATGGTCTTTATTTTCTTCTCTATTTTTTATCAAGAATCCTTTTCCATTCTTTACTATTTATTAGGAACTCTTACTGAAGGAGATATGACGCGAATTGCTATTTCAGGAACCATTGTCACTACTGGCTTAACAACAACTTGGTTTATGTCTCGTGAACTAAATATTTTAACTCAGGGAGAAGATAACGCTTTCCATTTGGGAGTTGAAGTCGAAACTGCCAAAAGACTTCTTTTTATCATGGCCTCTATTATGGTGGCTGGAGCAGTAGCAGTAGCTGGAATGATTGGATTTGTGGGCTTAGTTGTCCCCCACATGATGCGTGTAATCGTCGGTCCTGATCATCGAGTATTGATTCCAGCTTCGGCATTGGGAGGAGCTATTTTTCTGTTAATTGCAGATGCTTTAGCACGCACTTTGCTACCTCCTCTTGAAATTCCAGTAGGAGCTCTGACCGCTTTGGTAGGCTCTCCCTACTTTATTTATCTGCTAAGAAAAAAACGTCACACAGGGGAATTTTAATGCCAGAACTTTCTTTAGAAAAAGTTAGTTTCAACTACGGTTCTAGTTTCTCTTTACAGGACATTAACATGTCAATTCCCGAAAAAGGATTTTTATCCTTAATAGGTCCCAATGGAAGTGGAAAAACAACCCTATTAAAAATCATGTCTGGTCTAACTAAACCCAAAAGTGGCACTGTTCGGCTAGGCGATGATCACATTAACAAATTGGGTGCCCGTGAATTAGCAAAGCAAATAGCCGTGATCTCCTCCAACCAATACTTTGAATTTCCATTTCCCGTTGAAACAATTATCTCTATGGGACGTTTTCCCCATCTCAACAGACTTCAACAATTAGACCAAAATGATATGGAAATAGTTGAAAAAGCTTTGCATATAACTCAAACAACTCATCTGAGGAATCGTCCCATATCACAGCTGTCCAGTGGTGAACGTCAAAGGGTATTGATTGCGAGAACAATTGCCCAGCAGACTCCTTTTTTAATGCTTGATGAACCCAATACTCATTTGGATATTAAGCATCAGATTAGCATTTTCCGTCTACTTGAAGAACTCAACAAAAAACATAATATGAGTATTGTTATCGTCCTACACGATCTAACTGCTGCCGCCACATTTAGTCAAACTGTGGCTCTTCTAGATCGAGGAAAATTACTAACCATTGGACTTCCCGAGGAAGTTATCACTACTGCAAACATCAAAACTGTTTATGGAGCCAATGTTAAAATCTATCCCAGCCTGTCGAAGAAATTTACTCAAGTAAATTATTTTCAAACTGACAGCTAAGAAAACAAAATTATTAATCCATGTCTTACTTGGCTACAATAGAGGGTCTAGCAAAAGACAACTCATGAAAAAACGTGGATTATCGACATTACTTCTAGGAACAATTTTCACATTTGTTCTATTATCTGCCAAAACAAAATCCAATCTCTCGTTTGTTGAGACTTTAACATCCATTACTGCTGCCGAACTACAGTCGGAACTATACTTTCTAGCCTCAGATGAAATGCAGGGCCGCGAGATCAATACTCCATTTAACGACATTACAGCACTCTATTTAGCCCACCGTTTTCAGTTAATGGGTCTGCAACCAGTTCAAGAAAACACTTATTTTCAACCCTTTAATTTAGTTTCCTCAAAATTAGACAAACGTAACCGTCTAAAAATCAGATACACCAATTCTTCTCTTTCAGTTAACGGTGTTTTAAAAAAAGATTACTTTCCCTCTCCACTATCAGCCAAAGGATCAGTTACCGCTCCCTTGATCTTCGCTGGCTACGGAATCACAGCACCTGAAGACGATTACGATGATTATCGAGAACTGTCTGCCTCCAAAAAAATCGCTGTTATCATACGCCACGAACCAAGAACGACTAATCTAAACGGTCCTCTAAACAAACTACTCAACTCTAATCACAGTGAAAATCTCAAAAAAATCCTAAATGCCCAAAACCATGGGGCTACAGGAGTGATTCTTGTCCCTGATATGACAAATCATTCTAAAAAACGTAAATTTTCTAGAAGAGCCAAGTTGGTATGGCCAGAAAATTCCTCACAAAACATCTACACACTAAAGACATGGATAGAACAAATTCAAATACCTGTTTTGTTTTCTTCAGCTAAATTTGCCAATCGATTATTGAAATCTTCTGGAAAAAAATTAGACAAAATCCAGCAAAAAATAGACCAACAACATCGCCCCAATAGCTTCGACCTATTGGAAGTAAAAGCCACCATAGAAACCAATCTAACTCGAGAGGAAATAAGTGTACGCAACACTCTCGCATATCTCCCAGGATCAGACCCGACACTCAAAGATGAAGTTGTTATCATAAGTGCACACTTTGACCATGTTGGCAGTCACAATGGAAAGATCTTTAACGGTGCTGATGATGATGGCAGTGGCACAGCAGGCTTATTAGAAATTGCGCAAGCCTACGCTTTAAGCTCTGAAAAACCAAAACGCTCCCTACTTTTTGCAGCATGGAATGCAGAAGAATTTGGTCTTTTAGGATCTCGCTATTACGTGCAGTCTCCTATTTTCCCGTTGTCTAAAACAGCTGCCGTTTTTCAAATGGACATGATTGGGAGAAATGAGGAAATTCCAGACCCCAAAAATCCTCGCTTTTTCGGATTGGAAAAACAAACTGCTGCCGAAAATACTAATAGTGTTAATGTACTCGGCTACACTCGAAGCACTGACCTTCGCAATTTAGTGACATCAAGCAATGAGCATATCGGCTTAGAATTGAAGTTCCGATATGATGACAGTTCAGCAAATCTACTCCGTCGCAGTGACAACTGGCCTTTTCTCCTTAATGGTGTCCCTGCTCTATTTTTCCATACAGGATTGCACCCTGATTACCACCAACCCACCGATACTCCAGAAAAGATTAATTATCCCAAATTAGAGAAAGTTGCACGGCTTGTCTTTCTTTCCAGTTGGCATGCTGCAAACAATCAGAAAAAACCCCTTTTGAATCCGAAGGTATGGAACAAATAGCCAATTAATTGGCCT
>CAZASS010000103.1:2008-2433 GCA_964487835.1 uncultured Acidobacteriota bacterium | reverse complement strand
ATCAGCTCATTTACTGCTGACAAAACAGCATCGTAATCGGGATGCTCGGCCACTTCCCCAACATATTCAACATGTCTTAGATTATTTTGTTCATCCACTACAAAAATAGCACGACAATTTAAACGTAACTCCTTGATCAATGTGCCATAGTTAGATCCAAAAGAAGAGTCCTTATGATCAGAAAGCATTGTTAAATTTTCTACTTCAGCTGCAGCACACCATCTGCCTTGTGCAAACGGAAGGTCCATGCTAATAGTATAAATTGTAACCCCCAAAAGACTCCCTGCTTCTTGATTAAAACGTCGAGTCTGTTGATCACAGACTGGTGTATCCAATGAATGGAGCACACTTAACACTCTGATACCTTCCGTATCAGCCAACGTTATAGATTTTAGATCTCCCCCACCCAACGAAAAGTCTGGAGC
>CAZASS010000103.1:1633-1998 GCA_964487835.1 uncultured Acidobacteriota bacterium | reverse complement strand
AAGGGATTTCCTTTTAAAGTTACAGCCTCTGGCCTTTCAACACTCATTACTTCCTCCTTAAAAAACCGTCATTGTACAGTAATTTTGAACAAACGGCTACGGCTGACAATTAGTCCATACAAAGTGTTTAACTCTTATATATTTTCTTTCTTAATTTTCCCAACCTTTCCATATTAGAAAAATCTAATAAAACACAATGAGCTACCATAAATAGTTGACAAAAAGAGAACAACCTCTCTACAATCAGCCCGTTGCCGACGAAATTCTAACCTAAGGGTGAACCTTTCTGTCCAATTAAACATCAGACCTATTAGATAAAATGGGTGTCGTTAATATAAGACCAATGTCTCCGTATGAAGTATATA
>CAZASS010000103.1:1222-1623 GCA_964487835.1 uncultured Acidobacteriota bacterium | reverse complement strand
AACAAGTATTGGGGTTGATTTTTTGAAAAGCCAAAGATAAAATTTAGCCTAGACTAAATTTTATCTAGAGAATGTAAAAACGTTATCCGGAACTATTAGAAGGACTCACGATAAAGACGATGAAATCAACTATTTTAGAAAGTGAAGGCCTATACCCACAGCAAAAGAAACCAGAGCCCTCTTTGCGCAATTTAGCTCTGGGAATTCTATTACAAGCTCTTCGGGATATAGTATCTCCTAAGAAAAGTTCTCATAAAGAGTGGAATTTGTGGAAAAAAGATGCTCTGGATTGGTTTTCTTCTGAAGACACTCATCCTGGAAGTCTAGCGTGGGTCTGTGAGGTACTAGAAATGGATCCAAGAGAATTATCAAATGCAAATCGTACGGCTGGCCGTACAACT
>CAZASS010000103.1:0-1212 GCA_964487835.1 uncultured Acidobacteriota bacterium | reverse complement strand
ATCATAGCAAAAAAGAAATGGCAAAAAAGCTGGTTAGATTTCAAATTCGCCACTAAAATAGTTGCTATGGACTGGCCTTTACCATTTCCAAACACAAAACCAACCTCCATTCTTTAGCCAATGTTTAAAAGCGCAGTGGCTTTTAATTCGACTTAAAAATTCATGTTATCTGAATTATTTCTATCACTAATCATTGCACTTTACTTATCTATAATCCTATTCATTCTGTTTCAAAAATTTAATCGAAAACTTAAAATTAAAAAACCAGTCCATTTCTCCCATCAACCTAGTAAATTCAACTCTGAAAATCTTATTGAATTACAAAATGTCGAAAAGACCTTTGAGCAACCTGTCCTCAAAGGCATCGACTTAGTAGTTCGTAATGGAGAAACTTTAGGAATTTTAGGACAAAGTGGAAGTGGAAAAACCGTCACTCTAAAACTAATTGCTGGACTACTTAGACCAGATAGTGGACATATCTTGTTTAGAGGAGAAGACATTATTGCCATGGATGAAATGAAATTACTTCAATTTCGCAAACATGTTTCTTACATTTTCCAACGGGGAGGTATCTTTGACTTTGTAAACGTCAGAGAAAATGTGGCTTATCCTCTACGTGAAATGGGCATAACCGATGAACAAAAAATTTCTAAACGAGTAGACTATCTATTAGATGCTGTAGAAATGAGTGATATGCAAAATCTTCAACAGAATGAATTAAGCACGGGCTCTAAAAAACAGACCGCCATTGCTCGAGCTGTTGCCAATAATCCTGAAGTAATTCTCTACGACGAACCCACCACCGGTCTTGACCCTATAGTTAGCAAATCACTAAGTCACCTGATTCGAAAACTAAATAAGCAGGAAAAACTTACCTCAGTAGTAGTTACTCACGACCTCAAATGTATTGAAATGGTTGCTGATCGAATTATTTTACTCAGAAAAGGTTTAATACATTTTGAAGGCGATCGAGGACAATTCAATCGGTCTTCCGATCCTTTTGTCCAAGCTTTCCGATCTGGAAAACCCCTTGAAAAAAAGTATTCCTGAAGTAAAAAACGGCAAATTAACTACCATTTTTTAAGTTAAATGTCTTTTTTGAAGTTCTTCTAAAACATCTGAGAGTACGATTTCTCGTTGGGTTAAAAATACCAACAAGTGATATAAGAGATCTGCTGTCTCCTCGACTGACCTATTTTTACCTTCAGTAAC
>CAZASS010000102.1:0-7501 GCA_964487835.1 uncultured Acidobacteriota bacterium | reverse complement strand
CCTTCCACCCTCTTAATTGCGCCCTCCAAGCCAGATCAGCATCCTCACGGTAAATAAAAAAATCTTCATCTAAATATTCGCCTTCTAGACTAATATCTTCCAGCATCTCTTTTCTGCACATCAATGCCGCTCCCGTAATTCCAAATACCAATTGTCTGCGATCATATTGCCCACGATCTTCTTCTTCACTACCTCGATCGAAATGTCGCTGTGAAGGAGTAAAGAAAATACCTGCACTATCCAAAACCGGAACACCCCTTCTAAATACTTTTTCACCGTTCTCATTCATTCGATACAGCTTGCCCCCCACCATACCGACACCATCCACCTTATCCAAAGTAGACAAAAGGATTTCCACATAATCAGGACACAGTATTACATCGGCATTTAACAGCAACGCAATTTCAAAATCGGAATCCGCAAGGTTTTTATTGTGACCAAAACTATATCCTTGGTTTTTTTTTGATTCATACAAATTCACCCCAAACTTTCGAGCAATATCTCTAGTTGCATCTTGAGAAGCATTGTCGAAAATTCGCACATGAACTTCTGCAGTTTGATTTTTCAATGATTCTAGGCATTGGGCTAAAAACAATTCCTCATTGTAGGTTACTAAACTCACAAGCACTGGAATTTGAATGGTTTTCATCTCTTTATCTAAAGTAATCAAATAAACTAACAACCAAAACACAATATAAAACTAAGCATATTATTCTTAGAAATACTTCTTACAATTTCACTAAAGTACAGCTTTACGCATAAAAATTATCAACCACAGTGATCAGAACTAGAAACAAGCTCGTGAAACAAAGTTTCATATTGAGTAACTACTTTTTCCCAATTATAGGATTCACGCACCCGATCTTGGGCTAGTTTTCGATAATTACCGTACGTATCTGGATCAGAACAAATTTGATACATCAGCTGACTAAGTGATTCTAAATTATTAAAAGGGTAAATAAAGCCTGCCTCTCCAACTACTTCCTGATTCTCTTCAGTGCCATTCGCCAACACCAAACAACCCGTTCCCATTGCCTCAATCAGAGCCGGATGAGTTCCTCCTACTTCAGTAGCTTGCACATAACAAAGACAATGAGAAAGTAACTCGCGATAACCGGATCCATAAATAGATCCAGGCAGCAGTATATTTTCACCTTGGGATAAATCATGAAGTTTTTTAATATACTGAGAATTATAGGGAGCATCTCCCACCACCACTAATGGACAAGTAACCTCTGATTGACGGTAAGCTCTAATAACTAATTCCGCATTATTCTCCGGTTCAAGTCGACTGACATACAAAATATATTCTCGCGACTTAAGATTTAATTGGCTTAGAATCTCAAAACTCTTAATATTTTCTACCGGAGCACCATAGGGAATAAAATGAGAATGGATTCCATATTCTTCTAAATAATATTTTTGAATTGAACGGGCATCACTAATTATTTCATCGGGGAAAATAGTTGCTAAAAATTCACTTAGCCGATAATAGGCTTGACCCAAACAATTCCATTTACTTCGCAATCTCTCCACTCCATCAACATTGAGAACTACTTTTTGCCCAAATAACCCAGGAATCCAGCAGATAAAAGCATTAGCTGCATTACACACTAGAACAACATCGTATCCTCTTAGCAAAGCATCAAAAACTGAAACAAATGTATGAGTAACCGTCTCTAAGTATTTTGTGCGAACTGCTGGAAGTGTTCTGATTTCAACTCCCCTATAAGAACGCAATAGGGGATCAACAAAATGGCTTCGCCCGTAAACTGTAACAGAATGTCCTCTATCTACTAGACGAACAGACAACTCTTCGGCAAAGGTTTCAAAACCTCCGTAATTGGCTGGAATACCGCGTGTTCCCAGTAGGGCAATTTTAAGAGAGCTCTTCTCGAGGATATTTGAGGACATAAGGAACTGTGACAAAAAAAAGTAGCAGGATCAAGATTTCTGAATCTCCAAAATTATATTCGAAGAGACCCGCTAACAAAAACGAAGTTATTACTCCAATCCCAACTATTGACATACAGGACAAAATTGAGTCATTTTCATCACCTCTTTTGAACCGAACAAAATCCAATAATAATTTAGCCCACAACATAATCCATGCCCCTAGAGTAATTAGACCCATCTCAGCAGCAATATGTAAAAAGTTGTTGTGCAAATGCTGGTATATCCACTTCGGAAACTCATCTGTTGTATTGTAGCGTTGATAATCTATTGGCACCATCCGTGGACCCAGACCCCACCAAGGATTGTCCTTTATAATATTCGCTCCAGTATGAAACAACTCAATACGAATTCGAGTAGTTGTATCTGAAGAATCCAACCCAGAATAAAAACGCTGCTTAAAATGTCCAGGCAAAATCAAAAAAACTAGCAACAAAATTCCTATTCCCGATAACATCCAACGAAATCGGAACATCCAGAGCAACAAGAACAATCCACCAAGAGTTCCAAGCCAAGCGTTTCTAGTTTGTGTCAGGATAAGGGTTAGTAAAAAAATTCCAAGCACTAATGTCCAACTTCCATATCTTAATATTCCCTGATATTTCGCTGAACACCAAAACTTTAAATATCCGGTAACTTGAACAGATACATTGCGAGTTGAGCTAAATGCTCGCGGAAAACGATAGAACAATAGATACCCTGTCATGGCAACAGAACACAACATTAGCTGTCCAGAAAAGGTCATCCAATGTCCCATAAATCCCTCAATACGATTCAAGAGCGTGATATCCATCAACACAAAGTACTGCAAAATTCCATATAATGCGCTACCCATCAAAACAATAAATATGGCTTGTAATGTCTGCTCTACCCATTCAGGTTTTACGTAAGTAAAAATCAGCACAACGTAAAAGTACTTGATCAATTTTCTCAAAAAATAAAGACTAGTTGAAATATCATTAGAAAAAGCTATCGCCCCTATTATTGCTAATAAAAAAACCAGTAAATATCGGGAAAAAGGAGGAAATCTTAAGTGTATTTTTTTGCGCTGATAACAATCCACTAACCAAAGCACACCGGCCATAGAGAAAAAAATATCTGATACAAAAATTGAGAGCACCGAGCAAACTACTGCTACTAAAATGGAAATGCTAATCCACTTATCCAACATAGAACTGTTCTATAACATCGGAAATTTGTAGAACCTGAGACTCTGTCATTCCCGGATAAAGAGGAAAAGATAATATTTGTTTGCATAGTTTCTCAGCATTTGGAAAATCACCACATCGATAATTTAAATGTTGATAGGCGGGAAGAAGATGAATTGGAATCGGATAGATAATCTTTGTTTCAATACCAGATCTTGTCAAATGATCTACAAGTTCAGAACGTCTTTTAACTCGTGCAGCTAAGAGATGATAACTGTGACGATAGTTACTTGGTTCCTTCTGAAATTGAATCTCTTCCAAATGGCCCAATCGACCCTTATAAAGAGAAGCTAATTGACGACGATTATTTACCCAATCTTCTAAAAAACTGAGCTTTAAATTAAGCACAACCGCCTGCAAAGCATCCATGCGTGAATTATATCCCTCTTCTTGATGGTGATATTTCCCCTCTACTTCCCCATGATTTCTGAGTCGCCTAATTCGCTCAGCCATTAATTCATCATCACTAGTAACAGCACCGCCATCACCAAAAGCTCCTAAATTTTTAGTAGGATAAAAACTAAATGAAGCCAGTTGACCAAAACTACCTACTTTCTTCTGCCCAATCGCTGCTCCATGAGCCTGACAAGCGTCATCAATAAAAGTTAATTTGTATTTTTGGGCAAATTCTAATATGGACAGCATAGAAGCTGGGAGTCCAAAAATATGAATGGGCAACACTGCCCTAGTCCGATCACTGACTTTGGATTTGATCGCTTCCATCGAAAGATTAAATGTGTCCAAATCAATATCCGCAAGAACTAACTTGCCAGTTTGACTAATTACTTCTGTAGTAGCAACAAAAGTAAATGGTGAAGTGATAACTTCATCATTACTGTCTATTCCAGATGCTACTAAAGCTAATCGCAAACCGTCAGTTCCACTGTTGAGTGCAACACAGTTCTTAACGCCACAATAGACTGCAAATTTCTGTTCGAATTCCTGGACTGGAGCCCCTCCAATAAACTGATTCTTACGGGCTATATCCTGGATACGTGACAAAAAATCATCCAAAACAACTTCAGTTTGACTACTTAAATTAAGAAAGGGAATTTTCACTTAACTTTATCTACATTCAAAGTCTGGCCAATGTTTCAAACGATTCCTCAAAAGAATTTCGGGTGTCAAAAACAAGATGAGCCGAGTCCTGAATCATTTTATAATCAAAACAGGAATGATTTGTAACCACGACAACTAGACAGTACTTTTGAATAGATTTCGACGTCAGTTGTATTGACCTCTTGATAGACTCTTCATCCACCTGAAAATCGGGAACATATGGATCATGATAGTCTACTTTTGCGCCATTATCTTCAAGTAACCGAATAATATCTAGTGCAGGTGATTCCCGAGTATCCCCGACATCTTTCTTATAAGACACACCAAGAATCAAAATATCTGATCCGTAAACTGATTGCTTATTTTGATTGAGTAATTGAACAATCCTGCCCAGACAGTACTCTGGCATATAAGTATTGATTTCACTTGCTAGCTCTATAAAACGCGCCCTATAGTTAAGTGTCTTTAATTTCCAGGACAAATAAAGGGGATCAATAGGTATACAATGCCCACCCAATCCAGGTCCCGGGAAAAAAGGCATAAATCCAAAAGGTTTAGTAGCAGCTGCTTCAATAACCTCCCAAACAGGAATATCTAATTTATTGCATGCAATCGCAATTTCGTTTACCAGTCCAATATTGACTGCTCTAAAAGTATTTTCCAACAATTTAACCATTTCGGCAGTAGCTGCCGACGAAACAGGAACCACATCATCAATAACCTGCTCATACAAAACCTTGGCCATCTCAGTACACTCAGGAGTAATTCCACCTACAACTTTTGGAGTGTTTTTGGTCCCGTATTTAGAATTTCCGGGATCAACCCGTTCTGGGGAAAAAGCTAGAAAAAAATCTTTTCCTGTTTTGAACTTCTGATTCTCCAACTCACTCAAAAGAACTTCTTCCGTAGTTCCTGGATAAGTGGTACTTTCCAGAATAACTAACGTATCCTGATGTAAGTATTTACGAACCTCTTCTACAGCCTGCATGATGTATTGCATGTCAGGATCTTTAGTTTGCCGTAAAGGTGTGGGAACACAAATGATAATGCAGTCCACACGCGCCAACGCATCATAATTCTGAGAGATTTGAAACTGATTCGAATTAATTGCAGGATTGATAATTGACCTAGCAATCTCTTGATCAGGAAATTCTCCCGCGTTCATACGATCTACTTTCTCGTTGTCGTTATCAATACCATAAACCTTAAAACCGCTTCTTAAAAACTCTACTGTCAAACTCAGCCCAACATAGCCCAGACCCACTATCCCTATCTTGGCTTTCTTTTCCAGTATTTTATCTTTTAAGCCCATAACACCGTGCTTGACTCCTATTTCTCTACTAGAAATTCTAACACAGGCAAAGAATCACGATACCTGAACATACATTCATTACCTGTTCCTATCTCCAATCCTATTCTCCCTTCCCTTACCCAAAACCACTTTTTTTTCACTTTGATTTTTGACACTTCGGCTGAAATAGAGAAAATAAAAGGAAATTCGTAAATTATGTATATAATTGTCAACCACTAATATGTCTATAATCCAATGACTTTGACACAATCTTTTCAATACCGTAGCAACCAACTCTTCTGTGAGGATGTATCCCTGAAAGATATTGCCCAAAAATGCGGGACACCTTGTTACGTCTACAGTAAAAATGCAATTCTGAAAAACTTTCAGACATTTTGCCAGGCTTTTCAGGACATTAACCCTTTAATCTGTTACGCAGTTAAGGCTAACTCAAATTTGAGCATCCTACGCCTGCTCATGAACGAAGGAAGTAGCTTTGACGCAATCTCAGCAGGAGAATTATATCGCTTAGAAAAAATTGGGACCAAGCCGAGTCGAATTATCTTTGGCGGAGTAGGAAAAACAAATAGCGAATTAGAAACAGCCCTGGAAATGCCTTTATTCAGCATAACTATAGAATCTCTCCAGGAACTTGAAAACCTTGTTGTGTTAGCCAAAGACAAAGAAACTCACACCAATATTTCTTTGCGCATTAATCCAGAAGTCGATGTCAAAACACATCCCTATGTCTCTACAGGATTTCGTCAACACAAATTTGGCATTGATCTCATCCATCTAGACAAAATAAGCCAAATATTAAAATCCACAAATCGACTTCGGGTAATTGGAATAGGCTTTCATATAGGCTCTCAGATTCTGGATATCAAACCATTTACAGAAGCTTTTTTAAAACTTAGAGCGGTAGCAGACGATTTGAGAAATCGAGATTTCCAAATTACCCATCTTAACCTAGGAGGGGGAGTTGGCATCCCTTACCAGAATGAACAGGAAATTAATCTGAACGAATACAGCCACTTTTTGGGAGAAGAACGCCAAGATTATCAGATTATTTTTGAGCCAGGAAGATTCATTGTTGGCAACACAGGAGTCCTGCTTAGCCAGGTTCTACATCATAAAACCAATCATAATAAAAATTTTGTTATTGTCGATGGAGCTATGAATGATTTGATCCGACCATCACTCTATAACGCCTACCACGAAATCCTCCCATTACAAAAAAAGGGAAATCAGATTGAAGCTGATGTAGTTGGACCGGTTTGTGAAACAGGTGACTTCTTTGCTCAAAATCGTCAGATTCCTGAACTTCAAAACGGAGAATATTTAGCATTAATGAATGCAGGAGCCTATGGTTTTGTAGCCTCTTCTAATTACAACTCTCGGCCTCGTGTATCTGAAATCATGGTAGACAAAGACCAATTTCAAATTGTTCGCCAACGAGAACAATTTGAAGATCTAATACGAGGAGAACGCTAGCCATTCCATCGGCAAAACAACAAACAGGTTTCACACATCTTTTGCACACTTTTCCCACATACGCAAAAAATGAAGACCCATCCTACAACTCAAAACGCATAGGGTCAGTTCATAAAATTAATTATTTATTTTCATACCATTTGTAATTGATATCGATATACTCTGACCATTGCTCTGGAACTTCTTCTTCTGGAAAGATTGCTTCAACTGGACACTCCGGCACACAGGCACCACAATCAATGCACTCTTCTGGATCAATATACAACTGTGTTTCAGGATCAAAATCCGCCTCGTCTGCGCGCGGATGGATACAATCAACTGGACAAGCATCCACACATGCAGTGTCTTTAGTTTCAATACAGGGCTCACAAATAATAAACGTCACTTACTCATACTCCTTCTATAAATACTTTTGTAATATACCTCAGATGTCAAGACGGATGAAAACCTATGGTTGACCCCTCATAATTCGTTTTCTAAACTACAGCAATCAATG
>CAZASS010000101.1:2148-7517 GCA_964487835.1 uncultured Acidobacteriota bacterium | reverse complement strand
CTTCTTGGAAACGGCATAAGGAGAAAGAAGACTACCCTCTTCCCCTTCCTTCATGGGAGTTTTTAAACTATCTCCGTAAACGCTAGAGGAAGCAGCATAAATGATACGTTTCACATCTGCATCCCGACCAGCAGCAAAAATATTAGCAGTTCCGGCCACATTCACTGAAATTGTAGTAGCTGGATCCTCCATAGAACGAGGAACCGATCCTAGAGCTGCCTGATGAAAAATATAAACCACTTCTTCACAAACTCTCTGGCAGACCTCAACTTGCCGGATATCTCCTTCTACAAACTCTATCTGATCCATACAGTGACCAAGGTTCTCCAATCTCCCAGTTTCTAAGTTATCCAGAACTCGGACTATTGCCCCTCTCTCAAGCAATCCATCCACCAAGTGAGAACCAATAAAACCAGCTCCTCCGGTAACTAAAACCTGAATTTTTTCAAGGCTAGGTATAGGCATTTTAAAAAACTCTTATCTCAACTATTCTTCTCTAATCAATCCGTGACTCTTTAGATAGTCTACTACTAAGCGAGCATTAGACTCCCCAGAATTAATAACTGTGTTTAATACTATCTCAGAATGATCAGGAAACTCGTAAGGATCGTTGATCCCAGTGAAGTTTTCTATCTCTCCCTTTCGAGCCTTGGCATACATCCCCTTATTATCGCGTTGCTCACACACTTCCAACGGAGTATCAACAAACACTTCTACAAAACGATCGGGACCTACCATGCTACGAACCTCATTACGGGTGGCTCTATAGGGACTCACGGCAGCACAAATTACTGTTCCTCCATGACGAACAATCTCCGAGGCTACATAGCCGATACGGAGAATATTAGTATCACGGTCTTTCTTGCTAAAACCTAAGTCATTGGACAAGTGGGTACGCACTATATCCCCATCCAAAAGAGTGACCTGAGAACCATTCTGAATCAAGAGACCAGTTAATATTTCAGCAGTAGTAGATTTCCCCGAACAGCTCAATCCAGTAAACCAGATACAAACACCCTGTCGATGGTGTGGAGGATAGGCTTCAAGAAGAATTCTGGCCACTTCAGGACGGACGATCCAATCAGGCAAGATCTTTCCTCTTTGGAGATACTTTTCACGGATTTCAGTTCCCGAAATACGAACAGTATGTTCCCCAGAAGAAATATTGGAAACCTCCTCATAGCAATTCTGTTCAGGCAAATATGCCATTTCATTAAAGGGGACCATTTCTACACCTAACTCTTCAGAAAATTGCTCTACCAACTCCTGGGCATCAGTTGAACCATAAAAGGGTTTGCCGTCAGATCCTGTTCCTGGACTAGCATGATCGCGGCCCACAATTAGGTAGTTAGCCCCGTAGTTACGTCGAATCAAGGCATGCCATAGTGCTTCTCGAGGACCAGCCAAGCGCATTGCCAAGGGTAAAAGCGCCAATATTACTGACTCATTCTTATAATAATTGGATATCATGGCCTTGTACGTACGCACCCGAGTGTAGTGATCTACATCTCCTGACTTAGTCATTCCCACAACCGGATGAAGTAATAGCGCAGCATCGTGCTTTCGGATGGCTCGTTTAGTTAATTCTTCATGAACACGGTGTAAAGGATTACGGGTCTGAAAAGCGATAACATTGCTCCGAACTAGTTGAGACAAATGTTGCCGAGTTTGCGCAGGAGAAAACCGAATATCCTGGAAATCAGATCGATGGGGCAACTGAATAACCTGAAGATTCCCAGAGATGTTTACCCTGCCCCAACGATGTATAGATGACACCATTGGGTGACGAAAATCCTGAGTAAGTAAAACTTTTTCGGAAAACTCTCTGACATCCCACTCGTAAATTTCCTCGATCGTTAAAACAGCTAATAAATCATTTTTCAAACTGCGTAACGCTATCTGTTTGTCGAGCTGAATATCTGGACTAGGACTAACTGATAAGGTAATGGGCATCGGGAAAATACAACCACTGATAAGACGCATTTCGTCCAAAACCCGTTGAAAATCCGCTTGGCCCATAAACCCCTCTAACGGAGAAAATGCCCCCGTAGCCAGCAATTCCAAATCACATGCTAAGCGTTCAGAAATTTGAATCGAGGGAAGATTTTCCCCAAAAACTTTCAGTTTTTCGATTTTCTGAGAACTCTCCAGCAGGTTTACCAACTGGCCACCGTATGGAGTAATTAGACTAGATACTTCCGCCTTCATAGTTAAGTGGAGTGTAGCTTTTTTCTCAGTGAGAGTTAAAGATTTCCTGATAAAGGTTAATCTTTTCTTGAACTGCTTTAATTTCGTGAACTGTTGGGTTTTTGGGATCAATAGCTGGTGGCAAACTCCCCAATTTCATAATGGCTGCCATCAAAAGCAGTCTCGCCTTTGCCGTAACTAAATTGTTACCTTCAATGGTGAGATTATTTTCGATTACTTCCAACATACCTCCCTCGTCCCCTCGACTCACACGTACTACCGGCATACCGCTCAGAGCCGCAATTTCCAAAGCTTGAACCATAGACTCCTTAACATTGCCGTAAGGGGTAGTCCCCTCTAAAATAAATCCAGCCAAGGGATGTTCATTCAGATTTTTTTCCATCCTAGCGAATATTTCGACTTCCTGTTCAGGAAAAGAGTTGGAACTATCTTTAGCCCAAGGGTCATATCTGACAGCCGTTACCTTGGGGATGGCCTTGCCTATTATCCAACCCTTATCGTCCCTAACTCTCACTGCAACTCGGGTTAATTGGCCATCCTTACTAGTTACCCCTCCGATCATATCGGGTAGTTTTGAAAAATTAACCTCTGATTTCCAAGTATGACAAGTAGTGGGCTTAAACCAAAGAGTTACTGGACCTGGCTCACCGATCGTACCAATCACACCACCATAATCTCCGGCAGCTCTATAACCGCCCGGACGGGCGTCCTGTTTTTCTACTTGACGGGCGGTAAAAATTTGCTCGTCCTGAACCATTACAGCACCTACTGCATCTCTTCCCTCTTGATCAGCCCATACCCGAGACAGGATATAATCTACTGAATCTATAATATTTCGATCACCATCATTACTCACCAAGCCATGGGCTCTTTGAGCCGCGTTACCACTGATAGGTATCTGTGTATCCACCAACAAATTCAACCAGTAAGTTGTATCCTGAATAGTGGGACTGCTCTCTAACCAAATGGCTCCAACGTAATCGTTCGAATTAAGAGCCTTTTGCACCTGATTTACTACCTTAGCTAAATCTTCCTGAAGCGCTTCCCTACGAAAATGGTCTGGCGTGTAAGGGAAAAAATCTTCCCCTAAAATTTCCGGAGAAATATCTCCACTCCCCATATCGGTCCTCTCAGATGCAACCAAACCCCTCTTATATCCCCCCGAAGGAACTACACGATAAAAATCAAACTCGGCTCGACTACTAAGCTCATTCCCCAACCCAGACCTAGCCTTACCGCCGATACCACGATCAATTTCCTCAAAAATACGCGAGGCATCTGGATAGAAGGGTTGCCTGCATTTTTCCGAAGATGCCCCATGAAAAACACAGTTATCATCCCACGGCTTACCATCAACTTGCGTTGCCATATAAGGGAACAAATAAAGCCCATCTTCTGGTTTCAAAATAACCCGATAAACAGGTTTATCTTCGGAAGACTGACGCTGCACATGGAATTTTCCACGGCCATCTATAAAACCATCAGGTGGAGCATAAAGCTTGGCAGCATCTTGCTCCAAAGGATGAGCGCTAAACTGTTCAATGAAAACTTCTACCGGAACTGCCAAACGCTGAGCTGCTAAATGATCAAAACGGGCAGGAGTACCATCTGGATGGGTCCGCAATGGCAATCCAATTCGGGATCTAGCTTTGTTACTGGTCACTAATGGCGGACTATTCTGAATAGTAGCCAGAGGTCCAGAAAAGACAGCAATTCTAGGCCTTTTCTGAGCCAAAATTGACCAATTTAGTACTGCAATACTAAAAACGGTTACCACTAAGTATGTGATGAACTGTTTTTTCATTTTCTGCCCCTTTCCAATTTACTTCATATCTTAATTGCCTGCCTGCGCCTTTTGAGCATAAATATTCTGAGCTTTTCGAAAGAGTCGAATGATTTCATACTTGTGATCTAGTTGATGGAAAACTCCATGTTGTTCTACTTTACGGATTAAATCATCAATCCAGTCCACAAAATAAAGAGCATCAGTCGGCGAAGAAATTTCCTGTTTCCCTAAGTAAGCATACACCGGGCTTGTGTGGGCCAATACTTGTTCGTCGGTCACCACCAAACGATGAGGAGCACCAATAACTCTTACAGCAATCCAGGAACTGCGATCAACACTCACTGTAGTTTCTACCTTAATATCGTGTTCGTTTTTGCCAGCCAGAATCGATTCCACTACGCTCCCATTAACCACAATCTCCAGCTTTTGCATAGGAGCAATCAGGCATCTGGCTTCAACTTTAATATCCAGAAGGACTGGTTCTGTTGATTGTAATTGCAAGTCATCTCCCGGCTGCTTACCGTTCACACTAAACTTTATTAGAGGCCCATTAGTAGCAAAGGTTCGCCCCTGTTTTAGATTTTCTAGCCAACTCTCATAATTCAGTTGTCCATTAGTTCGGACATACACCCGAGAACCGCCTGGAATGGGAGCTGTTGTACTATTAACATAGGCATCAGTACCAGCTGAAATTGGACACTTTAAACCGCAATTTAGAAGCCGGTACCATAGGTCCAGAGCTGGCCACTCTGGGTGTTGGCTAAAAACATCCACCGCATCAATCTGCCCCAAGGCTAAATCCACTGGCAACTCATGAGCCCTTGCACCATCTAAACTGTTAGGATCAGTATCACCTAAATGAACATAGGTCACTACCGCCCCTTGCTCATGAGCCTTGACGGCGTGAAAATGGTGTGGAGGATAATCCTCTGGATAACGAGTTCCTGGCCAACCGGTGTAGAGGGGATCCACTGGCTTCTTAATATTCAGTAACGCCATATGACCATACAGCTTATGACTTCGTATTTCCGCACCCCAAGAAAGCAAATGCTTCTCGGTGGAAACTGAATTTAACTTTCCTTCTAAATACTTCTCATCCAAGACCCATGATCCCAATGAATTACTAATTAATACGTTACCAACATTGACATCTTCCCCGCGGAGGTGAAGCAGTACATCTTCTGGAGTAGCAGTTGGGCTTCCTGTCGAATTAGCATGAAAGTGCGCATCACCTGAATACCAACCCTCTTCGGACATATCCTGGCCCAAATCGAGTTTGACTTCGACCTCCTGAAGTTTCCCTGCTTGAATTAAAATCTCTCGTTTTACCGGCTGATACTCAAACCCCTTCATCACCTCTAAGGTTGTCTTTCCC
>CAZASS010000101.1:0-2138 GCA_964487835.1 uncultured Acidobacteriota bacterium | reverse complement strand
TTCCCTCAGGAAGTTGTAGGTCGAAAGTATCATCACCATAAAAAAAATATTCCCCACTCTTTTCACCAATGCGCTCCCAAGAATCTTGAGGAGCACGAACCAATCCATCAGCTCCCCTTAAATAGCAGCGTGCGGCTGTGGGTTCACCCTTATGATCTAACAAACGAATGCGTAAACGGCCTACCCTTTTTACATCAATAGAAATTGGTGCTCGCAAAGGCCTGTCACCTACCTGCAATTGTAACTCTGCTTGTTGCAGACCCGATTGGTTGGAGACCAAAGACATGAGGTACCCACGAGTAGAGTTTCTTGCAATACCTATTTGCTGCCTTTGCCCCTGCATAGCTGGCAACCCAGCCCAACTAGCAAAAATCAATGATGCCTGCTGTTGCATTTGGTTTTGCACGATTAATGGCAAAACAATTTTTTGTCCCTGAGTCACAGTTATAGATTTTGGGCTTTGCAGCAAACGAGCCCTTCCCTTAGGACCTATAACCACCCGAACCACCTCTGGCCCATCCAAACGCCAGAAAGCCTTACTAACAATCTCATCTACTTCCTCCAACGGTAGATAATCAGTACCGGCAAACTCGGGACCTCCCCTAAACTGATACATGATCAGCCCCCGAGCTTGCCCGGCAATCTCCATTAAAAGCTCTTTGTTTTGCCCATCTCGGCGTAGCATTTCTAAAGCTACATTTTCCAAACTAGCTATTAAGGGACCTTCGAATTTCAACATTGGAGCAACAATATTGGTGTAATTAACTGCTTGCTCAGCTGTAGTTATCGCCCCCAAAAAAACGCATCCTAAAATCACAATGATTAAACAATATCGATAGTTCATAGCAATTCCCCCAATAGGATCGATTTAAAATGAAATGGTGTGCATCCTTTAGATAACATACTAATATTTATAATGGGCTGTCGACAATACTGTTTGAGCATAGTTTTCCATTTCGAAGATCTCAAGAAAATTGATCAAAAGTAAACAACAAAACACTAGTTGTTACTCTAGGGACAATTCAGTAAGATGTGACGCTTGCAAGCTAAACTAAGGATGGCCGGTTTGCTGGCTGGCCCAACTATTTTCTCACTCATATTGATCCTGGGCATTCCTCAGGGAATTTCCCTCAGTTCCAGAATTGTTCTGGCCACAGCTCTTCTCATGGCCATTTGGTGGGTCACAGAAGCTTTACCTATTTTTGCCACCTCCCTGATTCCCTTAGTGGTTTTCCCTATAGGCAAAGTCACCACAGCTAGTGAAGTTTCTACCTCCTACATGGACACTACCATCGTCCTGTTTATGGGTGGTTTTTTCCTAGCTATGGCTATCCAGCGGTGTGACCTACACAAAAGGATAGCCCTAGCCATCATCTCACTACGAGGAGAGGACCTGACAGGTCTAGTATTGGGGTTTATGGCAGCCTGTGCATTCTTGTCAATGTGGGTTAGCAATACCGCCACCGCTATTATGATGCTTCCCATTGCCACAGCTGTCATCGTCCAACTCCAGAGTAGTGGACTTAATCCAAAATCTCGATTTCCTGTAGTTCTACTACTAGCTGTTGCCTATAGTGCCAGCGTTGGAGGAATCTCCACCCTGATTGGGACTCCACCCAATATTGTTTTTACTTCTCAGTTTTCGGCACTCTTTCCCGATAGAGAAGAAATTAGTTTTGGAAAATGGATGCTAGTAGGAATTCCCTTCACAGTAGTCTTTCTATCAATAATCTGGTTTTTTTTGACTCACATTTATACTCGCCTGAGCAAGGAAAAATTCGAAGTAACCAAAGAACTAATTGCTCAACAGCGGATCAATTTAGGAGAAATGAATCGTACCCAAAAAGGAGTATCCATTATCTTTTTTTTGACGGCCGCAGCCTGGATTTTCAGAAGAGATTTAACCTTAGGATCATTTACTCTTCCAGGTTGGTCTTCACTACTGGGTGTTGCTGACTATGTTCACGATTCCACTGTAGCCATCATGGCTTCTCTGCTTCTCTTTATGATACCCGCTGACTGGAAGAAAAGAGAATTTCTGTTGGATTGGGAATGGGCAGTTAAGATCCCTTGGGGAATACTGTTACTTTTTGGCGGAGGTATAGCCTTAGCTCGAGGATTTCAAGTCACCGGTCTAG
>CAZASS010000100.1:5371-7642 GCA_964487835.1 uncultured Acidobacteriota bacterium | reverse complement strand
TCTAAGTAAGTAGTACTTTAAGGGGGAGCGGCTTGCAGTCGTTCCCTCTTAATACCCCATATAAACCTTACCTTACGCCCCAAATTCCCTCCACCTTAGTAGCTTACGTTCCAAACCCTTGGCGCCTGAGTAGAGTAAATAACCTAGTAGTAGTGTCCAGAGAATCCCTGCGTACAGCGAAGGCATATCAAAACGGGAGGCAGCACCTAAAAGAAATCCACCCAAATTGGAGGCAATCAGTAAGAGCTCAGCAGTTACAGCCCCACGGACCGCCCTTGCTACACCCATGGCCGAGGAGGACGTAATATAAGGAAGAGCTGACGGGAAAATCACCTTTCTCCATAAAACAAATCCTTTGGCACCAAATGAGCGGGCTGTTTCAATATGTCCTTTATCCACTTCTCTCACACCAGTAGCAGTACCAATCACAATAACCATGGCTACATAGGTAAACACAACAAAAACTCTTCCTTGAAATCCAAGTCCAGTGTAAACCCCGATAATAGGAATAAGCATGGTGACAGGCATGGCATAGGTAGCATCTACTAAGGGATCTAGAGTATTTTCTGCCCATGGAAATAGAGGAATAGCAAAGCCCAAAACAATTCCAACAATTAACGAAACTATTAAACCCGAGCCAACCGCTACCAAAGTTCCCCACGTGTTCATAATGAGCTCGCCGTAAACTAATTCCTGCCAAAATGCTTGAAAAATAACTGAAGGAGAAGGGGTCCCAAAATGTGACGGATCACGACCATATAATTCCCACCCAATTAGAAGAATTACTAATGAAACACTACGCAGAAAAATTCCCCACCTTTTTTCTTTCCTGCTCAAATGAGATCGGCTATCTGAATCCATACTATCCCACCCGGCTCCAAGGAGTTAATCGGCGTTCAAAAGCTTTAAGCAGTGCGGCGGCCAAAGATGCTACCAAAGTAACTGTTAAAATCAGGGCAAAAAATTTCGGCAAATCACGATTGTGTCCCAACTGTAGCAATAGCTCTCCTGTATCTCTCACCACCCATAGTTCAGCCAAGATCATTCCGCTAAAGGCATTAGCCAGACCCAATCTAAGACCAGCTATAATGAAAGGAAGTGAGGAGGGTATCACCACTGTAGTAAAGCGCTTGATCGGTCCTGCATTAAAAGAGGTGGCTGCCCACAAAAGTCTCCCATCTACTTCCCTGACCCCGTCTGCTGTAGACAAGATGATAAAAAATACAGAAAAAAGAAACACCACTGAAATTCGAAACTCAATATCGACCCCAAAAATAATTATGAGTAGGGGAAGTAAAGCTACCAGAGACATTACAAATAAAGCATTAACATACATCCCTACTACGTAATCCATCACTCTCCACATACCCATTACTAATCCCACAGGAATACCAACAACGATAGCCAAGCTAAAACCCAACAACATTTGCTTGAGAGAGCCCATCAATGTACTCATCCAACCTTCCTGGACAAGTTCAATGCTACCCACTAATATTTGGCCGACTCTGGGCAAAAAGAATTCTCCAGCTCCCAATGCGGCCAGTTCATACAAAACGATGAGACTTCCCCAGACAACAGCACGTTGAACCCACTTGTTGAGGATAAGACGAGATCTCCATCCCCCACCATTAATAGTGGGGAGAGGACTTGGAGAATTTTTTGTACTATTCATTACTAAGACTGTACTGCTGCAAAACAGACCATACGTGCTGCTTAAGTTGGGCAAATTCAGCAGAAGCTCTCAGACCACTCTCCCTAGGACGTGAGAAAGGGATCAGAATGTCCTCCACAATTTTGCCGGGCCGAGGACCCATCACTAAAATTCGGTCGGACAGATACAGAGCTTCTTCAATATCATGAGTAACAAATACAACGGTGTTTTGTAGACGCCGGCAAAGACGTTCTAATTGCTCCTGAAGCAGAACCTTTGTTTGGGCATCCAGCGCTCCAAAAGGTTCATCCATAAGTAATAGTTCAGGATTTAGGACTAGTGCCCTCGCCAACCCGACCCGCTGTTGGATTCCCCCACTTAACTGAGAAGGGTAGGCTTCTGAAAAGCCAGTCAAATCTACCGTTTCCAGAATAGACAGAGCTCTTGCTCTTCTCTCCTCTTTTGAAACCCCCAGCATTTCCAATCCGAATTCTACATTTTTTATTACTGTTCGCCAGGGCATTAAATTGTGATTTTGAAAGACCATACCTCGATCTGGGCTCGGACCTGTAACCACTCTACCCTTTATTCTCACTTCACCTTCATCCGACTTCTGTAAT
>CAZASS010000100.1:4897-5342 GCA_964487835.1 uncultured Acidobacteriota bacterium | reverse complement strand
AAAGTCAACTTGCCACAACCACTGGGACCAATGATAGAAAGAAAAGATTCTTCCTCTAATTGAAATGAGATGTCATCGATAACTTGAAGAGCAGAAAATCCACCATCTTGCTGGATCCTAAAAAACTTGGAAACACCTTCAACTTCCAGAAACATCTAAATCAACCCTCATCTAAATTGAAATATTGTCTAACATTTCTAATGCTAAATCCCTAGGGCGAGTATCCACCACATCCTCAGGAGTCAAATTACCATCAAAAAGACCTTCTTTTTCTCCTAAATGAATCATAAACTCTAGTCGCTCTCGTTGCAGACCACCTGCAATAGGCCAAATGTCATATTGGCCTGCCAGATCATGGATTGTTCTTAAAGTTTCAATTGGAGGAGGAGCCTTAACAAACTGATTTACAACTCGTATATACTCTTCAAAACTTTTTCTAAGCACT
>CAZASS010000100.1:0-4887 GCA_964487835.1 uncultured Acidobacteriota bacterium | reverse complement strand
GTTTGAGCTTGGACTTGATGAGCCTGATAAATGTGAATAGCCGTAGCATCCACTTCACCAGAAGCCAAGGCGCTGGTCCTTCCTACAGTAGAGCCAATAATTACTCGACTGGGAATATCTTTAACCAAAAACCCCGCTTCTTCGGCTAAAAGCATGGCATCAAAATTAGCCTGCCCAGCTCCTCCTATATCATCAGTAGCTACAATTACATCAGGATCAAGTAATTGTTTGAGTTTCTTAACTCGACCACGACCAACAATTACAAAATCGTCTACATTGACGTATGGAGAAAAAATTTTGAAGGGTTGCCCTTTAGAAATAAACGCCATGTGGGCTAGAGTAGAGGCAGCTACAATACTTACCTGCCCCGACAGAGCAGCAAGGACTGCTGTACTATGTGAATCAAAGAATATGAAATTGTCCGCAGTAATCTCCAAACCAAAATTGGGTCCGAAAAGCACAGGACCTGCCATTACCTGAATGTAGGTAGGATGAACCCCAGCTGACAAACCTACACGTGTGGTTGATGTTTGCTCTTTGTTGGTAACAGCCGACTGGCAACCAGCAAGTAACCCAACTCCCCCGGCAACCATTCCTGGCAGAAGTGCTGCAGAAAATGACTTATAAAAAAAATCTCGACGGTCAATCTTTGACATGGCCGAAACTCCTTGTCAACTTTACACCCAACTGCCATTCACACGTGATTTATATGCGTCAGACTTTAGGATGGCACTATCACATTTACTGTCTTGCTACGGGTATAACTAAACAATTCCTCCAAAGAGTACTCTGTCCCAATTCCAGAATTCTTATACCCACCAAAAGGGACACCAATCCAGCGCATTTCTACCCCATTGACCCAAACATACCCAGATTCAACCTTGGCAGCAGCTCGCAGAGCGGTATTAATATCATTAGAATAGATGGCAGCTGTCAAACCATAAAGAACTCCATTGACAGCCTCAAACATTGAATCCTCGTCTTCCCAAGAAATAATAGATAAAACAGGGCCAAAAATTTCTTCCTGGGCAATTTTCATGCCAGGGTCAACCTTATCCAGAACCGTAGGTAATACATAGGCTCCAGAAGACAAAGATCCTTCTGGAGGACCTCCACCACAACAAATTCGTGCTCCTTCTTCCCTGCCAATCTCAATAAACCCTAGAACTCTTTCTTGATGTGCGGAAGAAACCAAAGAACCCATCTCTGTCTGTTCCTCTTCGGGCAAACCTAGTTTGATACGCTTCACCCGATCCAAAACAGCTTCCGTCATTTCTTTAACCACATCCTTGTGAACGAACAATCTAGAGGTACTACCACACGATTGCCCCTGATTTCGAGTGAAATTCATTCCTGTTACCACCGCATCGGCTACTGTTTCTAAATCTGCATCTGGAAATGCAATCAGGGGATTTTTACCACCCATCTCTAGTCCCACATGCTTAGCTCGACCGCTCTCTGCCGAAGCACGCAAAACACTAAGACCAGTTTCTACTCCTCCAGTAAATATTAGTCTCCAAATATTTGGATGCCTTACCAAAGCATCTCCTGCCACTGCCTCACCCTGCACAACATTAAACACCCCAGGCGGCAAATGGCCTTCACTTAATCTAGCAATCAAATCAGCAGTCATAGGAGTCTGCTCAGCCGGTTTGAGCACAACAGTATTACCAGCTACTAAAGCTGCTGCTGTTTTAGATAAGGCAAATAGTGAAGGATGATTAAAAGGGATAATGCTCCCCACCACACCGTAAGGCTCTCTCCTAGTAAAATGGAGACCACTGGGAGTTACTGGAAAAGTCTCCCCTTTCAACTCTGGCCCCAGCCCACAGAAAAAATCTACTGCATCAGCACCTTTTAGGACTCCAGCGCGCATGGTTCTCCTTGGAGTTCCACTATCCTTAGCATCCATTAAAGACAGCTCATCTACATTTTCTCGTAAATTTTTTGACCAAGATTTCAGTAACTTTGCTCTTTCAGAAACACCCAAAGCAGACCAAGCAGGTTGTGATTGATGAGCGGCTTGGTAAGCCTGCTCCACATCATCCGAGTCCGATATTGCTGCCTCACCCAATATTTCTCCAGTTGCAGGAGCTACTATCGGCTTATATGACTTGGAATGTGGTTCTTGAACCTTGCCATCAATAAAATTTCTTACTTGACTCATTTTGTTCCTCATTTCAAAAGTGGATGAACTGTGAAATTTCAGACAAGTCTAATTAAATGCCTGCAAATTACAACCGCACAATTACAATATCGTCTTCGATTACCACCGATGCTGACTTCAGTTTAAGAGTTGGTTCTGCAATTGATCTCCCAGTAGCTAGATCGTACTCCCATCCATGCCAGGGACAGGATAGGACAGTCGCTCCCTCTTTAAAGTATTCAACAACTGATCTGTCTTCTTCGACTCTAGCCGATAGATGGGGATGCAACGTTCCATCGGTACACACAGGACCTCCCTGATGAAGACATTGATTTTCATACGCCACACAGCCTTCTGTGGTTTTGAATACTACAAATTCCTTACCATCCAGCATCACAACACGACGACAACCTTCCTCTAGTTCACTTGTAGGAAAACGAACTTCCCCGCTCATATTTTTTCTCCAGTTGGCTTTTCTAGTCCGGCAAATCGAAAAGCTTCCAAAGCATTTCCTCCCAGAATTCTATCCCTGTCACTATCATTCAAGAAGGGGATATCTGTGATTACCTGTGGCATGTCAAAATCCCAATGAGGAAAATCGGTGGCGAACATCAGTGTGTTAGGAGCATCAATCATTTCGAAAAGATATTGTAAATAACGTATATCGGGAGTTTCTTCAATCGGCTGTGTGCCGTAATAAAAATCAAGCATGTATTCGCTAGGTAATTTCTTTAGAAGAGGAGCCTCTGAACGTCTTTTTTTATACTCTGTATCCAGTCGATACATAACCGCTGGTATATAGAATATACCGGACTCTTGAAACATAAATTTCAACTTTGGAAAACGCTCGGGAACACCTTGGACAATCATGCTAACCAAAGCGAACATGTTATATATGGTGAATCCTAAAGTGTGGGTTTCTATAAATTTCTGGAACCCTTCTACTAGAAAGTCATCAATACCAGAGCCTCCACTATGGTAAACAATTGGAAGACCAACATCCTCACTGGACCGATAAATGGGATCATACCTCTTATCACCCAATGGTGGTTCAGGACCAGCTGTAATCAAACAAACAGCACATATCCCCGGGTGTTCTCCATACTGATAAATAATCTCTGCAGCAGCTTGCGGATCTTGTATCGGAGCAATAATCATGGCATATATATTCTTATCAGGAGAAACTACCTGATCCGTCATATAACCAGCATCACCCTGCGCTAACGATACAGCCATATCACGCTGCCAAGTCGAACCCAGAGAAAGCATGCGATTTGGTAGCTGGACTGAAAGATCTACCCCTAAAAACTTCATTATCTCTGGAATTTCCTCTGGCGTAGAATACTTCTCAGGATAATTACTCATATTGTCACGGTGCATACGACCCTGGATAAAACGATCCCCCGTACTTGCTGGAAGAACTCGGTGCCTGGGTATGTTATTCAGCTTGGTCCGCATAGGTTCGTCAACATATTCAGCCAAAAGCTCGAAATCTTCTAAATAATGGGCGTCAGCGTCCACAATCATTTCCTACCTCCTTGACACCAGCAATTTTGTGCTTTGTCCATAAAAATTCCCAAATGGTTTAGCCAAAACATCAATATCTGCAACTATTTGCACACAAATTGTGCCAAATCATACAATAAACTAAGATATGTCCGGCCAAGCTGTGTAACTTTAATCAGGCTATAGACACAATGTCAACGCGTTTGTAAGCCAATCTGACTATCAGTGAATCCTGAATTCCAATATTGGGGACAAAAATTCCACTAATATTCAAAGCAGTTACAAATGCCTCGAATTGAGCTTGAAAATTCCCTGTCAAGCTGTTAGTAATCGTTATCACCTAGGGGGGTTAGGGTATGCCAGAATACGATTCCTACGATTTAATAGTAGCCGGCGGTGGGACAGCCGGCTGTTTAATTGCCTCACGTATTGCTCAACATGGGATTAATCCTCGTACTGGAGATCGACTACGAGTAGCGCTAATCGAAGGTGGACCTTACTTTATCCGTGGTGAGTCAGAATTGCGTCCTGGTTATGGTGTTCCCGAACGTCGAAAAGCGGTAGTAAACATTAACTACCAGGAGTTCCGTGCCGAGCCCTGGCCCTATGACGGCATGCAGAACAAAATGGTAGGAGGATGCGGACTTCACTGGGGAGGAAATGGATTGCTCCCCTTTACAGAAGATTATGATCATTGGCGTCGGGAAACGGGGGTCAACTGGGATGAGAAAATATTTCAAGCTGCCGTAGAAGAGATTAGTAAAGTTTACAACCTCCACCCCTCAATTTCAGAAAATATGACTGTAGGAAATAATCTTTATCGTGATGCAGCCTTAGCTATGGGCCAAGATCCCAAACCTTCTCCCATGGGCAGACGCAACTGCATTAACTGCGGATTCTGCGGTTCGGGTCATCTATGCAAATATGACTCTAAAGGGAGTAGTCTTAACTATATTCACGAGTGTGAGAAGCATGGGGTCAAAATCATTCCTGATGCTGAAATCGAAAAAGTCATCATTGAAAAACAGGGAGGTAGAGCAATAGCCAGAGGAGTGCACTATACCCAACATGGCCAACCTCGAGAAGCTCGGGCTCCTAAGATTTTAGTGACCTGTGGAACAGGAGGCACTCCGGTAGTACTTATGCGTTCTGGTTACGGTCCAAGAGAGATATTAGGAGACCGGTTGGTGGTGGAAAATAAAAATATAGGGAAGCATCTTGATGGAGATATTGGC
>CAZASS010000099.1:5865-7707 GCA_964487835.1 uncultured Acidobacteriota bacterium | reverse complement strand
TAGGAGAGAGTGGACTTGAATAAGACTCTCTGAAAATTTTTTCTTTAGTTTTGGTAGTGTTTTATTTTCTTTCATATAGCTATATGGCTAGTTTTAAGATGATCGTTTCCTAACTACTACTTGCTAGATTTCCTGTGGCTGATTTTGAATTTTTTCCTGTAGTAGCATTAATCCTTGCAAAACAGTTTCTGGGCGAGGGGGACATCCTGGAATATAAACATCTACAGGAATAATATGGTCTATTCCTCTAACTGTGGCGTAGTTGTCGTAGAAACCACCTGTGCAGGTACAAACACCAAAGGCCACTACCCATTTTGGGGCACACATTTGTTCATAAATCTGTAATAGAACTGGGGCCAATTTTTGACTGATTGTTCCTACTACAAACAGAACATCAGCTTGGCGCGGAGAAAAACGTGGCAGTCCGGCACCAAAACGATCAATATCGTAGTGGGCGCAGGCGGTGGACATGTATTCCATGCCACAACATGCAGTAACGAAGGGGTATTGAAAAACAGAGAATTTCCTGGCCCACCCCACCATATTATCTAGCTTGCTAGTAAAGAAACCGTGCTGGAGGCTTCCTTGGTCTTTTATTTCCATTCTAAAACTCCCCGTTTAATGGAGTAAAACAGTCCTGAAACAACTACTAGAAGAAAAATACTCATTTCTACAAATCCTAATATTCCGAGGTTTTTATAAACAACTGCCCAAGGAAAGAGAAATATTAATTCAATATCGAAAAGAACAAAAAGAAGCGCTACTATAAATAACTTAACTGAGAAACGTCCTTTTACGATCTTACTTGGTGGGACCCCGCACTCGAAAGGCATATCATGAACCGTGCCTTGACGACGCGGTCCAAGCCACTGGCTGATCGCAATCATTCCGCCGGAGGTTAAAGCTGCAAAGAGTACTAGCAAAATAAATGCAAAATAATCGTGCACGATTGGTTCCAGTTTAGGCTAATTTGTTTTCGCAAACTTCTAATCTTCTGGGCTAGTATAGCAAAGACCATCCTTCCCTAGAAGAAAGAGTTTGCCAAAAGTTTTTTTAGATAAAATTGGTTGTTGTGGTAGGCAACTGTGCAGTTTAAATAAAATTTGCTATGGTTAGGCACTGTAAATGGAAAAACTTAAAAAACATAATTCTGAATCAAAAAGACACCCTTCATGGATAACCGTTAGAGCTCCCTTTGGCGAAAAAGTACATAGTCTGAAAAAGCTTATGACAGGACTGAGTTTGAACACGGTCTGTCAGGAGGCAAGGTGTCCAAATATGGGAGAGTGCTGGTCTCATGGTGTGGCCACATTTATGATTTTAGGAGATGTGTGTACTCGAGGATGCAGGTATTGTGCTGTTGATAAGGGAATACCAGCTAAAATTGATGAGTTAGAACCTATAAGAGTTGGGGAAGCAGTTAAAGCTATGGGCCTTAGGCATGTTGTTATTACCTCTGTAGATCGGGATGATTTGGAAGATGGAGGGGCATTTCTTTTTGCTCAAACAGTGCAAGAGGTCCGGCGTCAAAGTCCTAAGTGTGTAATAGAAGTTTTAATTCCTGATTTTCAAGGGTCAGCTCGGGCGTTACAAGCAATTTTAGACTCTGAACCGGAGATTGTTAACCATAATATTGAAACTGTTCCTCGCTTATACCCAAAAGCACGAGGAGGAGGAGAATATTTAATTTCTCTAAAACTTTTGCAGAGGGTTAAACAAAGCTCTTTTCGAATTGTAACGAAGACGGGCATGATGCTCGGCTTAGGTTAACAGGAGAATGAAATTAAAAGTGTTATGAAGGATTTGGTTGACCGAGGGGTTAGTATATTGACCTTAGGGCAG
>CAZASS010000099.1:0-5855 GCA_964487835.1 uncultured Acidobacteriota bacterium | reverse complement strand
ACTATGTTTGTATTGTTCTGTTGGAGTTAATCAAACTTGCAAAAGCGTGCGGGGTAGTTGTCAGATTGTTATCCCGATGCTAATATTCGCGACCGGAGGTATAGAATGCCAAGATATTTACCTGTTCAGATGGATGCGGCTAATGAAAAGGTCAAGGAAGTATATTCTCGGATGGAAGAAGAGGTTGGATTTGTTCCAAATTTCATCAAGACCTTAGCCCACAGCGGAAATTTTTTAGAGGAAATAGCCAATCTTTACTTAACTGTTTCTGGTGAAAATGGTTTAAGTGAGAAGGTTAGTCATTTAGCTATTTTAAAAACGTGCCAATTGCATAAATGCAAATATACAGTTGGCTATTACACTGAAAGAGCAAAAGAGGCTGGGTGGAGTGATGAGCAAATCCAAAATATGGATGATTATGCAGCTAGCGAACTTTTTTCCTATTACGAGAAAGAAGTTTTGGAGTTAGCTGAGATAGTTAGTAAGGAGCCAGATGAAATCCAAGATGACTACTGGACCCAACTTAATAATCACTTTACATCTGATCAAGTAGTGGATCTGATTGCTTTAATAGGATTCTTCAATATGATCAACCGGCTCATTCTTGCTTTGCAGATAGAACCGGATGTTGAGATTTCCAAATGAGAAGAGATGAAGAAATGTCTAGATGGCTATTTTAATTGCTTGACCTTCTATTTTAACTTCATATTTTTCTTGGCAAATCTGAGAATTTGTTAAGCATTCTCCCGAAGTCACATCATAACTCCAACGGTGCCAAGGACAGATTACAGTAGTACCGTCTAAAGCCCCTTCGCCCAGTGGCCCGTCTCGATGCGCGCAAAGGTTGTCGATGGCATAGAAACTTCCATTTATATTAAATAGTGCGATTTGTTTTCCATTTGCTTCAACCACCTGTCCTTTGCCAGATGGAACATCATTTGTTTGCGCAACAGTTACAAATTCAGACATATTTCCTCCTCTAGAAATTTATGTAGATCACGTTCAGGTTACACGATAAAACCTTATCTCAGACTTTGTAAATTTTCCTAAACATTACATGTAAATCAAACCTGTAAAATCTAGTCAATAAAAGAATTTTTGTCAAAGATGACGAGAGGACAATTCGAACAGGATTGCAGCATGGTGTAGTCTATGATAGTAAAAACGTTTGAACCAAAGGGTGTTTATTTGAAATTTCAAGCTATATTTTTTGATCTTTTTAACACTCTTCTTCACTTTGATTTTTCTAGACTTCCTCAAGTCAATTTTAGAGGGGAATCTCTTCGTACAACCACAGTTAGTGTATATGAAAAAATCAAAAAGCAGTGGTCGGTAACATTTTCGTACGAAGAATTTCTGGAAGAGTTTGTTAAAACTAAAGAAATTGTACGCAAAATGAGAGGTCCAGAATATAGAGAAATTCCCTCCTTGCAGCGATTTCAAATACTAAGTGACAGATTGGAACTTAAACAAAAATCAGCAGCAAAGTTAATATTAAAGGCACATACTGATGAGATGCTTCGCACAATTTATCTTCCAGATGAGAACAAAGTAGTTCTGAACAAACTTTCTAAATATCCACTAGTATTGGCTTCGAATTTTGATCATGCCCCGACAGCTCGAGCTGCATTACGACAGTTTGAAATAGAGGAGAAATTTGAGTTTGTTTTTATTTCGGAAGAAGTCGGTTGGAGAAAACCAGGGGTGTTGTTTTTTGAAAAAATTATTGGCAATGTACCATATAGACCCAATAGGTGTTTATACGTAGGAGATGATCCTGAGGCTGATGTATTAGGTGCTGGGCAGGCAGGTTTTAGAGTTGCCTGGTTGACCAAGTCTGAACCAGCTATTGCCTTGAATAAATCTCCCATGTGGACAATTCAGCGCCTAACACAGGTTTTGGACATTATTGGTGGGGGCGTTTACTAATGACTGACAAATCTAGAAATCAAGGTTCGGTATGTAGTAAATTCTCAAAAATGAGAAAAAAAAGTATATACATCTTTTTAGTTTTGGGATTGTTTATGATGACAGCTTTTCAAGATTCTCAAATTAAAGTTCAAGTTGAGGCAGTTAATATTCTTGCCACCGTGGTGAATAAGCAGGGCCAATTAATTACAGATTTAACGCAGGATGGATTTGAAATAAGAGAGGATGGAGTTCCCCAGAAAATCACCAATTTTAGCCGTCAGTCTGATCTGCCTCTAAGAATTGCATTACTTATTGATACCAGTTCTAGTGTTCGTGTGAAATTAGATTTTGAAAAACAAGCAATTATTAAATTTGTCTATTCAGTTATGCGTCCGTTCGACCAAGCTCTTTTAGCAGAATTTGATTCTGGCATTTCATTAGTACACGACTTTACCCATCGTCCGTCCGACATAGCCAAAGCAATTAAAAATTTACGTGCCGGAGGTGGCACGGCTCTAGTGGATGCTCTTTATACTGTGGCACGCGAAAGAACAAATGAAGGTAATGTGCGCCAAGTTATCGTAGTTGTGTCCGACGGAAGGGATCATGATAGTCGTAGAACTGTAGAAGAAACTATGGAAGTAATTGGTCGATCAGGAGCAACGATTTATGCAGTGGGAACTAACCGTTTCTCAGCAGATAATTATCGTAAAGGTGAGGAACTGCTTAGAAATTTAGTGGGTCAAACAGGAGGACAAGCATTCTTTCCTTACTCAATCGAGCGGTTGGACGACACGTTTGAGAATATCAACGACGAGTTGCGGACTCAATATAATCTAACGTACATTCCCAGCAATAGTCGCATGGATGGTCAATTTCGAAAAGTAAAAGTTCGATTTTCACACAAAGACGAATTAATTGTTCGTCATAGAACTGGATATTTTGCTCCTTCCCAATAGTATGCTATGCGTAAAAATTAACTGAATGGTTTGTTTTTATTTGATTTAGTTTAGCTGGTTTGAAAATTAGGAATTTTGATAAATTCCAGTTTTATTTGGTCTTTTAATAATTCAATAGCAGCTTTTTCACTAGTACCTATAGCTGAAAAAGGGCGTATCCGTTTAAATATACTTACAGAAGGAACACGGGCAGAAGCTAAATAGAGAGGACCTACGGGATCGATTGTAATTGTAAAGCAAATGTTTTTATGTTCCCACTCCATATTACTTAAAGTATTAATTGTAGGGATCAGTAATTCAAGTTTTGACTGTCAATTTTAAAGTAGTATTTAGGTCTGATTTTAGTTATACGGTATCGGTTTTGTATATTTCTTGACACTTATTCTAGGCAAGAGGTATGTTCGGGCATTCTCTTAAATCCTGATTTTAAAAAGGAAAGAAGATAGGTCAAAGCAATAAGCAGGTCTCATTGTGCCTACGTGGGGCTTTGATTTATTTGATGAATTAGTTCTGGAGCAGTGCACTACTAATTATGTTGAGTAAAGAAGAAAAAGTTGAGCAGCTTAGTCAAATTATACGTCAAATTATTGACCAGTGGTATGAAAGGGTAAAGGAAAATTATGTTACCGAAGACGATACTCGAGAACTAGGCGTAGAGCCCGAAATAAAACTTTTTCATGAATTAAAGAATCATCGAATAAAATTTCTTCGCATTGGAGAGCTAGATGTTACCTACGGTTTAGGAGTTGACTTGAAGGAAGAGTTTTTACTCATCGAGTCTAGTGTTAACAACAAGTCTAGAGGTTTTGATTACGAAGTTTTTACCAACAAGCTCAAATCTCACTACTGGAGAAGTCAAAACGAAAAACCCTGGACAGAGCCAAATTTTGATCGCTTCACTTATAATGACTTTCTTTTCTTTGAGCCAATTATGGGCCAATCTTTGATTTTGGAAAAACAGAAAGATAAAGCAGATATTATCCGTTTGTTCTTTCAAATGAACCCCAGTCATGAAGGTCTGCTGCTTCAAAATATAGGTGTGCTTGAGGATTTAATTGAAGGTTATTGCTTAGCTCCTTTACGACGAATCTATGCTGAATCTTACAGAGAAGGTTAATAATTACTTATTTCTCCCCTATTCTCTGGGATAGGTTCAGTCAAAAATCTTTTTATATAACGAAATAAGATCGAACTCCCTACTTTATTTTATTTTACGCAACTGTATCTTTTGCATAGAATAGTGGATTAAGTCCTAATTACAGAAAGTCACTTCCTGAAGAATTGGCTGACTTTTCTGCGTAGCAAAGTTCCGGTAATACATCTTTCAGTGCTGGAAGACTTAGACCGACTCATTATGTGAGTTATGGAGAGTAGGGAGTATTGACGGTAACTTATGCAAGATAGACTTAGTGAAGTAATCAGAAATTTTAGATAGGCGAAAAAGTGTCAGTATATTTTCCAAAACCTTTGGGCTTGTATCATCCTGATAGGGAAAAGGATAGTTGTGGTATTGGATTTGTGGCCAATGTTAAAGGTAGTAGTAGTCACGAAATTCTTCTTGATGCACATGAGATGCTTAATAGTCTAAGTCACCGCGGTGCTTGTGGATGTGAGCCAAACACTGGGGATGGAGCTGGGATTTTAACGGCCTTGCCCCATAAAATTTTGACTAAAGTTGCCCGAGACATAGGAGTAGATCTTCCTCCTGTTGGTCAATTTGCTACTGGGCTGGTGTTTTTACCTACCATTGATAGTGAACGAGATCAGTGTAAATCCCTAGTAGAGAGAGTGGTTTCTGAACAAGGTCAAAAAATTATAGGCTGGCGTGTTGTGCCTACAGACGCTAAAGGTGCTGATTTAGGAGCTACAGCTTGTGAATCAGAACCTGCTATTGAACAGCTTTTTGTGGCTTCTGAATCTGGATTGAGTAGTGAGGAATTTGAACGCAAGCTCTACATTATCCGCAAAGATGCAGGGAATCAGCTGCGACAATCCTCTATGGAGCAGGCGAAGTTATTTTATATCTGTAGTCTTTCAACGAAAATTCTTGTGTACAAAGGCCAGCTGATGTCTGAACAACTTGTACCTTATTACCTTGATTTATCCGATACTGATTACGAGAGCCATTTGGCCATGGTTCACTCTAGATTTTCTACTAACACCTTTCCTTCGTGGGATAGGGCTCAGCCCAATCGCTTTATGTGCCACAACGGAGAAATTAATACTCTTCGGGGAAATGCCAATTGGATGCATGCTCGAGAGGGTGTTACCAAGAGTCATCTTTATGGAGCTAATCTGGAAAAAATTTATCCTGTGGTCGAGTCAGATTGTTCTGATTCCGGTAATTTTGACAATGTGTTGGAGTTCCTTGTTATGACGGGACGTAGTTTGCCAGAAGCGATGATGATGATGATTCCAGAAGCTTGGCAGAACAATCAGAATATGGAATCAGATAAGAGAGCCTTTTACGAGTACCACTCTTGCCTTATGGAAGCTTGGGATGGTCCAGCTTCTATTGCTTTTACGGACGGACATTATATAGGAGCAGTATTAGACCGTAATGGGTTACGTCCAAGTCGATATTATCTTACTTTTGATGACCGAGTTGTTATGGCTTCTGAAGTAGGAGTTTTAAAAATTGACCCGGAAAACATTCGACACAAAGGTCGTTTGCAGCCAGGAAAGATGTTCTTAGTTGATTTTCAACAGGGTCGTGTAGTTGAGGATGAAGAATTAAAAAATGAATTGAGTCGACGTCGTCCCTATACAAAATGGCTTAAAAATCAAGTAATAGAATTAGATTCACTAACATTCGAGTTGGATGATTTTTCTACAACAAAAGAATCTCTTCTTTCACGTCTGCAAGCCTTTGGATATACAACTGAAACTTTTCAATTGATGCTGTTGCCTTTGGTATTAGAAAAGCGTGATCCCCTTGGTTCCATGGGGAATGATGCGGCCTTAGCCTGTCTTTCTGATCATTCC
>CAZASS010000098.1:4224-7831 GCA_964487835.1 uncultured Acidobacteriota bacterium | reverse complement strand
TTCTTTGACTTTAGAGTAATCAGAGGGACCAGTTTGATGTACTAGAGAGACACAGCTAGATGAAAGAAAAGGAAGAGCCTTACAGATCAAATTATTAATGGCACGACTTCCCCTGCTTCCACCGAAAACAAGTATTTTCAGCGGTCCTTCACGAGAGATTTTTGAATTGATTTTATGAAAGGCGGGTCTTATAGGAATTCCAGTGACACGACACTTGGATCCAAATACTGCAAGTGTTTCTTGATAGGCAACAGCTGCTCCATCTACCCAATGTCGAAGAAGCCGATTAGTAAAACCAGGTTGCACATTGGGCTCAATTATCAAAGTGGGAAATCCTAACCACTTACTTGCTAGTACTACTGGACCCGAAGAATATCCTCCTAAGCCTACTACTAGGGATGGGGCAAAACCTCTAACAATTTTTCGAGACTGAATCAGACTGCCTGGAAGTTGCAGTAGAGTAAGTAAGGTCTTAAGTATCCCTACATTTTTCAACCCTCCTATACAGATAGTTTCAAGGGGAATATCCGTTTTTGGAAGGACATCACTTTCCAAGCCTGTTTGAGTGCCGACAAAGAGAATATGCATATTCGGATTGTGCTTTTTAAGTTCTTCAGCCAAAGCGACAGCCATGTAGATGTGTCCCCCGGTCCCTCCTCCTGCAAAAATGACACGGTCAAGCATTGATGGTCCTTTTGATCCAGCTTTCAGAATCTCCACCATCACTTCCTTGACGAGAGATGTTCAACAGAATCCCTATTGATGACAGCATTACAACAATGGATGAGCCACCAACTGATATGAAAGGAAGTGGAAGTCCTTTTGTGGGTAAAAGGCTTAGAGCTACACTCATGTTAATTAGAGCCTGGAAGGAGATCATGGATACAATTCCCAGACCTAAGAAAGTACCAAATGGACTATCGGCTCGAAGAGAGATGCGTACGCCCCTCCAGAATAGTAAGGAGAAGAGTACTAGGATTGTTAGACAGCCGAAGAATCCTAACTCTTCTCCTACCACAGCATAGATGAAATCAGTGTGAGGCTCCGGTAAAAAGAAAAGCTTTTGCTTGCCTTGAGCGAATCCCAGACCGTTCCATCCTCCTGAACCCACCGCAATCAAGCTCTGTCGGATTTGATAGCTGATTCCCAAGGGATCTTTTTCAGGATCTAGAAATGCTAAAACACGGTTGAGACGATAGGGAACACGGACGACTAGAAAGTAAAGGGCCGGCAGGATGGGAATTGCTAAAACTAGAAAATAGCGATAGCGTACTCCTCCTATAAACATTAGGAAGACGGCTGTTATGGTAATACTCAAAGCGGTTCCTAGGTCTGGTCCCTTTAGTACTAATAGGATTATTGTGCCCACCACTGTTAGGTAGGGTAGAAGCCCTCGGGAAATAGAATTTAAATATTCTTTTTTCCAGACTAAATAGTAGGAAGTAAAGACAATTACTGCTAGTTTTGCTAATTCGGAGGGTTGGAAGTTGACTGGTCCCAAATCCAACCAGCGGCGAGTTCCATGAATATTACCTGGTGTTAGTAATAAATATCCTAAAAGTAGGAAGCTTATTCCTAAAAGCAAACAAACTACGGGAAGTCGTTGATAAAGACGATAGTCAATCTTCATAGTAATCATAAGCCCAGTCATGCCTATAGCTATGGCGATGAATTGGCGTGTGAAAATAGCGGTTTGGGAGCCATAGAGTCCCCCGGAGATCGGAGCCGAGGGACTGAAGACCATAATGAGCCCGAATCCTAATAATGCTAGGACAATAGCAATCAATCCTTGGTCGTAGGGAATTTTTCGATTCATTTAGAGTATTTCCTGACTAAGGGTTTCGTTTTATCTTTTATTGGATCTAGTTTTTGGAATGCTTCTTTGAAAATTTGCACACGATGCTCAAAGTTGTCAAACATGTCAAAACTAGCACACCCTGGAGAGAGCAATACTACATCTACTGAATGAGAGTATTCTTGGGCTAATTTGACCGCATTTTGCATGCTTTTGGCCCGGGCTATTTCAACAGTGTCTTGGAGTTGATTGGCAATTTGGTCACTAGATTGACCTATTAGGATTAATAGCTTCACCTTATTTCTCATTAAGGGTTTTAGCTTTCTAAAATCTCCTCCTTTATCTTGTCCTCCCATAATGAGTAGCAATGGATTATCAAGAGCTTTTAGGGCCTGAGAGGTTGAGTCGATGTTAGTAGCCTTGGAGTCGTTATAAAAACTGACGTCGTTCCATTTACCTACAAGTTCCAAGCGGTGTTCAACCCCAGAGAAATTTTCAAAGGTTTGCATCATAGTTTGTGGAGATATTCCTAAAAGTAATCCCACGGCTGAAGCAGCTAGTACGTTTTCTAGGTTGTGATTACCACGGAGTCGGATTTCTTTAATTGATGCTAGTTCCAATTGACAACCATTCCAATTAGCTTGAATTATCCCATTGTTAACAAAAACTCCTTTTTCTAGTATTTTTTTTCGACTGAATAACAATACTGACGATTGGAGTTTATTTTGTATTTTTAGAGTGTGAGGATCGTCAGCGTTCAAGATGGCAAAGTCTTCACTGGTTTGTTGCAGAAAAATTCTTTCCTTGGCGTCGATGTAGTCTTCGAATTTTGGATAACGATCTTGATGGTCGGGTGTGATGTTTAGTAGCAAGGCGATGTGGCATCGAAACTTTTCGATAGTTTCGAGTTGAAAGGAAGACAACTCGACGACGAAGGTTTTGGAGAAGGACTCGGAGGTGGTAGGCAGGTCTACTGAACCAATGAGTGGAGAACCTATGTTTCCTGCCACCACACATGGGTGTTTTCCCCTTCTCAATAATTCTCCAATCAGTGCGGTTGTAGTAGTTTTTCCGTTAGATCCGGTAACTCCGATGATTTGACCTTGTAAAAATCGGTAGGCAAGCTCCACTTCGCTATAGATAGGTATTTTTTGCTGAGCTGCTTTACGAAGTTCAGGAAGTTGAGTTGTGACACCCGGACTTAGCACTATCATATCGGCGTTGAGAAAGTCTTTTAGGAGATGTCCTCCCAATGAATAGCACACTGGGTTTTTTACTTGGGAGATCGTTTCCTCAAGTTCTTTTCGAGTTCTAATATCGGTAATTGTTACCTGAGCGCCGTGTGCTAACAAAAAATTGGTAGCTGCCAGACCGCTGCGAGCTAAGCCGACTACCAAAATATTTTTGCCTTCAATTTCCATTATTTTGTTATCGCAATTTCAGTGTAGTTAAACTGAAGAGAGCAAAAATTAGTCCTAGAATCCAGAAACGAACCACTACTTTTGGTTCCTCCCAGCCAGCAAGTTCAAAGTGATGGTGTAAAGGAGCCATTCGGAAAACACGGCTTCCCCAGAGTTTATAAGACAGTACTTGTATGATAACTGAGAGAGCCTCCAAGACGAATATTCCTCCAATGAAGAAAAGCAGCAACTCTTGTTTGATTAAGATTGCAACTGTTCCGATAGCCCCACCTAGTCCGATTGAGCCTACATCACCCATAAAGATTTCAGCGGGATGGCTGTTATACCAGAGGAACCCCAGAGTGGCTCCTACCATTGCTCCGCAAAAGATAGTCAACTCGCTGACATAAAT
>CAZASS010000098.1:0-4214 GCA_964487835.1 uncultured Acidobacteriota bacterium | reverse complement strand
GCCTCTAGATCTAATGCTGACTGAGGGCCACCGAGTTAGAGACGGGTAAGTAATGATAGATATTTCTAGACAAACAAAACAGTCTGCAGAGGTATATCACGCAATAGATAGTCAATTCGCTGACATAAATATTTTTGATTAAGTCGAGATAACTGGCGAAAGTTGCGTGACCGGTCACGTAAGTTAGAACAGTTAAAGCCGAAGCACAAATGAGAATTAGACCTGGAGCTAAACCATCTAGTCCGTCAGTTAGATTGACTGCGTTACTACTGCCCATGATAACGAGCAGTATGAAAAAGATGAGTGGAATAAAGGTGGAAGTTCCAAAAATCACCCAATTCATTTCAGGGGTGAAGGATTTGAAAAATGGCACACTTAATCGAGTGCTATAAAGGTTATGGTCGTGTAGACCAACGAGTGTTGCTACGATGACCAGTCCTATTAGGCCTTGGAATAGAAGTTTATGTCTTGCCTGTAAGCCAAGAGATTTTTTGCGAACCACTTTTAAGTAATCATCAATGAAACCTACACCTGAAAACAAGATGAGCGCGACTACGGCTACCCATATATAAAGATTGGTCAGATCTGCCCAAAGCAGGGTAGGTACGATGATACTTATAATTATAAGAATACCTCCCATAGTAGGAGTTCCCGCTTTATTTTGATGGCTAGCAGGTCCTTCAGTTCTGATGTATTGTCTCACTTGAAACTCTTTCAGTCGTGCGATCAACCAAGGTCCTAACAATAGGCTAATTGCCAATGCGGTTAGAGAGGCGCAAGCCGTTCGAAAAGTAATGTAGCGCACCACATTGAGAACCAAAAACTGCTCATGAAGGGTATAAAGAAAGTGGTAAATCAAACTGGTCCTCCCTTATTTATTATTCGTTTGACAATTTGATCCATGGCTACTCTGCGTGATCCTTTTACTAGTAAAAAATCACCAGGGACAATTTGGTCTATTAGAAAATCAGTTGCTTGTTCAGCGGTTTTGAAATGTTCAATTTTTTTTGAGGAAAATCCAGATTCCTGTGCCCCGCGGTCAATTTCTAGTCCACCCTTACCCACTGTTACTAGTAAATCAACGCTAGATTGGGCAATTTGTTTACCGACTTGATAATGGAAATCAGGACCTGTTGGTCCCAACTCTAACATTTCTCCTAGAGCTAGTATCTTTCGTTGAAAATCTTTCAAGTGGTTAATGGTTTTCAAGATTACGCGTAAAGATTCTGGGTTAGAGTTATAGCAATCATCCCATAGGGTAATTTGGTTGCCGGGTTTGCCAATTCGGCGGATTTGTCCTCGCATGTCGGGAATCTTTAGATGCGTTATCCCTTGCAATAGTTCGTTTTGGGACAAATTAAAATTGGTAGCTACAGCCACTGCAGCTGCTATGTTGTAGAGTAAATGTTCTCCTATAAAAGGGACTGCGGCTTGGATATTGACTTGATCTGAATTGATTTGAAAACTCATTTTTTCTGGGTTTTCAATTTGATAATTAGAGATTTTAATATTAGCGTTTTTGTGGCGACCGAAGGAAATTTTTGGTCCTGCATAGGAAGAAGCTAACTGGGAAACTCTATGATCGTCGGCGTTAAAAAAAAGTGGTTCCTTTTGCGTAAGATTTTCCTAGATCTCTCCTTTAGCAGTTGCAATTGCATCTAGGTTTGGGAAAAATTCAAGATGAACGGCAGCAATGTTAGTCAGTAGAACGAAGTCAGGACTGCTAATGTTGCCTAGTAGCCGAATCTCTCCAGAATGATTCATTCCTAGTTCTAGCACTGCTAGATCATCTTCTTCGTTTAGTTGTAGTAGAGATAGTGGAACTCCAATTTCGTTGTTGAAGTTACTGGGTGATTGACATATTTGAAACCTTTGACCTAACAAGGTGGAGATAAATTCTCTAGTAGTGGTTTTCCCCATACTTCCGGTAATAGCTATTACTGGTCGGTTCCATTTTTTGCGCACATAATGTGATAGGACCTGGAGGGCGGATGTGGTGTCATCGACTTGCATGAAGATTCGATCCTCCCATATAGGAAGATTTTCCCTTGAGTCGGAGTGGATTATCAATGAGGCTCCTTTTGTCAAAGCCTCTTCGAGAAAATTGTGACCATCTAGCCGTGTGCCCTTGATAGCGACAAAACATTGCCCTGGTGCTATGGTACGACTGTCAATCGAGACGGATGGAAAATTAGGTTGAGTTTCAATATTCCCCTTAATTTTTGCTTGTAGTGTTTTAGCTACTTCGGCTATTGATAACTCGATCATTGGTTTTCTTTTACTACCTCTCTATCATCAAATGGGAGTTTCTTCCCTTCGGTTTCTTGGTAGATCTCATGACCTTTCCCAGCGATTAGAACAATATCTTCCGGTTGAGCCAGTTCTAAGCTCCGTGTGATGGCTTGTCGACGATCCACAATTACTTCGTAGTTCTGAGAGTTGGAGGGGATGCCAGATTGGATGTTTTGAATAATCTTTTGGGGATTTTCCCATCTTGGATTATCAGAAGTGATAATAGCAAGGTCGGAGCCTTGTACCGCTATATTACCCATTAGTGGGCGCTTAGTACTATCTCGTTCACCTCCACAGCCAAAAACACAAATAACACGTCCTTTACTAATTTGATGACAAAGTTCAAGGACATTTTGTAAAGCTTGGGGAGTATGCGCGTAGTCTATGATTACCGTAAAGGGTTGTTCTATATCTATTTTTTCAAATCGACCAGGAACCCTTGTTAGCTTTGAGATGCCATTACAAATTTGATTGTCAGGGACTTCTAATGCTGTAGTGGCTGCTACGGCTAGCATGATGTTGTAAAGATTATGCTTGCCTGATAGGTGACTGTTTAATGATAATTCGCGATCAAAAACCTTTAATTTTGTTTTGATTCCTTCAACCGAATTTTGATAAGTGATAGGACAAATATGGCAATTTTCAGAAAATCCTATCTTGATTTTTTGGACCTTAGAGGGGAGAGGAATGCGTGTGCTGAAGGGGTCATCGGCATTCAGTACTGCCCATCTGAGACCGGGATTATGGTCAATATTGAACAACAAGCATTTAGATTGAAAATATTCTTCCAGGTTAGGATGAAAATCTAAGTGATCTTGGCTTAGATTAGTAAAAACGGCTACTGGAAAATGGCATCGATAGGTGCGTCGGAAAAAAAGAGCATGGGAGGAGACTTCGGCAACTCCTTTTTTGCAGCCTGTTCTAAAGGCTTGGGTCAAAGTTTTTTGCATATCGATGGCTTCAGGCGTTGTTCGTGTGGAATCTAGTTGTTGTGTCCCAAGTTGAGTGTGAATAGTTCCTAACAAAATAGATGGCCCTTGTTGTTCCAAGATAGAATTTACTAGAAAGGCAGTAGTGGTTTTTCCATTGGTGCCAGTGATTCCTATCAGATCCATACTTGCTGAGGGGGAGGAGTAAAATCTATCGGCTAGTAGTGCCATGGATGATCTGATTTCTGGAACTTTTATCCAAGTCTGTGGAAAATTAGGAGGTTCTTCCCGTTCGGATACGATTGCAACAGCTCCGTTCTTTATAGCTTGGTCGATATAGAGATGCCCGTCTGTAACCTGACCTTGGACCGCAAAAAATATTGAATTTTCCTGAATATGTCGTGAATCATATTCCAGGGATTCAATTTTGGGGTTTATTTTTTCGGAGCTGTTTTCCAGCAAGCTTACCGTCATGCCGGAGAGTAACTCTTTTAGATACATCGGTTCCTCTGTTTGAAAAAAAGACCTCGCAGACCATGTTATGAGAAACTTTGGTGCCGGCTGCTGGCCGTTGTCCTGTTGCTAGTCCTATCCCCTTGACCTTTAGGCGAAGTCCCAGTTTAGAACATCTTTGAGCCACCTCTCTGAGACTCATTCCAGAAAAATCAGGAATTGCAAATGTGTTTGTTTCTACCGGGAAGGTTTTCTGCGTACTGTGACTTGGAGGTTCTTTTTGGATTAGTGTTAGTACGGTTTCTTCTAATTTTTTTAGTGGGAGTTCCGGTCCGGTTATTGGAGTGTTTTGCAAGTCTGCAAGTTGAGTAGACTGTGATTTTCGATTTGTGGTGTTATTTCCCATTGGTTGATCTCTGGGAACCTGAAGATGAATCAGGGAACGTTCCATAATTTGCCGAAAAACGGGTGCTGCAACTTTACCTCCAAAGTATGCTCCTTTAGGTTCGTTAATGAGCACCACAGCGGCCAGAGCAGGCC
>CAZASS010000097.1:0-7852 GCA_964487835.1 uncultured Acidobacteriota bacterium | reverse complement strand
GCCGCCTTTGTACATACCTCCTGGTGGTGGAAAAAGCAAAGTCACAAGCTACGTGAAAAACAGAAAGAGTTTGAGCCTATACCATTTGGATGGCGTATGAAGCGTCATCGCCTTCCACCTCAAAACCGTATGTACAGATTATTTGGGGATAATGTGACGACGGATATTAGTTATTGTCTACCTGGTCTGCGAATTGAACACATTCGAGGGAATCTCCACACTGCTGTCGGTCTGACCGCTATTACTCCTCTTAATGAGCAGGAAACTGAAGTACATCAGTGTTTGTATTGGACCCTTTCTTGGCTAAACTTGACGGCTCCTTTAATTCGGCGTTTGGCCTGGACTTTTTTGGGACTGGATAGAAAAGTTGTAGTTCAGCAACAGGAAGGGCTATCTAGTAATCCTCCCCTGATGCTAATTGATGATGCTGATACTCAGGCCAAATGGTACCATTCGCTCAAACGTGAGTGGATTAGTTCTCATGAGGAAGGCCGTCCCTTCAACAATCCAATCCAACCTGCTACATTGCGTTGGAGAAGTTAACCTTAGCTTTTCTAGTCCCTTGCAGTTTTACCCTTCATTCTTTTTGGGTCAGATATGTCTGTTAATTTAGGTAGTTGAGGGAAGGTGTATGGGGATATTTATTAAAAAAGGGATTTTGTGCATTCTTTCCGTGGCGGCTGTATTTTTTTGCGTAGTCTTCAGTGAAGCTCAGGAAAGGGAAAGAGTTCCAGTAGCAGACCTGCTGTATGATATGGAACACCCTGATGCCGAACGTCGTAAACAGGCAGTTATTTTGTTAGGAAGGCACGAAATTCGTCAAGCAGTTCCGGCGCTAATTAAGGCTAGAGAAGATGAAGATCAGTCCCTTCGTTTTGAGTCATTGAGAGCTCTAGTAAGGATTCAAGATACGCGGGCTCTTCAGACCTATATTGGGTTAGTTGGTGACAATAGAAAAGTTGTCCGGTTAAAGGCTATCGAAGGAATTGTTGGTGTATATGTTGGTAAATCAGGTGGCCTTTCTTCAGAGATTAAAAAAGTTTTGCAGTTTGATGATTATAATCCAGCGGTTGTTGAGTCCTATGTTCCAGTCAGTAAGGATGCTATTGCTAGTATAGTTAATCTTCTTTCTTCATCAGACAGCAAGATTAGGGAAGAAGCTTCAAGTGCACTTGGTGTCTTGCGAGCTCGATCGGCTATTCCCGCCATAGGGAAAGCGTTGGAACGTGAAGTTAACGATCGAGTGAAAGTAGAATTGATCCGTTCCATTTACAAGATTGGGGATAAGTTGAGTGGAGAAATTTTAATTCCATTTATACTTGATTCGGACAAAAAGGTGCACGATGAAGCTATCTTTGCTTTGGGTCGGTTAGGTGTTAAAAAAGCTGTTCCTCAACTTAAGGAACTTTATGATTCAGGTGTAGAGGAAAGCAGGAAAATTTTGGGAGTTGTCCCAATTTCCGGTAAAGATGATTTGCAGAGAAAATTGTTTGAGGCATTGGCTTATATCGGTGATCCACTGACTGCTAATCTTTTTGTTAATGGTTTGCAGGATGAACGGGACTTTTATCGTCGTTATGGAGCTGAGGGTTTAGGGCGAATGGGGGATCCAGCCTACATAACTGAAGTTACTAGGAAATATTTACGTGAATCTTCTGAGTCTGTTAAGTTGGCCATGGGATTTGCTATTTTTCGTATGGGGCGAGATGAGCACATCGTAGAAATGATTGATAATGTGCTTAAGGAACAAGTCTTTCATTATTTTTTGGAGTTAAATTCTCAAGATGTTAAGAAATTATATTCTTATATTGAGAGTGAGAAACCCAAAATTCGTATAGCTCTTTTAGAAATTGTGGGATTGAGAGGTGATCAGTCAGCCTTAAATGTTGTTGAGAGAATGGCTGGGCACCCTAATTTGGATATTTCTTCCTCAGCTAGTTTGGCTGCTAGAAGGCTTCACGGGCCTTAAAGTTTTTAAAAAAAATTAAAATTATCAGTTAGGGTTCTAATTTATTGCTAGATTGCTTGGCTACGCATTATTTGAGCCCAAGTTCAGGCCAGATCTCATCGATTTGATGTTTTATTTTTTCCGACATAATTATTTCATCTGGCCATTCACGCTGAAAACCTTCTTCAGGTAGTTTCTGAGTAGCGTCAACACCCATTTTAGAACCAAAGTTGGGTTGTCGGGAAGCGTGATCTAATGAGTCGATAGGCCCGAGGACATATTGGATGTCCCGCTCTGGATCAATATGATTAAGTGTTTTCCAGACTACTTGACTATAATCTCTAAGATCTGTTCCTTCATCAAGTACTACAATGCATTTGGAAAACATGGCCTGTCCCTGACCCCAAATAGCACTCATAATTTTACGAGCCTGTCCTGGATAACGTTTTCTAATGCTAATGAGGAGCAAATTATGAAAAATACCTTCAAAAGGCATATGCATATCAACGATTTCAGGCAACATTTTTTGGAGTAAAGGTAAGAAGATACGTTCTACTGCATGGCCCATGTAGCAGTCTTCTTGGGGAGGTTTGCCAACAATCGTAGATTGATAGATTGGATTTTTACGATGAGTTAAGCAGTTAACATGGAAGACAGGATAAGAATCTTGTAAGGAGTAGTAGCCAGTATGATCTCCAAAAGGTCCTTCTGCTCTAAGCTCATCTAGATTAACATGACCCTCCATTACTATTTCCGCATTGGCTGGAACTTCTAAATCCACGGTTTTACATTGAACCATTTCGACAGGTTTTCTACGTAGGAATCCAGCAAAAAGCATTTCATCCAGGTCGTCGGGTAGAGGAGTAATGCCGGAAAATACTACTGCAGGATCTGCTCCGATTGCCACCGCCACTTCAATACAACCTTTTTCCGGCGATTCTTTTTTGAGTTGACTGGCTTCACCAAAGTGTTTGGCTCCATGCTTGTGGGTTTGCCAATGCATAGCAGTGGTGCGTTCATCAAATACTTGCATGCGATATACGCCACAATTTCTTTTTCCTGTTTTTGGATTTTTGCTGAAAACAAGAGGGAGAGTTATGAAACGTCCAGCATCCTGTGGCCAGCACTGAAGAATTGGGAATTCAAATAATGAGAACTCGTTCCTGATTACTTCTTGGCAAGGTGCAGAACTGACTTTTTTAGGGAGGAAACGAGATAAATCAGCCAGTTTAGGCAACATTTTAATTTTATCCAAGAAACTTTCTGGGGTTTTTATTTCAAGGAGTTCATCTATTCTTTTGGAGATTTCTTCAAGTGATTCAACACCAAGAGATAGAGCCATTCTTCTATAGGAGCCAAAGGCGTTAATGAGCAATGGATGGGAAGACCCCTTAGGGTTTTCAAATAGCAAAGCAGGTCCAAATTTTTTAGAAACTCGGTCGGTGATTTCACTAATTTCCAAAATAGGATCGACAGATGTCTTAATTCTTTTCAGCTCACCTTCCTCTTCTAATTTGGCAATGAAGTCGCGAAGATTTGTATAGGAGTAGCTCATTAAATATCTGCTTTCTTTTGGAAGATTTTAAGTTCTTGTTCAAATTGAATTCTGTCTAGAGTTTTAGATTTTTGACCCAAATGAATTGTAAAAGTTGAAGCTTCTTTAATTACTTTTTCTGGGGAAGGGAAGGATGATAGTTCATTAAGTGAAAAGTAGCGATGGTAGTTATTTGAACGTTCAAGACCGTTCCCATTAATTTTTATGAAACCAATTTTAGGATCTCCAAGATTGATTTCACAATCTCTTACCGCGCAAAAACTAATGATATCTTTAATCATCAAATTTGATTTCTCCATGTGCTAATAAAAATATTGATAGTTGCTAAACCTTTTCTTTTTATTCTGCTTTTTGCGTGGACTCTGGTCAATATCGAAAATAAATTGAAATAGAACCAGTCCAAGATATTAATTAAGTAAAGGGTGCTATATTAGTCTGCATCATGCCTGAGCAGCAAGAGGTTTACCCAAAATGATAAAGAGGACAGTGTGAGAGAGAAATCACTTCTTTTAGGTGCTCATATGTCAATTGCTGGAGGAACTCCTATGGCTTTGGAGAGAGCTCTTCAGGTGGAGTCTAATGTGCTCCAGATTTTTGTAAAAAATAATAATAGATGGGAAGGGAAAATACTCTCGGATGAGGAAGTTGAACTTTTCCGCAACAGCTGGACAAATTCAACGATACAAGAGGTAGTGGCACATGATAGTTATTTGATTAATCTAGCCTCTCCTAAAAATGAATTATGGGCTCGTTCAATCAATGCTCTAGTAGAAGAGTTAAATCGTTGTGAGCGTTTAGGTTTAAGTTATCTAGTTGCCCATCCTGGAGCTCACGTCGGAAGTGGAGAAGCAGAAGGAATACGGAGAATAGCCAAAGCCCTTGATCAGGTCCATGAAAAATCGGGAGATGTGAATGTCAAAGTTGCTCTTGAAACCACGGCTGGACAGGGAAGCAATATTGGTTACCGATTTGAACATTTACGCGATATTTTGGATAGTTGTCGTTATCCTGAACGGGTTTCAGTGTGTGTAGATACTTGTCATGTTTTTGCTGCTGGCTATGATATCCGAGAAGAAAAAGAATATTTAAAAATTATGAATAGATTTGATAGAGCTGTTGGGTTGGATAAGTTAAGTTTATTTCACTTTAATGATAGTAAGCGAGAGTTAGGGAGTCGAGTGGATAGACACGATCATATAGGTAAAGGAAAAATAGGAGTCAATGCGTTTGCCTTTATTTTAAATGATTCTCGATTTGAGGATGTTCCTAAAATTTTAGAGACTCCTAAGGGTAAGACGAACAGAGAAGATCTAAAAAATTTAGAATTATTAAGATCATTGGTTTGTTAGAGTAAATTCAAAGATTGAATTAAGTAGTTCTATTTACCATCTTTGAGAGTTGTCGTCCCGCAGTGGTTACAGTAGGGGCAGCGAAATTCTATGACAGCATCCCTAAATTCAGTGTAGGTGATGTAGCAGTCATCAAAAGGACAGCGAATAGGTTTTTCAATCCTATGGCGTTCCATAAAGTAGTCTAGATGTAGTGATTTCCAAGGTTCTTGGGAGTTGGGTTGATGCCAGACAAAGTGAAATCGGCAGTCAGAGCAGCTAACAGAAATTTTTAAATATGGTTTTTCAGAAACATGGATGGTTTTGAAGTGGAGGATATCACCACACTGGGAGCAGCGTGGGTTTTCTCCATCCTCAGAGGGACCAAAATAATTCTTGATAATTTTTTTTTGTTCTTCTTTAGAATAGTTATCCATTACTTGAATTTAATTTGCATGGGATATAACGCGAATGGGTACCATAATGAAAGTTAGGATAAGTAGAAGGAGTCCTCCAAGAGCGATAAGTAAGCGGGTTTTGTCCAAGGAGGGGGAGCTGTTGCGTGTTGGCGGATGACGAAATCCCAGAAAAAGGAGAATAATAGAAAAAAGGAGATAGGCAGGAGGCCAAGAGTAGAGACTGATGGCCACTAAAATAAAAAAAGTGCTTTGGGATACAATACGATGACCTTTTGATCCTAGAATAGCGTATACGATATGGCCACCATCTAGTTGTCCGATGGGGAGTAAATTGATACTGGTGGCTAACATTCCAAACCAAGCGGCCCATCCAATGGGATGTAAATTGATACTAGCTTCGGGATTTCCTGGAAAGAAGAAAAGAGTAGCTAGATAAAATAATAGGGGTTCTCCGAATTCTAAAGTTTCTTCAACTGATGAATTAAATATAAATATCTTAGATTTTTGGAGGCCAATGATAAGAGCAGGAAGGATCAGTGAAAATCCAGCTAAAGGACCTGCGATTCCTACATCGAAAAGTTGGCGTGGATTATCAAATTTGGATTTAATTTTAATAATGGCTCCAAATGTGCCGAACATAAAGGGTGCAGGTATAACGTAAGGAAGAGTGGCCTTTATATTGTAGTGCCGACAAGTTAAATAATGACCCATTTCATGAGCTAATAAAATTAATAAAATAGTTAGGGAGAATGGGAGACCGCGTAAGAGTTCTAACGGATTAGTAAGGGCCTGAGTGAGTTGCACAATAGCTTGGTCTGGAGTGGAACTAGTAAATCCAATGTGAAACCAAAATCCAGCTATTAAAGTAGTGAAAAATGTAACGCCAAGTAAAATAGCCTGGAGAAGTACTGGAGACTTTTCCGGGGAAGAGGAGGGTTCGGATTCAGATTGAAACTCTGAAAATGGGTTGGAAGTCGAATGTTCCCAATTCAAGATGGGCTACTGAGTAAAACGAATTTCCTTGCCTGGTTTAAATCGGACTGTCTTTCCAGGGGGGATGGGTACCTCTTCGCCAGTTCTGGGGTTTCGGCCAATACCGCTTTTTCGAGGCTTTACCATGAAAACACCAAAGCCTCTGAGTTCAATACGTTCTCCCCTTTTCATTGCGCCTTTTAAAGCGCTCAGAAAAGCCTCAACCGCTACTTCTGATTTAACTTTAGTAATGCCCAGTTTAGAGGCCACACGAGAGATGATACCCTGTTTAATCACGCCTTTAACATTCCTCCATAAATCACTAATTTGACTATAATTGCCTGCAGAAGTTGTGTCAAGGTATGAAGTAATCTCTTTTGAATTAGAGGATCGAGCTAGTGTCTCTCCAGCCAAATGAGTGTATGCTCGGGGCAAGTCTAGTAAGGAGTGACTGTTGGAAAAGAAGATTCTGGGAAGATTAGCACTCTTTTAGTTTTGGAGGTGTCTATGGGAGTCAAGCCGGATCATTGGATTGCGCAAATGGCAAGAGATTACAAGATGATCGAACCTTTTCATGAATCACAGGTGAGGGAAGGGAAAATTTCTTTTGGTCTGTCATCATATGGATATGATTTTCGAGTTGGACAAGATTACAAGATTTTTCAAGGAGAGTCTGTAACTTCTTTAGATCCAAAAGAAGTTACAGATGAGTCGTTTGGAGATTTTAGAGGGGACTATTGTGTTATTAATCCAGGTACATTTGTGTTAGGGCAGTCAGTCGAATATTTTAGGATTCCAAGGGACATCCTAACAATTTGCATGGGAAAATCCACTTATGCAAGATGTGGAATTTTAATTAATGTAACTCCATTTGAGCCAGAATGGGAGGGACATGTCACCATGTCGATTTCTAATGTTGGATCGGTACCCGTTAAAATCTATTCTGGAGAGGGGATTGCTCAGGTTGTTTTTCTCCAAGCAAGTGAGGTCTGTCGAACTTCCTATGCCGATAGAAAAGGCAAATACCAGGCACAGAAAGGAATTGTGCTGTCTAAGGTTGATGATAACGATGATTTTGGTGTGGCGGATATCGACTAAGAGTTAATGAGGACGATGAATAAGCGGTATAATTTTAAAGCAATTGAGCCGAAGTGGCAGAAGCGATGGAACGAAACAGTCCATTTTGTGACCAAAGAAGAATCGCACACACCAAAATACTACGTATTCGAAATGCTTCCGTATCCTTCAGGAGCCCTTCACATTGGACACGTTCGAAACTATTCCCTAGGGGATGCGGTTGCACGTTTTAAGAGAATGCAGGGTTTTAATGTACTTCATCCGATTGGTTGGGATGCATTTGGATTGCCAGCTGAAAACGCTGCTATTAAACGTGACATTCATCCTGAAGTATGGACGCTGGATAATATCAATGCCATGAAAAAACAATGTTTTCAAATGGGTTGGAGTTACGATTGGACTCGTGAAATTGCCTCTTGTACTCCTGAATATTATCGATGGAATCAGTGGTTTTTTATTCAGATGTACGAGCGCAATTTAGCCTACAGGAAGAAGGTGGCAGTATATTGGTGTGTGGAATGCCAGTCAGTATTAGCTAAAGAGCAAGTTGATA
>CAZASS010000096.1:6465-7947 GCA_964487835.1 uncultured Acidobacteriota bacterium | reverse complement strand
GAAGAAATAGAGAGTCCGAGCAAAGAACTATCCGATTGGCAGGTGGAATCCTTGAAGGTAGTTTCTGTGGATCAGATCACGCAGCTGATTAATGGATGATATTGTTCGATACTAATATAGGGGGTGTAAAATGAAGATAGTTAGGCGCAGAGATACTGCAAATGAGGACAGGGATGATGGGAGAACCATTACCAGGTTACTGAGTGATTACGAAGTGTCTTGTCCAGATAGCCTAAGCATGATTGTGAGTAATATTACAGCTGGGTGTGTGGAAGACAAGCATTACCATAGCGAATCGCTGGAGATGTTCTACTATTTGACCCCGGGATCTGTTGAAATTGATGGGGAAATTTATTCGTTGGATATAGGGGACCTAGTCGTATTGGAAAAAGAAGATGTGCACCAGATAAGGGCACAGGAAAATATGCAGATACTTGTAATCCGAGTACCTGATGCAGATGACAAAGTTGTAGTCCCGGAAGGATAGGGTGTGAATTGTGAAAATTATTCGATCAAATGAAAATCCATATGGTGAAAAACCTTATGGAAGAGAGACAAAAGCGCTGGCCAGTTATAAATTTTCAGATCCGATAGACAGCGTAATTTTTTACCATTCTAAGTTACCAAAGGGTGAATTTGATGAGCATTTTCATTCTGAATCTGTTGAATTTATTTGGTTTCCTGAGGGTGGAAAAATTACTGTCAATGGAACAGATTATGTAATGGAGAATTGGGACGGAGTTATTCTGGAGCCCGGTGACAGTCACGGCTTTCAGGGTGATTGTGGCCCGATTACCCATTTGGCAGTAAAACTTCCGGCAAGCAATGACAAAGTGACTGTTGAATAGTACAGTGAGTAGTTTTTCGAGCGGGACTTATACGAACACCTTTGATGTTCTAGAAGACAGAACAGTTCTAAGAAAAAGTACTACGATGTCGAAGGGGGATCTTGCCAAAGAGATAGATTTTTTAGTCCACATTCCGGAAAGACTAAAATCGTATTTTCCGGTTGTTCTGGATTATTCCATTGAAGAGGAACAGGTTTACTATGATATGCCGTTGTACCCATGGCATAGCCTGAGACAGTCGTTTCTTTCGGAAGAAGTTCCACTTCCAGTTATCGAAAAATTACTTGCCAAGATGTGTGTGTTTGCCTTTGAGAAACTGTTTTGTGAAAACAAGGAGAAGCTAGAGGTTCCCTGGCTAGAACAGATTCACTTAAGTCGGATTCGCAGGAGACTCCAGTTAGTTGCAGATCTTTCTCAAGTGTTGGCACCAGGTCCGTAAGCTCACCATCGTCGGCCTCTTGCAGATCAATACAGAGCAATACACCACTTGGAACACGGATATAATGCCAAACAAGCAGAGATTATTCACAAGACATTACGGAAATGTTCAATTTAATTTGACATAATATTTTATAAGTTAATTATAAGATAAGCATGGAAGTCGATGATATGACAAAACTGTCTCGGCTTGATG
>CAZASS010000096.1:0-6455 GCA_964487835.1 uncultured Acidobacteriota bacterium | reverse complement strand
AGTGTTGAGACCCTTCATTGTGAGCAATGAAGTTGTTATTAATGGTGAAGTCCAAAAAAATGTTTTACCACTATTGCAGCAGTTAGAGGGAAATCCTCAAATTGTGAGTGCTATGGAACCTGTTTACACTTCTATGGTTCATGGGGATTTTCATTTTGACAACTTTCTTGTAAATCCAGAGACAATGGAATTTATCTTGCTTGATCCGAGAGGAGAGATGAGGGGATATGACTGGACGTACGACATTGGCAAATTGTGGACATGTGTCGAGGGGCGATATGACCTGTTGCACGAAGGGAAAATGTCGATTGAGGCTAAAACTGGTTCTGGAAGTCCTCGTATAGAGATTGGGTTTCAGGGGTATGAAGCTATTGTTGCGCGGTACAAGTTGCTCGAAGCGGCCCTCAAGCCTGTGATCAAAGAGTGTGTGCGAGAGTATGGTGATGATCAGTTGTGGGAGACACGGATTAGGTTTGTTGAGGCGCTTCATTTTTGTGCTCTTGCTCCCTTTCATCTTGAGAATAACGACACAGAGGATAGAGCTTTAGCACGTTATGTCAGTGGTGTTCGGCTTTTAAACCATGTTATGAATGAGATGCAGTGCTGAAAATTGAGTGTATTTGAGGATTTCTGAACGTGTTTTTTACGCAGCTGTTACCCAAAAAAATCAGGGAATTCTTGCGAGGTAATTTGTACGTATTCTCTTTGTATTTGGCTATGGAAAATCTTCTGGTTAATTGGAGAACTAAACACCACACGGGGCGAACTTTCAATGCTTTGTCAGTTGAGGAGGGTGTGGAATATGTTGATGAAGTTTTCAGAGAATATCTTGAAGTTGGACAGTTTTCTACAGCAGATATCTTGGGTAAGAAAATTTTAGAAGTGGGACCTGGAGACAATTTTGGAGTGGCTCTAAAGTTTATTGCTGCGGGTGCAGAGCAGGTGGTGGCTCTGGATCGTTTTTCTCAAATAAGAGATTCGAACAAGGAAGCTAATGTTTATCGTTGTCTTGAACAGGACTTATCTCAATCAGAAGCTCTCAAAATGAAGTCAGCATACGGGATGGTTAATGGAAAGATACAGGTTGATCCTCAAATGATTGATTATTGGGAGAATTGCCCTGTTGAGTCCTACAAATCATCTGATGGATTTGATCTTATTGTTTCCAGATCTGTCCTAGAACATGTTGCTGATCTGAAAGTAGTCTTTGAGGCGTTTGCACGCTTATTGAAACCGGGTGGAACCATGATTCACCGGGTTGATCTTCGTGCACATGGGATGTTTACAGACAGATCCGATATGTTTTTTCTCACTCTGCCTTCTTGGTGGTGGAGTGCCATAGGATCACGTACTGGAAACATTAATAGGACGCGTTGTGAAAGCTATACGCAACTTATTCGTCAAACAGGTTTTGAAGTTACGAATTGGATTATAAATCACCATTACTCTGATTTTTCTGTCAAATCAGTACGTCCAAATCTTGCGCGGGAGTTTTCTCCGCTTTCTGATGAGGAATTGTCAGTGGCAGGCTTTTCTTTTTCTGCTCGACGTAGGGTCTAACCTTTTATTACATGACTTTCCAGTTGAGAAAAAATTCGATTAAGGTTGCACTGGTAACCCCTTCTCTATATGCAGCGGGGGGTGCGGAATATCATATTGCTTGCCTGGCACGCGGTCTTAAATCATACGGGTTTGAAACTATTGTTTTTTGCGCATATCGATCAAAGAAAGATTCTCTTGGGTTATCTAGTCATGGAGTACCGGTGATCGATTTTTTCCACCCGCAGGAGTGGATTGCAAAAAAAATTAATCGGCGTCCTAGATCAGGCAAGACTTCCAGTGGTCCGGAGCGGTTACACATCACTCGAAAAGGGATCAGACGCGTTCTATCACTATTAAATGAAGTTTGGGCAGTTGCCTATTTAACTCTAGCCTTTTGGCGCCATCGCATAAAAATTGTTTATGCCAGTCAATATTATTCTAAGGCTGCTTTGTTGGCAGGTCGTTTGGCCGGTGTTGATGTTCTTGTGTACACCCATCGCAATCTAGTTAGTCAGAGACATTCCAGTGTTGATATAAGGATTCTGAGCTACTGTTGCCGAATGGCAGATGCTGTTGTTGTACCGTCAGAAGCAGTTAGGAAGGATTTTATTGAGCAAATTGGCGTTCGTGGAAACGATGTTTTTGTAGTCCCCAATGGCATTGATGGCACTTCTCTTGAGAAGCAGCCTTTTCAGGAAAGAAAAACATTAGTTGTTGGAATGGCGGCTAACTTAACTCCTGTCAAAGGGTTTGAATATTTTCTTCAAGCGGCACAAATTATTCTTTATGAGTTCCCGAACGTCCAATTCAAAATAGCTGGAGAAGGACCACTTTTGGGTGAGTTGAAAGATCTATCACAACAGTTGGGTATTTCTCATAATATTTCATTTATTGGACTATTCCGTGGAGACCAGGAGCGTGCCAAGTTCTATTGTGATTTAGATGTTTTTGTTCTTAGTTCGCTTGGGGAAAGTTTTTCCTATGTGTGTGCAGAGGCCATGGCTGCAGGACGGCCAGTTGTTGCTACACGTGTGGGTGGAATTCCAGAAGTGGTTACAGAAGGAGTCAGCGGGCTACTTGTTGAGCCTGAAGATCCCAAGGCTCTTGCACAAGAAGTTTGCAAATTATTGTTAGATAATGATTTGCGCAGATCGATGGGAGATGAGGGGCGGAATATTATAGAGACCAGATTAAGTCTTGAAAAACACTTGGAGTCTATTGCCAAGCTGTTTAAAGAAAAATTACAAGGTTCATTGTTATGACGAAGGATCTTGAGGTTTTACTGGTTACTCCAACACTCAGAGTGGGTGGAAACGAACGTCAGATTGTGAACTTAGCCAAAGTGTTGTCTGAAAAAAATATTGGGGTCACAGTGTGCTGTCTTGTTGATGAGGGTCCACTGGCCAATGAAGCTCGATCTTATGGGATAGATGTAATCACTACCGGGCGTAGAGGTCGCTTTGATCCTGGGCAAATAGGAAGGGTGAGTCAGATCATAGCATCCAAAGGCATTATGATAGTTCATTCATTTCGTTTCGGGGCCAATTTGTGGGGGCGTCTTGCTGGAATCATAAAGAGAGTACCTGTTCTGATTGCATCAAAGAGAAATGTGTTTACTCCCAAAACATTTTTGCAACGTCGCTTGGACCATTTCTTAATGCGATATACAGACATAATGGCAGTGAACGCTCAAGCAGTAAAAGATTACCTCGTATCCTATGAAAATTGGTCATCTGAGAAGATATGTGTGATTCACAACGGCATTGACTACCATGTTTTTCAAGATCCACAAATGAGTAATTCTCAGTCAGTGGCCAATATCAAATCTGAATGGAAGTTATCCTCTCATGGTCCTGTCGTGCTGCAGATGTGCCGATTTAGTCCTCAGAAAAAGATCGAGACCTTTCTTGAAGCAGTGAAGTTGGTTAGTCAGAAAATTCCTTCTGTGTCGTATGTTCTTGCAGGGACATCAAAGATTGCAGAGGAGCAAGCTTACGATCAGGTTGTAAGAAAAAAAATAAACTCTTTAGGATTAGAAAATGTGGTTTCACTTGTCGGTGAGGTGCCGGCAAAAAGTGCTTTATCGGTTGCAGATATGGTAGTACAAACATCTTCAAGAGAAGGGCTTCCTAATGTGATTCTTGAGGCTATGGCAGCCGGAAAACCGGTTATAGCAACTGATGCGGGAGGAACCCGAGAGTGTGTGGCAGATGGAAAAACTGGTTTTATTGTGTCTGTTGGAGATTCTGAAGCAGTTGCTCGCCGAATAATAGAGTTGTTAAAAGATGCAGACAAAAGGAAGCAATTTGGTCAGAGAGCTCAGGAACTAGTCAAGACTCAGTTCTCTTTGGATAAACTGGGAAGTGAGACCAAACGGATGTATTTTCGGGCACTTGCCAGTTCTAAGAGGTAAAATTCCTTGAATAAGGTGTACAGGAAATTGTTTAAGCTTTTTTTTATAGCATGTTTTGTAGGTGCAGTTGAGTATTTGGGAAATATAACATGACCGGATTGATTGCACGTTACTATGAGCAATGGGGAACTCTGGCTGGACAGTGGGGAGCTCTGGCTGCCGGGGTGATTCTTATCGTGTCTACCGTTAATGCAGCAACGGGTTCAGCACTCTCCTTCCTAGGTCCTATTCCCTTAATTATGTTTCTTTTGATAATGGTTCTTGCCGTGGCATGTCAATTTAGCATTGATGATGAAGACAGAAAGCGTGTGATTAAGCTTGTATTGTTTAGTTTCTTATTAAAATGCGCTTTTACTGTCGTAATGTTGAACTCTACATTTCTGAGTGCCTATGTTGGCGATATTGTTCTTAGTACTGCTTCGGGAGATGACTCCCTTCGTTATGACCAAGTGGCTTGGTCTATGGCAATGGATTGGCAATCTGGGAAGTTTACTGGAGTTGCTCATACACATTTTGCCTACTACTACGTATTAGCAATATTCTACTTTCTATTTGGCCATTCCATGTTGGGTGCATTGTTTGTGAACGCTTTTTTTTCTTCAGCACTAATAATCGTTATATTCAAGATAGGAGAACTTCTATTTGATCGACAAGTTGCATGGAGAGCAGCTTGGTTTATGGTCATTTTTACAGGCTATACCGTAACGTCTTCTCGATTGTAACGGGATACTATTTTTTACTACTTGATGGCCTTTTTTCTTTACCATGCTATTAGGTTTGTTCAGACTCGACGTCTGGGATATTTCTGGTTAGCAATATCCACTGTTGCGGTTCTATATCCTTTCCGCCTCTATATAGCAATGCTTATGTTGGCTATTGCTGCATTACTCTGGTTCTTGGAAAGACAAGTACATTATGTGAAAAAAGTAGTTATATTTTTAGCTGTGTTGCTTGGGATCGGTGTAGTGGAAAGTTGGATTGTTCCACAGCTTGGGTTCTTGGGATATCGATTCTTTTTGGGAGGCGATTATCAGGGGGGGCTCAATCTACTTCTTGCGCGTCAGTCAGATCAGGGAGGAAGAGGATGGGATTACAGAGTTAATATTTCTGAAGATAGGGATCTTATGAATCTTGCTGCAGCTAAATTATTGTTCAGTAGAAAACAAGATGTTGCAATAAATTGGATAGTAGGAAGTTTTAGAGTAGTGTTTTCTCCCTTTGCATGGGTTATTCCAGGGCTCCATCCTGATGCACCGCCATTCTGGAGAAATTTCAATATGTACTTTATGTACATAGGCCAATGGCTCTGGTACTTCCTTATGCCGGCAACGGTTGTAGGGATTTACCATATAGTGAGGGAAAAAAGAAGAGAAGCGATTTGTCTGATCTTTTTGTGCCTGATAACAATTAGCGTTTTTGCATTGGCGTACACGAGTCCATCTCCTCGATTTTTTTATCAAATTTTAGGGTATCTTCTAATCTTTGCGTCATATGGTCTAACGAAATTGCCGCACCCCGTTTGGGTACATAGTGGTTGGGGAGCCTGTCTTTTTCTCATGGCCTATATTCATCTGAACTTCGGATAATAATCTTTTTTTGTCTCCAATTATTTTCATCTGTCAAAGGTGTGAAAAGGTTTCTCTGAAATAGAATGGATTATGTGGTGGGTGCTATAGGGTATTTAGGGTGTGGATTAGGTAGAAAATTTCAAGTCCTGATTGGTTAAAGAAAACTATGTTTCAAAATAGTCGAGTTTGGGTGTTGATTATTCTTGTCGTAATGGGAGCTGCAACCCTGCGCCTTTATCAACTGGATGACCGTGGCATTGTGAACTGGGATGAGGCGTTCTATATCGACTCTGCCAAAATGGGGAGAAATCTTGTCTTGAATCTTCCGTTTCTGTTTGAGTTGTATGAACAGGATCGATTGACTAAATCTGAGATCAAAGGAACGGTTAAGGGTTCTATGATAGGGAATCCAAAACCCACCTATCTTGCCATTTGTACTGCTTTTGCCTTAGGTACAGGGGGTGTGGAAGACTACACGTTGTTTTTGTTATCGGCTCTAGCTGGGATTGCCGCTGTTTTAATGGTCTTTTTGTATACTAGCCATCTTGAACAAAGTTGGCCTGCAGGCGTCATAGCTGCAGTGATTTTGAGTGTTTCGGGCATGGGAATTATGTATTCTCGTTCAGCAATGGCCGAAGCAGTTCCTGCCTTGCTTTACTTGGTGGCATGTTTTGTTTATTTACGGGCTAGAGAGTCTGGTTCTAGTGTGGCTTTTGGTGCGACAGGTATCATTTTAGGTTTTTTCTTCACTTCCAATTATCGATGGATATTTTTAGTAGGGCTTTTTGTAATTTTTGAAGTGATAGAACTCGTTCGGGCAGGAAAGGGCTGGAAAAAACAAATGAAGTAACATTAATATTTAATGTTGGGCATAGTTAAGGTTACAATAAATTTAGGAGCATACATCAGGGGTGTATACCAAATTACAACGG
>CAZASS010000095.1:4992-7963 GCA_964487835.1 uncultured Acidobacteriota bacterium | reverse complement strand
GTTTGTTGTTGCTGGGAAAGAATCTGGGTCCGGCTCTTCTCGTGATTGTGCGGCCAAGGGATCCTTGTTGTTGGGCGTGAGAGCGGTTTTGGCAGAGGGTTTTGAGCGTATTCATCGCAGCAATCTTGTGGGTATGGGAATTTTACCATTGCAGTTTGAATCGGGGGAAAATCCAGAAACTTTGGGTCTTACAGGTCTAGAGAATTATGATGTGCTAGGTTTGGAAGAAGGTTTGACTCCTCGAAAAAAGTTGACTGTGCGTATTTCCTCAGATGATGGAGAAAAGACCATCCAAGCTATTTCTCGAGTTGATACACCTGACGAATTAGCTTTTTATCTGCATGGAGGAATTTTACAGTATGTTCTGCGAACTCTGCGGGATTGAACTTTAAAATTTGCAACTTTCTCTTTTTGATTAAGTTAAACCTTTAGCATATTCGTCTTACCCGTATCACATGCGACCATCCTGTGAAATAAATATCCAAAGTATGTTTTTGAAAGATTAGTTTTTGGGGAAGTCTATATGAAGAGTTCACTGTCTGTTGAGCTAGCTTCAGAGGGTCTTTTCTTTTGAGACAATTTTTGTTTCAGAGTCGTTATGATGTTTTTCAAAAGAGAGGAAAAGAGTATTGGAGGGTTAACTAGAAATTTATGTAGACGGAATGTTTGTCGGGAAAAATTATTTAAAGCAGTATTGATCCGGTTAGATGTATTTGTCATTTCTAAACGGAGAGTGCTAATTATTTGACTAACATTTTGGTCTATTTTTTGAGTTGTTTTAGTGAATGTTTCTAGTTTTTGCTTGGTAACATCCTCTAGATCTGGAAGGTTTCTCAGGGCTGTTTCAGCTACATCTAATATTCGGTTAAAAAATTCAAAACGGCGACTGGTCGTATCTGATAGTCGCTGCAATTTTTGATTTAGTGATTCTAGCTGCTGTCGCATTAAGAACAGAGTGATGATAAGGACTGTGGTTTGTATAAGAACAAGCCCAGCCATCAGTAAGACTAGATTAATTGCTGTCGGACTTGCCTGAGGGTCCATTATTCGAAAATAGCACAGAATGTAATTTTGAGGAAGGGTCATAATAGTCATTTAGACTGATTAATAACTAGTATTTAAAAATGGTTGTAAAAAGATAGAAGTGAAATACAAGAATACCAAAGAGTTAACTCGAAAAATCAAGGAGAAAGCCTATCTTCTTGGTTTCAATAGTGTGGGAATTGCTTCGGCTTCATCTAATCCGGGGAATTATCTCCAGACCTGGCTAGATCAACAGTACCAGGGAAAAATGTCCTATTTAGAGAGGAACAGTATAAAAAGGACAAATCCAGAGAAAGTTTTGGATGGAGTACAGTCTATTATTTCATTGTCTTTGAACTATTTTCATTCCTACGATTTACCTTATGAACAACCTCAATTAGGAGTTATTTCTCGATATGCTTCTGGGGATGACTATCATGATGTATTGCAAAAGCGTCTGGGTGAGTTATTGGATTATATTGTTTTGTTAGTTCCCGAGGTGAATGCGAAAATTTATTCTGATACTGGTCCAGTTATGGACAAACATTGGGCAGCCCGTTCGGGTGTTGGTTGGATTGGCAAGCATACAAATGTGCTATCAGAAGATTCTGGATCTTGGTTTTTTCTTGGCGAGATTTTGCTCGATTTGAAATTGCAATATGATGTTCCCGCAGAGGATTGTTGTGGCTCCTGTACCCTTTGCATAGAAGCCTGTCCTACTGGTGCGATTGTCGAGCCTTATGTGCTTGATGCCCGTCGGTGTATTTCCTATCTGACAATTGAATTAAAAGAGGATATACCTGAAGAATTTCGTGAATCTATGGGGAATTTAATATTTGGCTGCGATATTTGCCAAGATGTATGTCCCTGGAATACTGAGGTGCCTCATTCTACAGTTCAGGAGTTTAAACCACGTGATTTTAATCAATATTCTGATTTGAGGAAATTAGCTCAGATAACTCCAGAAGAGTTTCGGGAGAGGTATCGCGGCAGTCCAATCAAGCGTACCAAATGGTTGGGTTTTATTCGCAATGTAGTGGTGGCTATGGGAAATAGTGGTGATTCTAAAATGATTCCTGAATTGAAGTACCTTTTAAGCAGCAAATACCCTATGATTCATCGTCATACAATATGGGCTTTAAGGAAAATTGGTACTTCTGAAGCTCTTGAAGCCATTCATCAGCACCAGGAAAAAAGCGATGGTGACAAAGATCTAGTTTTTTCTGAAGAGATTTAGTTTTGGATAGGATTGGGCCAACTACGATACTATTTTTGTGCTAATTTTTTTTCTATTTCTTCTAGTTGTTTTTGGTTTTCCTGTAGAGTCTTATCACTGATCAACCGGCCAGTAAATTCCACGTGTAGGATCCAAGCATATTCAATTTCATCTGTTTCAGGATGTTTAAACCAATTTTCTTCCCATTGTTTTTTGTTGTTTAAACTCCAGTCTACCAACTGGCCGGGAGAATACTGTTTGCGGGTAGGCATGATATCCATTTCTGGATAAAGATCTTCAGGATCAAGGGATTCTAAAATTACGATCTTGCCATCGGTGACCTCGCTTTTACATTCTGAATCGGAGTAAAAAGGAATATCGGCATGAACAACTCTATAGGGGACAACAGGCATACTGTTTGTTTCTTCCGGAGAAACTTGGCTGATCGAAGCGTCAATATGTTCATCGTGAGAAGATGTAATGGGTTTGTTCACTCTGGTATCTCCTTTGTCTTGTTGAGATTTCCTTTTTTCTTTTAGGTTTTAATTATCCGTTCCAATTTATCGGTTCCCAGATAGCATAACAAATGTTGTTGGTGTGGGGAGTATGCCGACAATTAATGAAGGCTAAACAGAGGGCATCTTGACCTGTGTGATGGGAACATGTTAGAAACGATTCCTTCATGGAAAGGACCTAATTTATTAATGATGATTTCCTCAATATCTACCAAAT
>CAZASS010000095.1:0-4878 GCA_964487835.1 uncultured Acidobacteriota bacterium | reverse complement strand
CAGAGGCCTTGGTTGGTGTTGCAACTGATTTGCAAAAGGAAGACAAGGTTCATGATGAGTTGGTTGCTTTTGATGAGCTCTTGGGATCACATGAAGAACTTCGAGAGACTTTAACCAATCCAGCCATTCCTTTTTCTGCTAAACGTAGAATTATAGAAGAGTTAGCAGATAAGATGCCTCTTGGAAAAACTATAGTGAATTTGATATTAGTTCTTCTAGAGAATGCTCGTATGAACCAGTTCCAACAGGTCTTAATGATTTATCGAAGCCTACTAGACGAACAACGTGGATTAGTTGTAGTTGATGCCTTTTCGGCAAAAGAAATAGAAATTTCAGACAGGCAGAATCTGGAGAAGACAATTGCAGATTTAACAGGAAAAAAAGTCAGATTAAGATACCATATCGATGAGAAACTAATTGGTGGTTTGAAGTTACAGATTGGATCGACAATTTTAGATGGTTCAGTTGAAACACAATTAAATCAAGTGCGTCAGCATCTTACTCCGTAGGAGATTTGGAGAAAAGTCATGGCAATTAAGGCAAATGAGATTACCAAAATTATTAAGGAACAAATTAAAGATTACGGTGCTGATGTAGTTGTTAGCGAAGTTGGTACGGTAATTTCTGCTGGGGACGGGATAGCTAGAATCCACGGTTTGGAAAAAGTAATGTCTCTTGAGCTATTAGAATTTCGACTTGATGTTTATGGGATGGCATTCAATCTTGAGGAGAGCAATGTGGGGGCGGTTCTTTTTGGGGAATTCCATGCTATTAAGGAGGGAGATTTAGTTAAGAGAACTAAACGAATTATGGAGGTTCCTGTAGGAGATTCTCTGCTGGGTCGTGTAGTAGATTCTTTGGGGCGACCACTGGATGGGAAAGGTCCTATTGATACTGAGCAATATAATCCAGTTGAAACGTTGGCTCCTGGGGTAACAGATAGACAGCCGGTTCGGGAACCTGTTCAAACAGGATTGAAGGCAATTGATTCTATGATTCCGATTGGTCGAGGACAGCGAGAGCTTCTAATTGGAGATCGTCAGACTGGTAAAAGCGCGATTGCTATAGACACTATTATTTATCAAAATAATACTGATTTGATATGTATTTACGTGGCAATTGGTCAGAAGCGTTCTACAGTAGCTCGTGTAGTAAAAACTCTGGAATCACATGAGGTAATGGACAAAACCATCGTAGTTTCGGCTACTTCTTCTGATCCGGCTACAATGCAGTATCTAGCTCCTTATGCAGGATGTGCGATAGGAGAATACTTCAGAGACACGGATCGCCATGTTTTGGTTGTTTATGATGATCTTTCTAAACATGCAGCTTCCTACCGCGAAATGTCCTTACTTCTTCGCCGTCCACCTGGGCGTGAGGCTTTTCCTGGGGATGTATTTTACTTGCATAGCCGACTTTTAGAGAGGGCTGCTAAGTTGAGTGATGAATTGGGAGGAGGTAGTTTGACTTCACTTCCGATTATTGAGACTCAGGCAGGGGATATATCAGCTTACATTCCGACCAACGTTATTTCTATTACCGATGGCCAAATCTTTTTGGAGTCCAATCTTTTTTATTCTGGCATTCGACCAGCAATTGATGTTGGAAAATCAGTTAGTCGTGTTGGGAGTGCAGCCCAGATTAAAGCTATGAAACAGGTGTCTGGAAAATTGAGACTCGATTTAGCACAGTATCGAGAACTAGCTGCTTTTGCACAGTTTGGATCGGATTTGGACAAAGCCACCCAGCAACAGCTAGCGCGTGGAGAGCGATTGACAGAAATTTTGAAGCAGGCTCAATATGAGCCACTAAGTGTGACGCGCCAGATTATTACCATTTTTGCAGGGACACAGGGTGGATTAGATGACTTGAAAGTAGGGGATCTAAAAGATTTTGAAGTTGGACTGCATGAATATATCGAAGCTAACGCTTCCGATTTGGTCGAGCAGATTATCGATAAGAAAGTTTTAGACGATGATCTAATGAAGAAAATACAAGAGGTTGTTGCGGAGTATAAGGAAATATTTAATGAAAAAAACGCAGCATAGTTTGAAGTAGAATGTTATTGATCTGTCTTACGGGTTAAATTTAATTAGTTCATTTAAGACAATAGAAAGTTAGTTTAATAATGTCTGGTGGAGCTCTTCTTCATCTTCGGAACCGCGTTCATTCTGTTAAGAATATTCAGCAGATTACGCGTGCCATGAAATTTGTTTCAGCTTCTAGATTGAGACGGTCACAGGATCGGATTTTTTCTGCTCGTCCTTATGCTAGGAGGATGCTAGAGGTTCTGAATTCACTGGCTACTCGTGTTGAGTCGGACCAGCATCCCCTTTTGCTAGAACGTGAGAATCATCAGGTGATGTTGATAGTGATTACTGCTGATAAGGGTTTGTGTGGGGCGTTTAACTCCAACATTATTAAGGCTGCTGTAAAAGAGATCGAAAGTGATGAGACCAACAAAGAGATCAGTATGACCCTAGTGGGCCGCAAGGCAGCAGACTGGTTTCGGAAGCGTTCTTGGCCAATTAAGCATCAATACTTGAATATTATGAGTCAAGTTGAATTTAAATATGCTCAGGAAATTGCTCACAATATTATTGATTACTACACGAAAAATGAGTTAGACGCCGTTTTTCTAGTTTACAACGAGTTTAAGTCGGTTATTCAGCAGGAGATAATTATCGAACCACTTTTGCCTATCGGAAGATTAAAGGTAGAGGAGGAACGAATTCCGTTGGACTATATATATGAACAATCTCCTTCGGTGATTTTCGATCGTTTACTAACTCGTCATATTGAGACACAGGTGTTTAGGGCAATGCTGGAATCAGAGGCTTCTGAGCATGGTGCTCGAATGACAGCTATGGATTCTGCCACTCGTAATGCGACGGAGGTTATTGAGAATCTCACTCGTTATATGAATCGTATTCGACAGGCTGGAATTACTACAGAAATTATTGAGGTTGTTAGCGGAGCAGATGCTTTGCAAGAGGATTAATTGTTGGGTCAAGAATTTAAAATTGGTTTGTTGGGGGTAGATACAGTATGACAGAAGAACTTGTTGGCAAGGTACTACAGGTCGTGGGACCGGTTTTGGATATTCAGTTTGAAGGTGGTCATGTGCCTGCTATCTATAATTCAATTAAAGTAACCTCAGAGGGATTTGAGACACCGATGGATATTGATATCACGTTGGAAGTAGCTCAACATTTGGGTGAAGGTGTCGTTAAGTGTATTTCAATGCAACCTACTGATGGGGTTATACGTGGAATGACTGCAATTGATACTGGAGCACCAATATCTGTGCCCGTCGGGCCTGGAACTTTGGGACGGGTAATGAATCTCTTGGGTGAACCTGTTGATAATTTAGGGCCTGTAGATAGCACTAATTTTTATCCAATTCACCGACCATCACCTGCACTAGTAGATCAGAATACTGAAACTTCAATGTTGGAGACGGGCATTAAAGTAATTGATTTGATTCAACCCTTCTCTCGAGGTGGAAAAATTGGTCTTTTTGGTGGTGCAGGAGTTGGGAAGACTGTAATTATTATGGAGCTTATTAACCGAATTGCGACTCAACATGGTGGTTTTTCGGTATTTGCCGGAGTAGGTGAGCGTACCCGTGAAGGCAATGATCTTTGGTTGGAAATGAAAGAGTCAGGAGTTATCGATAAGGCAGCTCTTGTTTATGGTCAGATGACCGAACCTCCCGGAGCTCGTTTAAGAGTGAGTCTCACGGGTCTGACAGTAGCTGAATATTTTAGAGATGAAGAGGGGCAGGATGTTTTACTTTTTATCGACAATATTTTCCGATTTACTCAGGCTGGCTCAGAAGTATCTGCTCTTTTAGGACGTATGCCTTCGGCGGTCGGATACCAACCTAACTTAGCCACAGAGATGGGAGAGTTGCAGGAGCGAATAACTACAACTAAGAAGGGGTCAATTACTTCAATTCAAGCTATCTATGTGCCAGCCGATGATTATACTGACCCAGCTCCAGCAACAGCTTTTGCTCATCTAGATGCAACCACTAATTTGGAACGCTCTATTGCAGATCAGGGAATCTATCCAGCAGTTGATCCGCTAGCTTCCACTAGTCGAATATTGGATCCTCGTATTATTGGCGAAGAGCATTATTCAGTAGCTCGGATGGTGCAGGGGTTTCTACAACGCTATAAGGATCTACAGGACATTATTGCTATTTTAGGAATAGATGAGCTTTCAGAAGAGGATAAGTTAACGGTGACGAGAGCGCGTAAAATTCAACGATTTCTTTCTCAACCTTTTTTTGTAGCGGAGCAATTTACTGGAATCAAGGGAAAGTATGTTGGAATTGAAGATACTATCCGAGGCTTTAAGGAAATATGTGAAGGCCAGTACGATGATATTCCAGAACAAGCTTTTTATCTTGTAGGTGGTATTGAGGACGTTATAGAGAAGGCTAAGGAATTGACAGAAGAAAGTTCTTAAGAGGAAATCTTTCTAAGTTGGGTTGAAATAATATGATGGCCCACTAGGAGAATTAATGACAGACCTTTTACCTGAAAAAATTAATCTGGAAATTGTAACTCCTGAGAAGTCTCTCTTCAGTGGGGAAGTAGATGAAATTACCGTACCCGCAGCACAAGGATATTTGGGTATTTTACCAGGGCATGCTCCCTTGCTTTCTGAGCTTCAAGTAGGTGTGATTTCATATCGCCAAGGGACAGATGAATCTTATTTATTTTGCAGTATGGGATTTTTAGAAGTGTTGGAAGATAGAGTTTCAGTGTTGGCTGAGAAGGCTGAATTAGCGGATCAAATCGATATTGAACAGGCGAGAACAGATCAGAGTGACGCCGAAGAAGTATTGCGTGTTGGGGATGAAGTAAC
>CAZASS010000094.1:0-7991 GCA_964487835.1 uncultured Acidobacteriota bacterium | reverse complement strand
AAATTCTATTCAAGTTCTCGAGCTGCCATCTTCGCTTCTTGGGATTCAGGGAAAATGGTAACAAGTCTTTTCAACGTCTCATCTGCTTCAAATTTCTGCTTTAGTTCTCCCAAAGCCAAAGCTTTTTTATAGTAAGATGGTGCAGCTTTATCTCCTTTAGGATACAACTTGATGACTTGATCAAAGGCTTGAATAGCTGGTTCATACTGCCCCTTCTGAAAGTAGCAAACTCCCAAATAGAAAGAAGCGTTATCCGAATACTCGCTATCAGCGTAAGTAATGAGAAAATCCCGAAACCCAGCGACAGCTAAATCATAATTTCCCATTAAATAGTCGTTGTATACGGCACTATATACTTGGTCAGGTTGGATATTTTGCCCTTGGGAAACTGAGGGAATCTCACGAAGAGACTGAACTTGCAATTGATTTTCTTGAAGTTCTCTTTGCACTGAAGCAATTCGAGCATTGGTGTCGTCCCACTTGATACTCAAAGCCTGAATCTCTTCCCGAAGTTCTATAACTGAATCAGAAAAACCTGTTTTCTGGGTACTAATGGCTTTTGTTAAATTATCTATTGTTAAATTTGTGGTAGCAATCTGATCGTTTAACTGTTCAAGGAGCGACTTCAGGATAGCATTACTTTCATCTGCACCCTTCTTAACAAGCCTAATTTGATTTTGCAGCTGTAAAATATCGCTTTGCAGGCGAATGATTTCCTCTTTGGTTCCCGCTATACCTGAAAAGGAAAAACAAAGAAAGAAATAAAAAAATCCTGAGATAAAACCAATCTGTTTCATCATCGCATCCCTAACTCAAAGTGTACTCTCAAGCAACAATAGGGTCAAATCTAACAATTCTACCCACAATAGAACTTTGTCAAAACAGCTAGCGCTGAATAGTGAAGTGAACTCGTCTATTTAGTCGCCACGATCTCTCATCGTGTCCAGATGAAAACGGACGTTCTTCTCCGAATGATAAGCTCTCTAGTTGATTGGCATCACCACCTATTTCAATCAAATAATTTCGAGCTATTTCTGCACGTCGATCTCCCAGAGCCAAATTATATTCCTCTGTTCCTCTTTCATCACAGTGTCCTTCAATAACAATTTCCACATTGGGAAACTGGAGAAAAATACGAGCATTTTCTTGAAGTATACCTTTTGCTTCACGAGTTAATGTGGCCTTGTCATAATCAAAAAAAACAGGTTGGACTTTACCACTATCAATAGCTTGTTGAAGGTTATCTATGTCAGTTTGCACCATGATAGGTTCGGGATTAACTATAACTGTTACTCGAGTGCTTGAAACAGCTTCTCCCCCAGAACCTTTTGCTGTTACTGTATACGTTGTAGATTTTCGAGGTGATATAACCAGCGAACCCACTTCAGATACATTACCAACACCAGAATCAATCGTAAGACTAGAAGAATCCGCGGATTTCCAGCGCAACGTAGATTGGCTTCCTATGTTGATAGTACTTGGTGATGCTGTAATTTCAACGGTAGGAGAAGGATGATCTGGATCAGGAAGAGATATAGATCTAGTTTGTTGAGATGGAGAAGAAGGAGGAGCTATCTCAACAGCTCGTTTACTGCATGCAGACACAAACAACAGCAAACAAAAAGAACTCCACACACTCAATTTTCGCACTCTACAGTTTTTTTTCATTTGTTTTACTCCTCCTCTTTTTGTGTCTCCTGTTCTTGATCTACAAGCTCAACATAACGCGACCAAGCAGGACTTTCGTTTATCCCATATGCAGTTATTTGTTTAACATTTTTACCATCAGCATTCATGATAAAAATCTGCTTAGAACCAGCACGAGTACTTTGGAAAGCAATATGTCTAGCATCTGGGGACCAATGAGGATTTTCATTACTACCATTGCCTGAAGTTAATTGAAAAATTTTACCACTAGCTACCTCAATAACATAGACATCATGTTTCCAACGAGTGGGGGCTTGCCAAGAATATGCTAAAAAACGTCCATCAGGAGACCAATTTGGACTATCACAATGCCCACCTTCTGTAACTAAACGCTGAAGATTAGAGCCATCTGCATCAATCATCCAAATTTGGGGGGTCCCAGTCCGATCAGAAACAAAAGCAATTTGATGTCCGGTAGGACTCCAAGTTGGAGACGTATCAATCCCTGGATGATTACTTAAATTTCTCCAGCCCTTACCCATCAAATCAGACACATAAATATCTGGATCTGATTTATTGGGAGATCGCGATGAAAATGCAATGGATTGTGAAGTTGGAGAAAATGCTGGAGAAGAGACATATGAAGTGGAAACAGGAATAATATTTCTTCCCCCTTTTAAACCTTGCAGCCACAACTCCCACCGACTTTTATTGGGCAAATTGCTCACAAAAGCCAAGGTAGAGTTGTCGGCGGACCATTCAGGAAACTTATTCAAACCACCATTGGCAGTTATTGTTTGCTGATTGAACCCGTCATAATCCATGACATAGATTTCCTTGCTATCCCCTTTGAGAGAAGTAAATGCAATTTGAGATTTAGATATACCTCTGCTTGTCCCAGCAGAAAGCTGAAAGACAACCTGGTCTGCAAACTCGTGAACGACACGTCGTATTAATTTCTTTTCAGAAACAGTGTACCGCTTTCCTAAAACTTGCTGTTGAGTTTTAACATCATATAGGTACGCTTCAACAGTTACTTGAGGCCCATCCACTTGAAGGTTGCCAAAAATTAAAAAATCAACATCCAAAGTAGGAGCTTGCCAATTCTCAAAACTCACATCCCTTGGAAATCGAAGAGGCTTTAAAGGATAAAAACTTTTGGAGGGCATTTGGAAAAAAGCCGAAAATTTCAAATCATTCCAAAGTGCCTGGTTAAATACCTCTAAAGTGGACTGCGTGTCTTGACTAGCAAACGTTAAGGGAATGAAATCAGCTACTGCCAACTTAGTATCCTCCCTCGGACGCGGATAAATTGCCACATCTGCCTGTTGTGCTTCCGCCAAAACAATTAGGCAAGACAGAGAACAAACAATAAAAACTGGTAACTTCATGTAATTCCTCTAATATTCATTCATCTAGGAGGGTATTTGAAATAGGCTGTAAACTTAACTAGACGATGCCGAAATTCATACGGCAGTGGGGGAAGGGGACTACTAGCCATTACCGCCCTCTGAGCGGCTAAATCAACTGTAGCTAAACCACTATTTTTCTGGACTTTGACATTTTTGATGACTCCGTTAGCCCTAATCTCAAAACTAACAATGGTCTGTACAGACTGAGAGAGCCTACCTAAAGAGGTTTTGAGCCAATTTTGGCTAATTCTTTGCTCTACTTGGCGAGCATACCAAGCATCCATCACCCCTGCACTTGTACCCGAACCAATCATCACACCCTGTCCACCCCCCAAAACACTTCCAGAACCAGCGACTCCTCCGCTTCCCAGATCAGGTTGGCGTGGAATAGCTCCTGAAACTACTCGTTCAATTTTCTTGTTGGATTTTTGTGTTGTTCGAGAACTAGATCTTCGCTTCCTTTTTTCAACAAAAACATTTTTTGATTTAGTTGTTTGAGTTCCTTTACGAGAAGTAGATGGTAGAGAAGCGGCAGGTTTTGGTGTAACAGATGGCTTATACATTCCAGAACCCCCACTTAATTCTGAAGAAAGACCAACCGTTACAAAATCTTTTTCTTGGCCTCCTACTAAACCCGAACCAATCACAAGAGATTCATCTGCAGGGAAGATGTCTACAGCAAGAAGAAAAAACAACATTAAAAGAACATGTCCAGTAAAAGAGAGCACCACTGGCCACCGATAACTAAACTCATGAATATGTGATTGAATAATTGGTTTCGACACAAATTATCCTATTTACGACCTTGCCTATAGGGCCGGGTCACTAAGTTGATTTTTTCATAACCTGAAATTCGAATCTCATCCACCACGGCAACTATCGTCTTCCAGGAAACATCCTCATCGGCTTGAAGAAAAACCGGTTGTTTACTATCGCCAATATCACGACCTAGCAATTTTCCAAGTTCATTAAAATTAATTTTATTGGAACGATAGAAAAGAATTTCATCACGACTAATGGTCACAACAGCACGCTGTTCTGGATCCACCGCAGCCACTGTTTTGGTTTTAGGAAGAGTTACCTCTATACCAGTCTGTAAAATTGGAGCAGTAACCATAAATATAATTAGTAACACTAAGACAACATCAACTAGAGGAGTAACATTGATTTCAGAAAGAGAGGGTCTCGTAGAGTTTGATGGAGTAGAAAAAGCCATATTGAAGTATTACTTATTGATAAAACTGCGCTCTACAGTATTTAGAAAATCAACTACAAAATCATCCATCTCAACACCAAAAACTTTTAGTCTAGTAATAAAATGATTGTATGCAATTAACGCTGGGATAGCGGCAAAAAGTCCTGCTGCAGTTGCTACCAAAGCTTCACTAATTCCAGGAGCTACAGCCTGAATGGTAGTTGTTCCCCCTGCCCCCAATCCTTGAAATGCATTGATAATGCCAATAACAGTTCCAAGCAACCCAATAAAAGGTGTTACAGAACTGGTTGTAGCTAACCAAGAAAGAGAGTGTTCCAAGGTAGTCATTTCAGTCTGAGCTGCCTTTTCCAACGTTCTTTGCAGACCATTGAAATTTTGATGTATTTTTAGGGGCTCTGTCGAATCTGTTTTTTCTTGTAAATTAGCAGAATCGTCTACCTGACGACTGAGTTCTTCATCACCACTTACAAAAACTCCTGCCAACGGCGAATGGTTAAATTGTTCACAATCTTGATACAGTTGAGAAAAACTAGAAGTTCTTCTGAAATGTTCGTAAAACTCTTGCGAGTCCCTATTCACTTCCTTATAGAAACGAATTTTTTGGACAATAATAGACCAAGAAAAAATAGAAAAAAACAACAGCGTTATTAGTATTGATTGGGCTATAGGACCGCTATTTAGAATTAACGACCAAAAACTTGCAAAATTTCCCTGAGCCACCACAAACATCAATCTCTATCACTCCAGGTTCATGTGAGCAAAATTTTAAGCGATCTTGATTGTAACCGACCCATCGCTCATATACCATTATCCGGCAAGCAGTCGGTACTACTAAATCGGAGCCAGCTGTTTCTTTAGGGTATCTAAATGGCCTGTCAAAACTCCTTATGAAAACATTTCACTCATCCTTCATCAACATATTGCCATGCTGAAATTTCTCTTGATAGAAAACTTTGCTCTTATTGACTATCTCGAAATCGAATTTGAAAAAGGATTCAATCTTATTACTGGAGAAACTGGATCAGGCAAGTCGATTTTGGTGGATGCAGTAGGACTTCTAGTAGGAGAACGGGCATCTCAGGAAATGGTTAGAGAAGGATTCGAAAAAGCCAGAGTAGAAGGTATTTTCAAGGTAAGCTCCGAACACCCCATCAACAAAGCTCTGGAAGAAACCAATACGCCTCTAGAAGATGAAGAATTAATTATTTGCAGAGAAATTTCATTGTCAGGTTCCAATAAAATTTTTGTGAATGGCAAAATGATCACACAGAAACTACTTTCAGAACTAGGACTTCTTTTAGCTGACATCCATGGACAACACGACCAACAACTCCTTCTCCATCCCAAATACCAACTCGACTTCTTGGATGCCTTTGGAGAAAATCAAAATCTTGTTGCTCATCTGGGCTCGTTATTTCACAAATTACAAACTGTTAGGTCTAGGCTTAATAGTTTGAATATTAATGAAAAAGACCGGTTGCAAAAATTAGACACCCTCAATTATCAAGTTGCCGAAATTGACAGTCTAAACCTTAGATCTGAATTGGATAAGGAATTGGAAGAAGAGCGCCGACTTCTCAACAGTTCAGAGCATCGATTGCAGGCCTCACAACAAGCATATCAAATTCTTTATGAACAAGAAATTTCATTATCAACTCTTCTGAATCAAGCTGAACCACATATTGGAGAACTTGCAAATACTGATACGGCTTACCAAAAAACAGCTGAAAAGATAAAAGATATTCGTTTCCAGATAGAGGAAATTTCTCACAATCTGCGCGATTATGCTGACAGCATAGAATTCAATCCGGTTCGTTTAGATAACTTAGAGGAACAACTACTAGAGATTAATAAGGCTAAGCGGAAGTATGGTGAAACGGTAGAGGGCATTCTAGAATACGCTGCCCGTACCAAAGAAGAAATAATACAATTAGCTGAAAACAACACTAAAACTGAAGAACTCGTAGTCTTACAGAAAAAATTGGAATCCGAATATCTCCAGTTAGCTCGTAACCTCTCTGATAAAAGACATCAAGATATAAAAAATTTATCAAAAAGTATTGGTCAAGAACTTGCTAACTTAAATTTAGAAAACACTGTATTTGAGGTAGACCTAAACTCCACAGAGGAAGAAATCAGTGAAAAGGGAATTGATCAGGCTGAGTTTTTGCTAAGTCCAAATATCGGAGAATCCCCAAAACCACTTTCCAAAATTGCGTCAGGAGGAGAACTTTCTCGAATTATCTTGGCTCTAAAATCTATTGTAAGTCCTGAAAATTATCTCAAAACATTAGTTTTCGACGAAGTGGACACAGGAATTGGAGGTAGAGTTGCGTCTACTGTAGGAGAAAAACTCTCACTTCTATCCAATCAGCATCAAGTTTTCTGTGTTACTCATCTTCCTCAAATTGCTTGTTGGGCCTCTCACCACTTACACGTAAACAAACAGCAAAGCAATAAAAGAACTATCATTCAAATAACAACCCTTAAAGGAGAATATCATATTGAAGAACTTGCTCGCATGATGGCTGGAGAAAATGTTACTGAGACATCCAGAAAACAGGCTAGGGAACTACTTCAAAGAAACGAGACTACAACTAAGCAAGTGAGAATAGATGCTTGAATTTTATTCCCTAGCTATATCAGACTTCTTGTATGGGTCTTCTTCATTTAGTTAGAATGCTCAGCAAAGAAAGCCAATGATGAAAAGATTTTTAATAGAAACTTTCGGTTGCCAAATGAACGAACACGATTCTGAAAAAATATCAGGGTTGTTGTCTCATCGGGGCATGGTGCCTGTCCACAGTCTAGAAGAAGCCGATTTATTCATCCTCAATACGTGCAGTGTTAGGGAAAAAGCTGTCCACAAAGTTTATAGTCGTCTTGGAGAAATCAGAAAACAAAGAGGGAGTGATCCTAATTTTTTTATTGGCGTTGTAGGATGTGTGGCCCAGCAAGAATCTCAAAATATGACACAAAAAGCCCCTTTCGTTGACTTGGTAGTTGGCACTCATATGTACCATGCTCTCCCTGACCTCTTGGATAATTTAGGTAAAAAAAGTAATAAACAGCTAGTAAATACTGATTTTTTAAATGATCCAGCACCTGTTGAAATTGCACCAGTACTTAGAGCAAGTCAATTTCGAGCCAACATCACCATTACAGAGGGTTGTAATAAACACTGCAGTTTTTGCATTGTTCCTTATACAAGAGGAAAAGAGCGTAATCGACCAGCCCTAACAATATTAGAAGAGGTCAGAAAAGCTGCTGATCAAGGTTTTGTTGAAATTCTGCTTTTAGGTCAGACTGTTAATAGTTATAAAGATCCTAAACAATATAGTTTCAAATTTGCGGATTTATTGGCTAAAGTTGCTGAAATTAAGGGACTCCGCAGAGTCCGATTCACCTCTCCTCACCCCCGAGAATTCGATGACTCCACAATCTCTGTAATAGGAGAAATGAAAACTATTTGCAATCAAGTTCACCTGCCAGTGCAATCTGGTTCGGATCCGATTCTTAAAAAAATGAGACGCCAATATACAAGAGAGAATTTTTTAAAATTAGTAGAAAAGTTTAATGGTTTACAACGCCCTATCGCCCTTTCTACTGATGTAATTGTCGGTTTTCCAGGAGAAACAGATGCTGACTTTGAAGAAACTCTCAGCCTTGTTCAAAAGGGTCAATTTGAATCTATGTTTTCCTTTAAGTATTCCGCA
>CAZASS010000093.1:254-8010 GCA_964487835.1 uncultured Acidobacteriota bacterium | reverse complement strand
GGTTTATTGCAAGAATTATGCCAATTTATGGATCTACCGTTTCATTTGGCTTTGGAAAAAATTTTAGAAAAAAGTGGATATGTCCAAGCGCTTCGTGATGAGGCAACAGAACAGTCGCAGAGTCGAATTTTGAATTTGGAAGAGTTAATCACTGTTGCTAGGGAATATAGTGAGTATAAGGAGGGGGGACTCCAAGACTTTCTTGATCATGCGGCCTTGCGTTCCGAAGTAGATGACTATGATGAATCGGCAGCTGTCAGTCTAATGACCCTTCACAATGCCAAAGAAGGGCTTTTCCCACACAGTCGTTCGGTAGTTTCAGATGAACTGGAAGAAGAGAGACGTCTATGTTACGTGGGGCTTACGCGAGCTAAGAGTAAGCTTTACCTTACCTATTCACAGCAGCGGCGTTTTTATGGCAGAGATACGGGCGAACAGAATTTCCCCAGTCGATTTTTGAATGAAATTCCCCAGCATCTTATTAGAAAACAATCAAGTGGGAAGAGTGAGTTTGGGATAAGTGATATGGGTGCCAACACAGGAGAAAATCGTTATCGTCGTAGCTCGTACAAAAAAAATTTTTCAGGGGAAAATTATAACTCAGTAGAAAGTGCCCGTTATTTTTTAGAGGATCTTTCCAGAAAAAGAGGTGGACTTGTTGCCGGAGCTAAGGTTTCTCATAAAAAATTTGGTTATGGTCGAGTCCTTCAAGTTCAGAAAAGTGGAGATGATTTGAAAGTTACCGTGAAGTTTGTCAATGTCGGTATTAAAAAAATACTACAGAGTTATGCCAAGTTAACAGTGGTATAGGTCTCTGGAGAGCAAGTAATGTTTCGGACTAAGAACTTAAGTGACATTCTGCATGTTGCCGATCAGGGCAAGTACCGCCTCAAGAGAGTTTTGAGTTTAGGGGACCTAACCTCTCTGGGGGTGGGAGCAATTATTGGTGCAGGCATTTTTGTATTAGTGGGTACTGCTGCTGCGGGATCTGGTGACCGGTTGGGTGCCGGACCGGCTCTGATGGTGTCTTTTATTTTAACTGCAGCAGCCTGTGGCTTTGCAGCTCTTTGCTATGCTGAATTTGCCTCTGTTGTTCCTATTTCGGGAAGTGCCTATACCTACAGTTATTTTACGTTTGGAGAGGTGGTGGCCTGGATTATTGGCTGGGATCTCATTTTGGAATATGCCGTGGGGAATATAGCAGTCGCTATTTCTTGGTCGGGCTACTTTGTCGAGTTGTTGCGGGGGTTCCACATTGAATTACCTGTGTGGCTTACAACTAACTACAATCTTGCATCGCAGAACTCAACGATTTTTGAATCAGCCCCGTATTTATTTGGGTTCCCAGTTATTATTAATCTTCCAGCTGTTCTCATTGTCGTGGTGATTACACTAGTGTTGGTGATTGGTATTAAGGAAAGCTCAAGGTTCAACACCATAATGGTGATTATAAAGTTGGCAGTGCTGTTGTTTTTTATTTTATTGGGGGCTTTCTATGTCAAGCCTGAAAATTGGCAGCCTTTTATCCCAAATGGTTGGGGATCAGTAATGACGGGGGCAGCTCTTGTTTTCTTTGCTTACATTGGCTTTGATGCCATATCAACTGTTGCTGAAGAAACTAAAAATCCACAAAGGGATCTTCCTTTGGCGATGATTGGATCTCTGATGATTTGCACTGTGCTTTATATAGCTGTAGCAGCTGTTTTAATGGGGATCGTACCCTATCAGCAGTTAAACGTTCCAGAGCCCTTAGCCTTGGCTTTTAGTTATCTTGATATGAATTGGGCCGCTGGCATTGTTGCTTTTGGAGCAGTGGTTTCAACCACCGCGGTTTTGCTGGTTTTCCAATTGGGTCAACCTCGTATTTTTTTTGCAATGTCCCGCGATGGCTTATTACCAAGACAATTCGCTAAAGTTCATGCTCGTTATCAGACACCTCACGTAACAACTATACTCACTGGGATAGTGGTAGCATTTTTTGCTGCCTTTATGGATATAGGAGAGGCTGCTGAATTAACAAATATTGGTACCCTTTTTGCTTTTGCTTTGGTTTGTGCGGGCGTTATTATTTTGCGTTGGCGCCAACCGGATCTGGATAGGCCTTTTCGATGTCCTTGGGTTCCCTTAATTCCTATGCTAGGTATTGTGACATGTTTTTACTTGATGATTTCTCTGCCTTGGATAACGTGGGTGAGATTTTTTGTATGGTTAGGAATCGGAATGGCTATTTATCTTTGCTATGGTCGTCGGCATTCCAAATTAGTGAATCAAGATAGAAAAAACTAGTGCCAATAAGCACATCCAAAAAAGCTGATTTCTCTCTCGTCTTTGTTGCCCTTCTTTGGGGTTCATCCTTCGTTGTTATAAAACATTCCTTAGTCTCCATTACTCCTTTTTGGCTTGTCCTTATAAGGTTTGTAATTGCGGCGTTGGCGCTGTGGATGATATTCCCCTATTTTTGGCGAGGGCTTAGGGTTGCAACGGTATGGTGTAGTGGACTAACCGGTCTGTGTTTGTTTTTGGGCTTTGCATTTCAAACTGTTGGGCTTCAGTACACCAGTCCAGCTAAATCAGCATTCATCACAGCTTTATCAGTGTTGATGGTGCCTTTATTCAATCGTGCAATATTTAAGATTTTCATTAGAAAGGAAATGGGAGCAGGTATTTTCATTGCCTTTATAGGATTGTACATGCTGATTAGTCCGAACGATCTGAATAACTTGAACTGGGGAGATATTTACACACTATGTTGTGCACTGGCTTTTGCTTTCCATATTGTCTGTCTAGGTCGTTTTGCAGTTTACATACCATATCAACAATTAGCGGTACTTCAGATGTTTTGGGCGGCACTGTTTAGCAGTGTGCCGGTTTTAATAATGGAGGCTTCTTCGTTCAATTTTCCTGTTTCGAGTTACTTGGCTTTGCTTTACCTGGGTGTTGTCTGCTCAGCATTGAGCTTTTTTATTCAAACCTATGCTCAGAAGTACACTTCAGCTACTAGGACTGCATTAATTTTTTCCCTTGAACCAGTCTTTGCTGCCCTATTGTCGAGTAGTTTCTACGGAGAACAATTGTTTCTGATGGAGTGGTTGGGTGGATGTTTAACGGTAATAGGAGTCATAGTGGGGCAACTCCATGTGATAAAATCTAGCGAGCAACAGTTGTCTGAGTCGAGCGTATAATCGTCCCAGTATGAACCGAATAAAGTACATCATCACTCAAATATAAGAATGTATGGTTGGGTGACTGTTAAATTGTTTGTTAATGAGAGTTAATTGTGGAGGACTGTGATGGCTGACATGAAAGAATTTTTACTGTCGAGAAAAAGATTGTCCTTTTTATTTCTGTTGATCGCTTTGGGTGTGGGGATTGTGATTGGCACACTAGTTTCTGATCAAGTTTTGAGTGCGGAAAAGGATCAGGATGATGTGACCTTATTAAGTGTGCAGGATTCGGGAGCTCCTCTCGTATCTGGTACGGCAACAGAATTAGCTAAAGGATTTAGCAGGGTGGTCGAGCAAGTAAGGCCTGCTGTAGTCAATATAAGTACTACCGCTGTTATTCGCAGTAGGCAGAGAACACAACGAGGAGCACCAGGCGAAGATCCACGTAATTTTTTCGGAGATCAATTTTGGGAGAGGTTTTTCGGTCCTCAGGCTCCTCAGGCCCCTCAGGATCGGAAAGCAAACAGCTTGGGTTCTGGTGTTATCGTAGATGCCGAAGGGTATATTCTAACCAATGATCATGTGATAGCCACAGTCAGAAATCGAGATGGCGGACAACAAATAGCAGACAAAATTGAAGTGACGTTGTACAACGGAGAGACCTATGTGGCTCGAGTAGTCGGAGAGGATCCAGAATCAGATCTTGCTGTTTTGAAAATTGATGCGACCAAGCCTCTACCATTTGCAAAAGTTGGATCGACGTCGAAGATGCAAGTAGGAGATTGGGTTCTTGCCATTGGAGATCCCTTTGGTGTAGGACAGACAGTAACCTCCGGGATTGTTTCGGCCACCGGGAGAGTGGTTCCTAATTCCAGTATTTTTGGAGACTATATTCAGACTGATGCAGCTATTAATCCAGGTAACAGTGGTGGTCCATTAGTTAATATGAGTGGAGAGATTGTTGGTATTAACAGTTTTATTTTTACCCGAAGTGGTGGTTCGCAGGGAGTTGGCTTTGCGATTCCTTCATCGGTTTTTGTGAATTCTTATAACCAAATTATTACCAAAGGAAAGATTGAGCGAGGATGGTTGGGTGTTTCCATGAACATCTATGAGATGACTTCTGAAATGGCAAGATATTTTGGGGTGTCCGGTGAAGATTCTGCTGGAATCAAGGATGGGGATGGAGTCTTGGTTACTCAGCTAATTGATGAGAAGGGAGAACCGGGAGAAGACGGTCCTGCCTACAAAGCAGGGGTTCGATCAGGAGATGTCATTGTAAAATTTGGGAAGCGCGAAATCGAAACAATTCACGATCTTCGTTCAGCGGTTGCTAATACTCCACCTGGAGAGAAACAATCTGTAATTGTGGTTAGGAAAGGTGTAGTTCAGGATCTAGCAGTTGTATTGGCAGAGAGGACCCTCGAGCAACAGGCTCGTTCTGAAGATGAGGGCCTTTCGTTTGAAGAACGTAGAAAAGAAGAGCGAACAAAAGAAATTGGTCTAGAGTTTGAAACTTTGAAACAACAAGATGCCGATAAGATGGGTTTAGAAGATGAGCAGGGAGTAAGAATTTTAGAAGTTGCAGTGGGAAGTTTGGCTGATGATGCAGGTTTGAGGGCCGGTCAAGTAATTACGCATGTCAATGGAGATCCGGTGCAAACAGCACAGGATCTCTATAATGGGATTAATTCTATGTCATCAAACCAGGGAGTGATATTGCGAATAGTGTGGGTGAATCCTCAGGATTCCCAGCGGAGAAAAGCTATTGCTTACACTTCATTTATAAAACCATAGGGCAGAAAATAGTTTTATTATTCAAATGATTGTTGTTGATTCTTAATAGATCATTTTGAATAAAAACAATGTGCAGAAAATTGTAATCAAGAAGCTTCAGTCTTAGTTATGAATATAGGTCTTCCTAAAGAGGTTAAGGATAGTGAGTACCGTGTTGGATTAGTACCTGCAGGAGTACATGCTCTTGTGGAGGATAAACATAAAGTGTTTGTTGAAAAAACAGCTGGTCAGGGATCAGGATTTTCCGATGAGGAGTACATCGCAGCTGGTGGTTATTTAGTCGATGGTGCTGATGAGGTTTTTGATCAAAGTGACATGGTGGTCAAGGTAAAGGAGCCTACCGAGAAGGAATTCCAAAAACTACGCAAAGAACAAATTATATTTAGCTATTTACATTTGGCTGCAGCTTCCGAGTTAACTTATGCCCTTTTAAAAAAGGAAGTTGTTGGTGTTGCCTATGAGACTATCCAAGATAATCGTGGAGCTCTTCCATTATTGACTCCCATGAGTGAGGTTGCAGGGCGTATGTCTATTGTGGTCGGTTCTTATCATATGCAGAAGACGAAGGGTGGATGTGGAGTTTTGTTGGGAGGTATTCCGGGAGTACGCCCGGCACTTGTGGTAATTGTAGGGGGGGGTACTGTTGGTATTAATGCCGCTAAGATGGCTTTGGGCCTCGGTGCTCAGGTTTGCATTCTTGATATCAATCTTGATCGATTACGCCAAATTGACGATTTGTTTTTTGGACAAATTGAGACCCTGCTTTCCAATACTTACAACATTGCTGAATCGGCGAGGAATGCTGATTTGATGGTTGGCGCTGTACTTATTCCAGGGGCTACTGCTCCTAAGCTTATTACCAAAGAGATGGTTTTATCTATGAAGCCGGGGTCAGTTATTGTAGATGTGGCAGTGGATCAAGGCGGTTGCTGTGAGACGACTCAACCTACTACACACAGCAACCCAGTCTACCTGGTGGATGGAGTACTTCACTATTGTGTGACTAATATGCCTGGTGCTATGCCTCGAACCTCAACCTTTGCTCTTACCAATGCTACCCTTCCATACATTCGCAAGATTGCCAATTTAGGTTTAAAGAGTGCTGTGGCTAGTGATGATGGCTTAAAAGAAGGCGTAAATGTCTACAAAGGTCATATCACTTGCTTGCCAGTTGCAGAATCACAGAGCCTTTCGTATCGGGATCTTCATGAACTACTGTGATCGTTGGTTTTGTGTGGTCGATTCTCCTAGGCCCGGCATTGAAAATATGAGGATAGATTTAGCACTTCTCAATAATTTGGAGAAGTGTTCTGAAAGAATGACTTTCCTTCGTTTCTACGATTGGAATGTGCCTACAGTTTCTTTGGGAAAACATCAGCAGATTGAGGGAGCTGTAGATTCTCACTATTGTCAAAAATTTGAGATTCCGGTTGTTCATCGTCCGACAGGAGGCCAAGCTGTTTTTCACGATTGTGAACTTACGTACTCGGTGGTTTCCAACGATCCTCATTGGTTTCCTTTTTCGAGTATCAGGGAGACTTATCGGTTAATTGCTGTTGGCTTGCAAAAGGGCATAGAAAGATTGGGAATTTCTACTCAGTTAGTCGGGGGAGTGCGAAAAAGTGAGAGTTTGTTCATTAAGGAACATGCAGTTCCCTGCTTCGTCACTCCTTCTCGTTGTGAAATAATTTGTGAAGGTCGCAAAATTGTGGGAAGTGCACAAAGGAGATTAAAGCGGAGTTTTTTGCAGCATGGTTCTATACCCCTTCAGGTCAATTACTCCAGAATGGCTTCTAGTTTGGGAGTGTCAGAGGAGTTGTTACACATGTCGCTTATTTCTGTATCTGAGGCGCTTGGACGAGTGGTTAATTGGCAGACCGTGTGTGAGGCACTCAAAATAGGTTTCGAACAGACATTTCAAGTCAAACTACACATGAAAAAACTTGCTGAAGATATATGAAATTGCTTTCTGTGAAATTGCGTCAAGTTAAGCGATAATATAAACTCCTCATTGAGTAAAGGTTACTTGGATTCCATGGATAAAAAACAGAAATCGAATGGTTTAGATACTCGTTCACGTGAGATTTTAAGGTGTTTGGTTCGTGAATATATCCACAGTGGAGGCCCGGTTGGATCTCGTCGGTTAGCTAAGGTTCATTCAGAAGGATTGAGTTCTGCCACTATTCGTAATGTAATGGCAGACTTGGAAGAAGGAGGTTTTCTGAGGCAACCTCACACTTCAGCCGGTAGAGTGCCTACAGACAAGGGATATCGCTTTTATGTGGACTCCCTTTTAGAAACTCGAAAATTGTCCAAAAAGGAAGTCAGTCGTATTAAGGGAACCTTAGAACAGGAGACTGATCCTGCCGATTTAATGGCTAAGACTTCTCAAATTTTATCGACTTTTTCCGATAATGTTGGTTTTGTTTTGGCACCTCCCATTTCTCTAGCAGTTTTAAAACATATCGAATTTGTTAAAATTTCTCGGAATCGTGTTTTAGTGATTTTGGTTACAGGACCCGGTTTAGTTGAGCACCGTCTTATACAATTGAATGAAATGGTGACACAGAGTGATTTGGACCAGGCAGGACGTTATTTGGGCACTCATTTTCAAGGGAGAACGCTTTTTGAGATTCGGGATGAATTACTTAGTCTTATGTCAGAAGAAAAGTCTCTTTATGATCGAATATTGCAACATGCAATTTTATTGGGTTCAGCAACCTTAATGCAGTCTGAAGTAGATGTAGAAGAGGGGGCTGGGGTTTATTTGGGTGGAGCCGCTCAGGTTATTCATA
>CAZASS010000093.1:0-244 GCA_964487835.1 uncultured Acidobacteriota bacterium | reverse complement strand
GAGATGAATGATATCAATCTCATAATTGTCTTATTTGAGAGTTTCGTAGAGAAGAGTAGGCTAGTAATGTTCATTAATGAATGCGTGAAATCCAATCCAAAAGGGCCAACCGTAACTATTGGATTGGAAGAGCACATCCCGAGAATGCGTGACTGGGCACTTATTTCATCTCCCTATCTTCACAATCATAAGGTTATGGGCGGTTTGGGAATACTAGGTCCTTCCAGGATGGAGTATGCTAGGG
>CAZASS010000092.1:1662-8196 GCA_964487835.1 uncultured Acidobacteriota bacterium | reverse complement strand
AAAACAATGGCTTTCGATTCCTTTACAAAAAAAAGTTTGCGAGTAAAAAAAAAAACGAAAATTAATAAGCTTATTGTCTCCAGATATAACTTGATTCGCTCCTTGTTCGAAGGGAAGTTGAATATTTAAACCGAAACTGTTTTCCCGTCCAGCACCCTGTAGACCAGCCTCCATAATCCCGGGACCCGCGCCGGTAATAACCATATATCCTGCTTTAACCATCTTCTGACCTAGGTCTAAAGCAGCCTGAAATTCAGAATCCTCTGGTTGGGACCTAGCCGATCCGAAAATACTGATTTTGGGAACATCTCGATAGGGGGCAAAAACCTTAAATGCGTAACGGAGTTCTTTAACAGCTGTTCTGAGGATTTTGACATCACCGCGATCGGAGTTTTCACGCGCAAGCTTGACCCCAGTTACAAATATTTCTCTTAGCAGGTTTAAATTGGAGTAAGGTTGGAGTTCCTCTAGAATACCGTCAATTGTTTTAGAAAGCGCCTTATCACTCACATCATAGGAAAGCATATTTTCTGAACGGTCACGCTTTGTCATATAGTATCCAATACTCCCATAATAAATAGATATCAACCATGGATTTGCAAAAAAAACACCCTCAATGTTGACTATTTACTAAACAACATCTAGATTAACCCACTTATGTATTTTTACATGATAATCACGTTTGCCTCTACCATGCCAGCTATGGCCATGCGCTGGCTTCACATTGAAGTTGATCCTGTTTTTGATGCAATTGTTTTTGGAATCGGAATCTTTGGGGCTGCGTTTTTGCTTTCTTGGGCAGCTGAAGTAGCTCAAATGGACATCTCACGGGGCCTGGCCCTGGCCATTCTGGCCTTAATAGCCATTTTGCCGGAATACGCTGTAGATCTTTATTTTGCTTGGGTGGCAGCTTATGAACCAGCCTATTCTGCCTATGCTACCGCTAATATGACAGGGGCAAATCGATTGCTGGTTGGAGGTGGCTGGCCCTTGGTCGTTCTCCTATTCTGTCTCAAATTTCGTAAGCCTCATATCCAATTGGAAGGCTCTAATCGCACCGAAGTTTCCTATCTTCTGATCGCTACGCTATATGCTTTTACTATTCCTGTTAAAGGAAGTTTGAACGTATTTGACTTCGTCATCTTGGCATCAATCTTTGCCTGCTACGCCTGGCGAACTGCCGTAATGGAAGTCGAAGAACCACATCTTGTAGGACCAGCCCGTCTAATTGCTAACTTGCCACAAGGAAGGCGTCGCACAATCACTGTGAGCCTTTTTGTTTTTGCAGCATTTGCTATTTTTTCCTGTGCCGAACCTTTTGCGGAAGCACTAATCACATCAGGAAAAGTATTGGGAATTGATGAGTATTTCTTAGTCCAGTGGCTGGCACCTCTAGCTTCAGAAGCTCCAGAATTTATCATCGCAGCACTTTGGAGCCTGAGAGGACAAGCTCCAGCTGCTATTGGAGCACTAATCTCTTCCACTGTTAATCAATGGACACTGCTTATCGGTACCATCCCAGTTGTTTACAGCATCAGCAGTGGACATGTCAGGGAAATGGTTCTGGACACCCGCCAACAACACGAAATCTTCCTCACTGCCTCTCAATCAGTCCTAGCCGTAGTGATTCTTATGAACCTGAAAATGAATCTGTGGGAGTCGGCAGCATTGTTTTTCCTATTTGCAAGCCAACTGGTTTACCCCGACATTCGAGTTGAAGTAGGTATTTTATTTCTTATTTTGGCAACTATATTGATCTTTAAAAGAGCCAAATATGTTGGACCTCTTCTCAAGGAAGGCTTGTTTATACCTAAGGACAAGTAGATACTGCTAACTTCTAAAACCTGTCTACTGCATTTACAGCGTCAATACAAAACATCTCTCTTATCTTTCATTTTTAATGCTAAAAAGAATCTCTTCTGGAGTGACAGTAGCAGTTCCAAGCTTGCCAATCACTATACCAGCCGCATGGTTGGCTAAAATTGCGGCTTGGTGGACTGAAGCTCCAGCTGCCACTGCTAAAGTTAAACAAGCCACCACCGTATCCCCTGCCCCGGTTACATCATAAACCTCTTGAGCAACGGTTGGAATGTGAGAAAAACTATTACCCTCAAAGAGAGTCATTCCCTCTTCTCCACGGGTGACTAGGAGATAGTCTAATTCTGCTCTTGTTAGCAATTGTTGCCCTACTTGAACAAGGGAGGATTCGTCTACAATTTCGGTTCCAGAAGCCCGGCGAAGCTCTTCCATATTGGGAGTAATAACAGAAGCTTGATGGTACGCAGAAAAATCATCTAATTTTGGATCCACTGATATAAATTTTCCATATTTTCGACATTCTTCAATGAGATTTCGAACCAGTGGTAAATGCAGAACACCCTTTGAATAGTCTGAAAGGATTACCGACTGTACCCGCTCAAAACAGCTAGAACAAATCCTGGCAAATTCTTTCTGGAGCTTTTCATTCAGAGGTTCAGTGTTCTCTCGATCAGTCCGGCATATCTGTTTTTGATGAGCCAAAATACGAGTCTTAATAGTAGTCATTCGGGTCTCATCCCGAATAATTGCCTCCGTATTAATACCTTGGTTTTCTAACTCTGCGATCAATTTATTCCCCGCTTCATCCCGACCTAACAATCCGATTAAAATAGGTTGGGCACCTAAAACTGACAGATTAGCTGCTACATTGGCTGCACCTCCGAGATGAATCGTTTCTTCTACAACTTCAACAACAGGTACAGGTGCCTCAGGAGAAACTCGTCTTACATGTCCCCAAACATACTGATCTAGAATAAGGTCACCGACTACCAAAACTGGCTGACCTTTAAATCGTTCTACAATATGGGCAAGTTCATCTTTTGTACTAGTCATAGTATCGATTGTACCGCCTGAAACACTGGATCAACTTCTATCGAACGGATACAGTGTGGCTCGTCAAAATGGAGACAAAAGTATCCTGGACATGGCATACAAGGCAAATCGGACCGAATCAGTCGATGCTCCACACCCCACGGATGCCAAACTTTATAATCCGATGATCCAAAAATAACTACAACCTTTTTCTGCAAAGCTGCTGCGATGTGAGTAGGACCGGTATCATTACCAACATAAAGAGTAGAAAGTGACACTAGAGCCGCAAAATGTCGAATAGACAACGGATTTACAAAACCTATCTTGGAACTGCACAGGGTTTTAAGTTTACTCAATAAAGATTCCTCTCCAGGACCGGCAGTTAATATAACCTTTCTACCTGAATCTACTAACCGATTAGCCAAGGCAGCAAATTTTTCCGCGTCCCATTGCTTAGTATCGAAAGCAGCGGCAGGATGGATTAAAATAAAGCCCTTATTTATTTCTTGAGTAGACCTTCCCTGTTGAGTCAGTAAATCTCGAACCACCTGCACATCCTCGGATTGAACCGTAATCAAAGGAGATGGTACTGGTTCTACAGGAAAACCTAATTGTTTTAGACTCGACAATTGGTGTTCTACTGTATGAATAGGCTGTCGATTCCACAACCGACCAGACTCATGAATTTTTATATTGTAAAGGAATGAACATCGACTAGCCCGATATCCAACCCGTTTAGAAGCCCCAGATAATGCAGTCAATAATGCGCTAGTTGTACCTCCATGAAGATCAATAGCCATAGTGGGCTGAAAAGATCGAATTTTCTGAATAGCCCTTAATCGAGCAATAGATTTATTTGGTTGATCTTCAATTACAATTAACCGATCAATATTCGGATTATTCTCTAGAACCTGTCTGTAGGCACTCTCAATCACCACCGCAACCTTCCATCCTGAAACACGCTTCACGACGGCTAGTACAGGAGTCATTAAAACGGCATCACCAAGTGACCGCAGACGGACAAATATTAAACGACCTGGCAACTGATCCTTTTGATCAAATTCCCTAACCCAAGACTCGGACATCTATGTCAGATCTTTCTCGTCGTCTAACCCTGATGTACCAATTGTTGCCTCATCGACCAGCATTACCGGGATACTATCCCTTATAGGATAAATCCGATGACAGGATATGCATTCCAACCCTTCACTGTCGGCGGTAAGCTTTATCTCGGTTTTGCAAACCGGACAGGCCAAAATGTCTAATAACTCTTGACTAATGGTCATATCTTACTCCTTTACAAATACTGATCAGCTAGCTCTACATTCACCAAAACAACTCCTTAGAACATTATGAAACTTTATTAGAATACCCCACTTGGACAGAATTAATAAAAATGCAGTGGCTTTAAACTATGCGCATCAAGAGAGTTCGGCTGTTTGTAACTTGCAATATTTAGCACCCTGCGGTTTTAGAATACTTTGATAGAGATGAATATCTCTTACTCGAATTTGCCCTGCCCTTTCATTTAGACCAGCGGTTTGAATGTACCGAACTAACTTACTCAAATTCTTTCGGGACTTAACCCTGACCAATGTTAGGTGAGGGTGAAAGTTTCGTTTATCAAGAAGAAAACCCATTTGCTGAAGACGGCTTTCGATTTTTGCCTGCATTTCGCAAAGGACTTCACACTTTTCTATCCCAAGCCAAACAATTCGTGGACGAGTAAGATGAGGGAAAACGCCAACACCTTTAAATTGAAGATCGAAAGAATTAGTTTCGCATGCTGTAGATTTAAGGATCTTAACAACATCAGATACAACTTTAGAGTCAATGTTTCCTAAAAAGTTTAAAGTCAAATGGATTGATTCCGATCGGAGAAATCTCCCATCCACCTGTAGTTCTCTTAAGTGGCGACTTATTCTTTGGCAGTGCTCAAGAACGGAATTAGAAACAGTAATAGCAATAAAGGCCCGAATAACTGATGAACCTTCAGATACGACCATCACCAAAACCTTTACAATAAACTTCTTCGAACTAGATCTAAAGCAAATCGGGCAGTACGAATACGAACAGTATCACGTGGACCGGGGAATTGGAGCCGCTGGGTTTGATTACCCTGAGGTCCCGACACCCCTATAAAAATCAGTCCCACTGGCTTTTCGGGACTACCACCTTCTGGTCCTGCTACTCCAGTAGTTGAAAGGCCAATATCCGCACCAGTGCGCTTACGAATCCCTATCGCCATCTGCTCGGCAACAGATTCACTAACTGCACCAAATCTCTCCAGAGTCGTTTCATTAACTCCTAACCAATTTACTTTGAAATTGTTGTTGTATGAAACAACTCCTCCCAAATAATATTCAGAACTACCAGACACATCAGTCACCATCTTGCCTACTAGTCCCCCGGTACACGATTCAGCTGTAGCCAAAGTCAACCCTTTTTCCCGCAGCACCTGACCTACCACTTCTTCCAAGTGTTCATCACAATCAGTAAAAACTGACTCACCCAATTCATCTCGAACACGTCCAACTAGTTCTTCCAATTGGGATTCAGCCACTCTCTTTTCTGGTGCTCCTATCCAATTGAAGGACAACTCAAGATTACCAGGAGAAGAAAGAATAGTTGTCTCAATCAACGGATAGGATTTGTAGATTGGGCCGATAGAAGAATCAACTTGGGATTCACCTGCCGCAGCCACCTTCAAACGTCGATAGAACTGACGGGAAGTCTGCTTGTGCTCTCGAACTAATGGGACTACTAAGTCCACCATCATCGGTTTTAATTCCCTAGGGGGCCCAGGCAATAAAAAAATTAAAACCTGATCTTCCTTGAGAAAAAGTCCTGGTGCCGTCCCGTTGAGGTTATCCAAGGGCTGAGCTCCCTCAGGAACCATAGCCTGCCGCTGGTTGCTTTTAATTTTACTTAGACGGGTTTGCTTATAACGCTCTTCCATCTTTTCCAAAATATCGGAATCTAGACAAAGATTGCGTCCCAGTGTCTCTGCAACTGTCTCTCGAGTAATATCGTCATTAGTTGGTCCCAGTCCTCCTGTCACTACAATAATTTCCGCAGACTTCAAACCGGCATTCAGTGCTCGTTTAATTTCTTTTGATCTGTCTCCAATAACACTCTTTCTAATTATTTCAATGCCCAATTCATTCAGCTGTTGAGTAATAAACAGAGAATTTGTATCCAAATGAGAAGATGTCAGAAGTTCTGATCCAACGGCAATGATCTCTGCCTGGATTCTAGGCGGCAGGACTGTATGTTCCGAATCTATACTATCCAATAACGTCTCCATCTTCTAAGCAACAACTCCAGATATAAAATGACAATCGAATTATCCTCTCTAGTTTGTGTAACTACTATCCTGTTAGAGAAAAAAGAACTTTCAGAGAAAACCCAGCATAGAATCCAGCGATTAAATCATCACAGACTATTCCCAATCCTCCTCTAAGACCCTCGCTCTCCCTTGCTGGAAAAGGCTTCACGATATCAAAGAATCTGAATAGCAAAAAACCAGCTACCAGAGAAGTTGCTGAAACCGGAACCCACAATAAACAAAATATCTGCCCTACAATTTCGTCGATGACAACCCGAGAGGGATCAGAATTTCCATCAGATTGGGCAACTTTCCCAGAAAAACTCATGCTCCCTGAACTTGAGTCTTCAGAAGTT
>CAZASS010000092.1:0-1652 GCA_964487835.1 uncultured Acidobacteriota bacterium | reverse complement strand
AGCCGGCAAGATCAACAAAAACAAAAGGGTTCCCAAGATTACCTTCTCTTGGGAAGGAAAAATTTGGTGTACCACCACAACTAGAAATACTGCCTCCAACGATCCCCAAGTACCTGGAGCCCAAGGCAGATAACCAGCCCCAAATCCGCTTGCTAGAAAGTCACTAAATTTTTTCAGAATTCCCCCACATCAAATAGGCAACAACCAACACTGCAAAATGGCAGAGAAAATAATTTTCTACTATTGTTGTTTTTCAGACAGAACACACCTATGGTTCTATTTCATTGAACGACAGCACCCACAAGATCGTAGGGGTGAGCTGTATCAATCCGCACTGGAACAATATCTCCAGCTCTAGTTTGATCAGTAATACCATCATTGAGATAGACAACACCATCAATGTCAGGAGCCTGAGTTGACAAGCGTCCTTGCCACAATAAATCACTTTCCGTTGATAACCCCTCTACTAAAACTGGAAGGGTTTCTCCCACCAACTTGAGATTACCAGCTTTGGAAATTTCTGCTTGCAATTTCATTAGCTGCTGTCGACGTTCCTCCTTCACCTCTACTGGCACCTTATTGCCAAATGGATATGAAGCAGCATTATCTTCATCTGAATAGGTAAATACTCCTAAACGTTCGAAGCGTGCTTCTTCTACAAAATCCATTAGTTCATTAATATCCTCTTCTGTCTCCCCTGGAAAGCCCACAATCATTGTAGTGCGAATAGCAACTCCAGGAACTTTATCTCGAATACGCTGCAATAAACGGGTAAGAGAACGCCGATTGCCTCCCCTCTTCATCTGTTTGAGAACTTGTCGAGAAATGTGCTGTAAAGGAACATCGATATATTTACAAGCTGTAGGAGTTTCAGCAATAGCTTGGAGAAGTTCATCGTATATATTGTTGGGATAGGCATAAAGAAAGCGAATCCAGCGAATTTCCTCTATTTCCCCCAGCTTTCGAATCAGATCGGCTAGACCTAGTCGGTTACCCCAATCCCAGCCATACATAGTAGTGTCTTGAGCTACTAAATTGATCTCCCGAACTCCCTGAACAGCTAATTGTCTGGCTTCACTCAAAATAGAATCTAGTGGACGACTCCTAAAACTACCTCTTAGTTGAGGGATTACACAAAAAGTACAGGGATGATCACATCCCTCAGCTACTTTGATATAGGCGCTATAACCCGGAGTCGTTAATATTCTTGGATCAGTATCACTATATAAATAAAGTTCCCGTGACTCATAACGAGGAGGATCTGAACTAGAAGTTTGATCGCAACACAAATCCAATATCTTGGGGATTTCGTTAGTTCCAATGACGGCATCTACTTCTGGAATTTGTTCCATAATTTGGGTACGATGACGCTCCACCAAACACCCAGCTACTATCAATCTACGACAATTTCCAGACACCTTTTGCTGAGCCATTTCCAAAATACTGTCAATTGACTCCTGGCTGGAACTCTCAAGAAAACCACACGTGTTAACAACGATAATCTCAGCCTCCTCCTGAGAGGCCGTGATCTCATGCCCACCACGCGCTAAGTGACCCAGCATGACCTCTGTATCAACTCGGTTCTTAGCACATCCCAAACTCAAAAAACCAATTTTAGCCATAAAGGCCTATTATATTAGCACTTTGATCAT
>CAZASS010000091.1:7140-8234 GCA_964487835.1 uncultured Acidobacteriota bacterium | reverse complement strand
GCACGGGTTTTTGGCTCCTCTATTAAACGCAGAGAAGATCCTGCCCTGGTAACTTTAAAGGGCAAATATACCGATGAACTTCATCTTCCCAATACTTCCTATGCTGCAATTATTCGCAGCCCTTATGCACACGCCCACATTAACAGTATAGACACCTCCAAGGCAGAAGCATTAGAAGGAGTTATATCGGTATTTACCGGAGCGGACATACAAAAAAGCGAAATACCTGGTGTCGTCCCAGTGGGTTGGTTACTACCCGACATGAAGACACCACCCCATCCTATTATCGCTACAGAAACAGTCCGTTATGTTGGGGATGCAGTAGCTGTAGTAGTCGCTGAAGACCGTTACACAGCACAAGATGCAATGGATCTAGTTCAAGTAGAATACAGCCCCTTGTCCGCCGCTACCAATCCTCAAAAAACAACCGAAGAAGGCGTTTCCCAACTTCACTCTGAGGCTCCCAAAAACATCGCTTTCGAATGGGAAATTGGTGATCAAAAAGAAACCGAGGAAAAGTTTGTTGATGCTTCCCACACCGTATCTATCTGCATTCGCAACAACCGCTTACTTTCACATCCTATTGAAACAAGAACGGCTTTGGCAGATTACAATTCATCCAACGACCAACTTACTCTATGGATGACCTCTCAAAATCCTCACGTCCATCGACTTTTAATGTCTTTAGCTTCACTCGGCCTCCCTGAACACAAAATCCGCGTAATTGCCCCTGAGGTAGGAGGAGGTTTCGGCAGTAAAATTGCCCACTATCCAGATGAAGCAATTGTCTCCTGGTGTTCAAAGCAAATTGATCGTCCCGTTAAATGGACATCAACACGTTCCGAATCAAATCTAACCGACGCCCACGGCCGTGATCATGTCACCCAGGCCGAATTGGCACTAACTGATAATGGCCGAATTCTAGGGTTAAAAGTAGAAACCTATGCCAACATGGGAGCTTACCTTTCTACTTTTGCACCCGCCGTTCCAACTTATCTCCACGCTACCCTCTTGTCAGGAGAATATGACATCCCAGCTATACACTGTCGTGTGGTTGGCACCTTTACCAACACAACACCTGTTGACGCCTCTCG
>CAZASS010000091.1:0-7130 GCA_964487835.1 uncultured Acidobacteriota bacterium | reverse complement strand
AGCTGCAAACAAAACAGGCTTAGATCCTGTAGAAATCAGAAGACGAAATTTTGTTTCTCCTGAGGCCTTTCCCTACCAAACTCAAGTAGCCCTGCAGTACGACAGTGGAAACTACGAGGGAGCATTAAAGAAAGCTCTTGAGATAGCTCAATACGATGATCTGCGTGCCGAACAAAAGCGCCGACATAAAGAGGGTGGCAAATTATTGGGAATAGGACTTTCAACCTATATTGAAGCCTGTGGACTAGCTCCTTCAGCAGTGGTGGGCTCTCTAGGAGCTCAAGCTGGACAGTGGGAAAGTGGTGAAGTGCGTGTCCATCCAACTGGTACCGTCACCGTATATAGTGGATCCTTTTCACACGGTCAGGGACACAAGACCACTTTTGCCCAAATTGTATCCGATCGAATGGGTATTGATGTCGAAAAGGTAGATATAATCCAGGGTGACACAAATGAAGTTCACTTTGGGTGGGGTAGCTATGGCAGCCGTAGTGCAGCTGTAGGAGGAAGTGCCATAGCTCTTAGCGTAGACAAGGTGATTGAAAAGGGACGCAAACTAGCAGCACATCTACTAGAAGCCTCAGAAGAAGATATTATCTTCGAAGATGGGAGTTTTTTCGTTCAGGGTACTCCTGAAAAAGTACAAAGTTGGGATGACATTGCCCTGCAATCTCATCTGGCCCATAATCTTCCACCCGGAATGGAACCAGGTCTAAACGCCAGCACTTTTTACGATCCCGCCAATTTCACCTTTCCTTTTGGCACCCACCTAGCCGTTGTAGAAGTAGATCCCAAAACTGGAATGGTTAGTCTGCTACGCTACATTGCTGTTGATGATGTTGGTAACGTCATCAATCCTATGATTGTGGATGGACAAATTCATGGCGGTATTGCTCATGGAATAGCTCAAGCATTGTGGGAACATGTTATCTATGACGAAAGCGGACAGTTGGTAACAGGAGAATTATTAGATTACGCTCTTCCCAAACCACACATGTTAGTTTCTTTTGATTTGGATCGAACTATTACCCCCTGTCCTCACAACCCTCTAGGAGTCAAGGGGGCTGGAGAAACAGGAACTATCGCCTCACCAGCTGCAACTGTTAATGCCGTGATAGACTCCCTAAAACCCTATGGAATAACACATCTGGATATGCCTTTGACACCAGAAAAGATCTGGTCGGCTATCCAGGAAAGCACGAAAGCTTAGCAAAATGTATCCAGCTAAATTTGAATACCATAGAGCAAAGGATGTTCAAGAAGCTCTGCAACTAATGGAAAAACACAGTGGCGCTAAATTGCTGGCTGGCGGACACAGCCTACTCCCCATGATGAAGCTCCGCTTGACTCAACCCACAGCTTTGATCGATATAGGTCGTATTTCAGAACTGACAGGAGTGGATAGAGAAGAAAACCATATTCATATCGGTTCCCTCACCACTCACACTGAGTTAGCTAATTCTGAACTTCTCAGAGAAATCTGTCCTTTATTGAGTGAAGCAGCTAGCCTGATTGCTGATCCCCAGGTACGTAATAAAGGCACCATTGGGGGAAACTTGGCACATGCTGATCCCGGCTCTGATTTGCCTGCTGTTATTTTAGCTCTCGATGGTATCGTACACACCACTGGACCCAATGGCGACCGACAAATTAAATCTGCCGATTTTTTTCTAGATCTCCTAACAACAGATCTTCGCCCTAATGAACTACTTACAAAAATAACAGTGCCCATTCCATCTACAGAGACAGGATGTTCCTATCTTAAGTTTGAACATCCGGCCTCGGGTTATTCTATTTGCGGTGTCGCTGCTATCGTAAAATTAGCTTCCGATGGAACCTGTCAAAACGCCAACCTTTGTTTCAATGGAATAAGTGCAACACCTCATCGTGCCGAAGCCGTGACTAAGGTTTTAATAGGAACAAAACTCGAAAATGCCACCATAGATACTGCCTTTAATGAAAATCTAAACATCCCCGAACCTATAGGCGATATCTATGCCTCTCCAAAATACCGTGTGGAAATGGCTAAAGTTTATGGTAGAAGAGCTTTGAATAACGCTAAACAACAAGTTGATTGAAAACACTAGTGGTTGAAAAAGATCTAATTACTCAAATCAAATCTATCAATGAGGTCGAAAAAGGTCTCCAAGAAGAACTTTATATTTCCGATCGTAGTTTAGCTACTTCTATTTTTCTCTCTTTAAAACTCAATAAGCCCCTATTTTTGGAGGGAGAAGCAGGAGTAGGCAAAACCGAAATAGCCAAGGTACTCTCCAACTTGCTAGGACGCCGATTGATTAGGCTTCAATGCTACGAAGGACTTGATCTCAATACAGCTGTTTATGAATGGAACTATAGCCGACAAATGCTTCAGATTCGACTTCTGGAAGCTGCAGGCACTCTAGACCAGCACAGCATCGCTGAAAACATCTTCGGGAATGATTTCCTATTAAAACGCCCTCTCTTAAACGCTATTGATAACGAAGATGACTTGCCTCCGGTTCTGTTAGTGGATGAACTAGACCGTGCCGATGAGGAGTTTGAAGCTTTCCTGCTGGAAATTCTCTCTGATTTTCAAATCAGCATACCTGAAATAGGAACCATTAAAGCAACCAAACCACCAGTTGTTATCATTACATCTAATAGAACTCGTGAAATTCATGATGCACTGAAGCGGCGTTGTCTCTACTACTGGATTGACTATCCTTCGTTTGAAAAAGAATATCAGATTGTATTGGCTAAGGTGCCAGAAGCCCCTGAACGTCTAGCTAAACAAGTAGTATCATTTATCCAAGGACTTAGGCAGGAGGACCTTTATAAAAAACCGGGTGTCGCGGAAACCTTGGACTGGATTACCTCATTAGTTGCCTTGGACCAGCAGGAACTCGGAGAAAATGTCATTGAGGATACTCTTGGAGTACTACTAAAATACCGCGATGACATTGAACAGATCAGAGGATCTTCCGCAAAAAATATCCTTGCACAAGCTATTAAATCTGCTTAATGGCTCTCTTATAATTCCTAAAATCATATGGCCAAAACAGATCCGGAAATCAATCAAGGGCACTTACTTCACAATATAGTACTCTTTGGAAGACTACTGCGCCGTTTAGACATCGATGTTACTCCCACCCATCTCATCAACTTGGTAAAAGCTATGAAATACCTGGACCTTAGTCAACACCAAGAGGTCCAAAATGCTTCTCGAACGATTTTAATTAATCATCACCAAAATCTAGCCCTTTTTGATCTGGTATTTGATCTGTTCTGGAAAGCTAATATCTCCCAATCTCAGTTAGATCCAGAATCACTCTTGCAAAAATTTCAGCAAATCAAGCAGCAATTGGCTAAAAAAGAAGGAACCCAACCCCCTCCTTCTCAGGATAACTCCGATAAAACCAATCAAAATTCAGAAATAGTACCCATTTACAGTGCCCACGAAATTTTGCGCCAAAAAGATTTTGCTAAATTAACAGAAAGTGAAATTGCGGCAGTTGAAAAAATGATGAAGGAAATGAAATGGGAATTGGAAAAGCGACAAACTCGACGTAAAGTCAGGAGTTCTACGGGATCCCATCTCGACATGCGGCAAACGTTACGTCACAATCTTCGTCACTGTGGAGAGTTAATTCAGCTCAAGTGGAAACGTCCAAAACAAAAACGGCGACCTCTTGTAGTGCTGTGCGATATTAGTGGTTCAATGGAGACGTATTCACGCCTACTTCTCCAATTCATTTATATAATTAGCAACGGCTTAAAAAAAACAGAAACCTTTGTTTTTGGAACCCGACTTACACGAATTACCCATCATCTAAAACATCGAAATATTGAACAAGCTTTAAGCGCAACAACCGATTCTATTCGAGATTGGGCTGGTGGCACTCGAATTGGAGAAACTCTCAAAACCTTCAATTATCAATGGGGCCGTCGTGTATTAGGCCAAGGAGCACTAACAATTATAATTAGTGACGGTTGGGATCGTGGAGATACTCATTTACTTTCAACAGAAATGGCTCGTCTGCAACGAAGTTGTCAGCGATTAATCTGGCTAAATCCTCTGTTAGGATCTCCAGGCTATGAACCTTTGACACGCGGAATTCAAGCAGCACTTCCTCACATAGATGACTTCTTACCAGTTCACAACCTAGCTAGTCTAGAAGAACTAGGAACTCTCTTAGAACGACTAAACAGGAACCACTTTCCGGGAAGCTGACAGCTAAACCCTGACACTGTTACAATATCTCTTTGGAGAATTGCCATGCGTGAAATTCTTGATCATCTAAAACATTGGCAGACAACCGACGAAAAAGCCGCCATTGCTACGGTAGTAAAAGTTTATGGTTCGGCACCTCGCCCACTTGGTTCTAAAATGGCCGTTTCTGCCAGTGGGGATATTGTTGGATCAGTTAGTGGAGGTTGTATTGAAGGAGCAGTAGTTCAAGAAGCTCAGGAAATCCTGAAAAGTGGTCATCCACAGCTGATTAAGTTTGGAATTACTGATGAACAAGCCTGGGAAGTTGGATTGAGTTGCGGAGGCGAAATTGAGGTTTTCGTAGAACTTCTGAAGTGGTGAGCTATGACTGAAAACATTCCTATCTATGACAAACTCGAACAATCGCTCAAAAAAGAAGAATTGGTGGCCCTCTGTACGATAATTACTGGTCAACAGTTAGGAAGCAAATTACTGATCTGGCCCGATGGCAAGACTCTAGGAGATCTTCAGTCTCATTCACTACATGAAAAAGTTCTTCTTCAAACCTTGGAACTTTTCAAACAACAAAAATCAGAACGTTGCCTATATGAGTGTGATAAATCAACGAGTGAGGTCTTTATCGAGGTATTCCCTCCTCCTCCAAAACTCATCATTGTGGGGGCAGTACATGCTGCCATCTCACTAATCACCTTTGCCAAGACACTAGGATTTAGAACAATTGTGGTAGATCCACGCTCTGCTTTCGCCACACCTCAACGTTTTTCCGAGGCCGATGAATTAATTGTCGAGTGGCCTCACGAAGCACTTTCTGCTAAAGACTTTAACGAAGCCACCTACCTAGTAGCTTTGAGTCATGATGAAAAATTGGACAACCCTGCTCTAAAATTAGGACTAGAAAGTCCCTGTCGCTATATCGGAGCTCTAGGTTCGAAAAAAACTCATAAACGTCGAGTGAAGTCTCTTCAAGAAATAGGCGTCACCGAAAAACAACTGGCAAGAATCCATTCTCCAATAGGATTGGATCTTGGAGGAAGAAGTCCAGAAGAAATCGCTGTATCTATCATTTCCCAAATTGTAACGGTCCGTAACAACATCTAAAACATAAAAAAAGATAGTTGAAAAACTTACTCTTTTAAAACAACACCAATGAAATCATTTATTTCTGGAGTAATATTAGCTGCTGGAGAATCTAAACGTTTCACCGGCTATCCTCCAAAACAGTTGTTAAAGATCCAAGAAGAACCACTAATACACCTCATAACCCGGCAAGCTTTATCCTCTCAACTAAGTGAAGTTGTTGTTGTACTTGGATATCAATCTGAAGTAATTAAAAATCACCTCTCGGATCTACATGTTTCAGTCATATTTAACAAAAACTACGCCTCCGGTCAGAGTAGTTCGGTAAAAGCTGGTTTGGAATCTATCCACTCCTCTGCCACTGCCGTTCTTTTTATTCCGATAGACCAGCCTTTTTTAACCAACAAAATATTCAACCAATTAATCACAGCTCATGATGATGGAAGTTCGCTAATCACCCTTCCTACTTACCAAGAACGCAGAGGTTCCCCAGTAATCTTTGATCGAATCCTCTTTCCCGAACTATCCACTATAACGGGAGATGAAGGAGGGAGACAGATATTGAAAAAAAATGACAGGGAAATTCAAACTGTTGCCTTAAACACTGAAGATCCTCTGCTAGACATCGACACACCTGCCCAATACCAAAAACTCCTAATAAGAGATTAAAAACTTTTTAAAATGACAATCTAAGATTCAGCTATTTCTGTTATGATGGCCGCCTATGCCGAAATATTGGTTAATGAAAAGCGAACCTGGAGCCTATTCCATTGACGATCTAGAAAAAGATGGTCAAACATTTTGGGACGGAGTCAGAAATTATCAAGCTAGAAATTTCATGCGTGATGAGATGAAAGTTGGGGATGGTGTACTTTTTTACCACAGCAACGCGGCACCCCCCGGAGTGGTTGGCCTAGCAAAGGTCGTTCGGGAAGGCTATCCTGACCATACAGCATGTGATCCAAATGACATCCACTACGACCCTAAAGCCAGTCCCACAAATCCTCGTTGGTATATGGTTGATATTGAATTCGAGGAAAAATTCTCGAAAATTTTGGAACTTAGTCAACTACGAGAAGTGAAGGAACTTCAAAAGATGGTCCTGCTCAACCGTAGCCGACTATCAGTACAACCCGTAAGTCCTGCTGAATTCAAAAAAATTGTCCGATTAGCCAGAACAACAAAAAAGTAAAAAGATTATAATTTTATCCTCTTTACTCCCGCATTTTTTATTTACTACTTAATCAATAACACTAGCGCTCTGGATGTAGTCAAGTTTAGGAAATTCCTTGCTTAAATAGGAATCCCCCAAAGTCTTCATCCGTTGCTGATTAGGCCCCTCCCCACGAGGTTGACCTTCGCCATAACCAGAATAGATTGAATCCACTATATCCATCCCCTCAATCACCTCCCCAATAGGCGCAAATCCCATTCCATCGAGAGTCGCATTATTACCAAAATTGATAAAAAGCTGGGTTGTCCGCGTATCAGGACCAGCAGTAGCAAAAGAAAGAAAACCTCTTAAATTGGATTTCTTAACAGGGTCATCTTGGATCTGAGCATTTGTCCAAGCACTATTGACTTTACGATCCCCACTAATTCCGAATTGAACCATAAAGCCTTCAATAACACTAAAAAAAGAGATGTTTTCAAAGTATCCTACACGTACAAGATTGTAAAAACGATCAACACCTAAAGGAGCCCAATCGCGCGTTAACGACAACACAATATCTCCTTTAGTAGTCTTCAATCGCACATTATACTGATCCGGTGCCTGTTCATTTGCCTGCTTGGGGTCCTGCATAGGAGTAATTGTTTCAACCTTTTTGACTGGTTCGGG
>CAZASS010000090.1:3335-8255 GCA_964487835.1 uncultured Acidobacteriota bacterium | reverse complement strand
CAATTCAGCATAAAAATCCAGTCGAGCAGATCAACACACAAAAAACTACATCCGCAGGCAATGTAAAACAAAGCGTGAGCCTAGATCTAGGAACTCAACCCAGCACGTCTTCGTCTGAAAAATGAAAAAATGGCTCTCTGCCTTGGGTATCAAATCAGAAGCCAAGACGGAAGCGCCCATCCCTCCCGCACCCAAGGTTTATCAATCTCCAGCACTCAATCTCTTGCATCATCAATTGCGCCATAACCGCAAGTACCACATCCTTGACCTAGCCCCCGCTTGTGGAACGAACGTTGATTTTTTTTCTCAATTCACCTGCAAAATTTATATTGAAGATCTTCATCGCACTCTAACATCCTTCGACTTCCTATCACCAGAAGATGGTTTCAGCTACGAAAAAGTGTTTGAGTATCTTCTGCCCTATTGGAAAAACACGCAATTCGACGTCATTATGGTTTGGGATCTCTTTAACTATTTGGAAATAGAAGAATTCGAGCACCTCGTTCAGCATTTAGCTCAGTTCTGCCGAACTGGCACTTTATTATTTGCTCTCATTTCTACTCGAAAATACATTTCCGAAAGACCAACTTCCTTTAAAATTCTTGACCATGATCACCTCCTCTATGAGGAAAATTCGACGGTGTTAAAGAAATGCCCAAGATACCAACAGTCTGATCTAACCCAAGTAATGCCAAACTTTGAAATTGGCAATTCCTTTCTACTTCGTAATGGCTTCAAGGAGTATTTATTCTCCTGCAAATAGCTAACCGGGATTAACAAATAAGTATGACTCCAATTTTAGCCACACTCTGCTGTTTCGGACTCTACCTGGCGGGGTACCATATCTATGCTAAATACCTCACTCGACACATCTTCAAATTAGATGCAAATATACCTACTCCCTCCCATCAGTACCGAGATAATGTTGACTACGTCCCCAGCAACAAGTATGTCCTTTTCGGCCATCACTATGCTTCAATTTCGGGGCTTTCTCCCATGTTGGGCCCTGCAATCGCAGTAATCTGGGGATGGCTTCCCGCCCTGCTCTGGGTTGTGATTGGCACCCTCTTGATCGGTGCTGTCCACGACTTCAGCGCCCTTGTTATTTCCATGCGGGCGCGAGGAATGTCCATTGGAAAAGTTGCTGAAGACATTATCGGGGCCCGTGCAAAAACTTTGTTCCATATTATTATTTTCTTTCTGATCGGCTTGGCCATGGGAGTTTTTGTACATGTCTGTGCGACATTGCTGACCACAGCTTACAACCCAGAGGCTATTTATCCCAGTGGCACTCTAATGGTTCTGGCAATCCTAATGGGTTGGGCAGTCTACAAAAAAAATGTTTCCATTGTTGTAGTTACCGTAATTACCTTCACGCTGACACTGCTGGCAGTCTGGTTCGGAACCAGACTGCCAATAATCGATCTTAATTTAGATCAATGGAAAGTAATTCTTCTAATCTATAGTTTTGCCGCATCGGTTCTGCCTGTATGGCTACTATTGCAGCCACGGGATTACATCAACTCTCTACTTCTCTATCTGGGATTAGCAGCAATTTTCTTCGGCTTTTTCTTATTACAGCCAGAGTTTGCTGCTCCAGCAATACAAAGCTATCCAAAAGGAGCACCTCCGCTTTTCCCTTTCGTTTTCGTTATTATTGCTTGTGGAGCAGTCTCAGGCTTTCATGGTTTAGTCTCATCCGGCACCACAGCAAAACAGATCAACAAAGAAACGGATGCTACATTTATTGGCTACGGAGGGATGATAGGAGAATCTCTGCTGGGTCTTGTCTCTGTTTTGGCCTGCACCGCCGGATTTCTTACACAAGATCTGTGGATGGAACATTACAGCTCGTGGGAAAATGCTCAAGGCCTAGGGACCAATATGAAAGCCTTCATCAATGGTTCTGCGCTATTTTTACATCAACTCGGAATTCCGATAGAGATTGCCAAAGCTTTTGTGGCTGTAATAGCAATTTCTTTTGCCTTAACCACACTGGATTCAGCCACCCGATTGTTGCGCTTTAACATCTCAGAAATGGGGGAAACTATTGGCCTATCATCCCTCTCAAATCGTTATGTGGCTTCTGGAACTGCAGTAACCGTTATTGGAGCTTTTGCCTTCTATCAAGTAGGAGGCCAAACAGCTGGACTAGCCTTATGGCAGCTTTTTGGGACGACCAACCAAATCCTGGGAGGTCTTACTTTGTTAGCTGTCACCCTCTACCTGATACAAAAACAGCGACCTTATTGGCCAACGGCTCTACCCATGGGCTTTATGCTAATAACCACTCTTGTAGCTATGATAATTAAATTAAAAGACTTTTGGTCTAAGGAAGCTAACTTACTGTTATTTTTGGGAAGTGGTATTTTCCTACTATCTATTTGGCTGACTGCAGAAGCCATACTGCGCATTATCAAGAGTCAACAAGCCAACAATCCAATTAAATTTAAAAATTTGAAAGATTAGTTTCACAAAACGCCAAAACGCCCTAGTTCATGCCGCAATTGATTTTCTTCTACGAAAAGCGCTCCTCTAATTCCCAATCTCTCCCCCCCCTTAATATTTTCCAAACGATCATCAACAAGTAACGCTTCAGAAGAGGCACAGGCCGCCTTTTCTAAAGCAACGTGATAAATTCTTTCATCGGGTTTCAAGCAACCAATCTGATAGGAAAGAACATAGTGATCAAAATCATTCACCGTAGAACATACTTGTAACAGATAATCAAAATGCATTTCGTTTGTATTGGAGATGGCCACCATTTTATAAAGTTTTCTCAGCTGTCGAAATAGACGCGGAGAAAGGAGAGTTGGTTGATCCTCGCTTAAAATGAAAATATCACTCCAAGCTTCCTTAAAGTTTTCTAAAGAAATATTAATTTGAAACAGATCAGAAACTCTTTGATGGAACTGCTCAGTTGTCAGTTCTCCTTTTTCGTAAGCAGCAATATCGTTAAAGCTATCTAAGCGCCTCTCTATTTCCTCCTCAGAAAATCCAGTTAGTGCCTGCATTCTCTCGATTAAAATTCCGCGGTCCATATGCACAAGGACCTCTCCAATATCGATAAGTAAGGTGTTAATTTTCATTGCCCAATAATCGCAATTTAGATCCTTGCGTACCCCCCCTATATAAAACCATAGTAATTAGTACAAAAAAGAGATAAAGCCATTAGGCTTGAAGTAGTACTTCAAACTTCAGTCTCAGCTAACTAATTAGCCCGCGCCAGATAGCGACCCTTAGCCGGATCCACACGCACTACATCTCCCTGTCGGACAAAAGCAGGAACTTGAATCACGACTCCAGTCTCTAAAGTAGCTGGCTTGGGAGAATTGCTGGCTGTGGCACCCTTCAACTCAGGTTCAGTTTCAATTACCTCTAGCTCCACGGAAGAAGGTATTTCAATACCAATAGGTTGCCCTTCAAAAAATTCAATTTCAACCGCTGCCCCTTCTTTTAAATACGGTTTTAATTCTCCAAGGGTCTCTTCCCCCAAAGGAAATTGTTCGAAGGTTTCTGTATTCATGAAATAATATAGGGAACCGTCTTTGTAAAGAAATTCTACTTTCTGTTGTTCTAGAACAGCACGCTCCACCGACTCTCCTGAATTCAATCGGCGTTCATAAGAAGCTCCTGTACTTAAATTGCGCAATAAGACACGAACAAAAGCCGGCCCCTTGCCAGGAGCTCGATGATTAAAATCCAACACGCGATGAGGGATCCCATCATGAATTAGAACCATCCCTTTACGAATTTGAGTGGAAGAAATCATGGCTGGACAAGATAACAGAAGAAGTAAAACAGATTCAACATTCGACTAAAAAACTGTTTATGCAACCCTATCACTGTAGAAACAATATGAAGACCTATAAAAACAAAAAGTGGGGAAACACTCAATAAAATATACTCTTAATAGCTCATTTGATAAAGCATTATATAGACCATGACCCCGGTAACAGAAACGTATAACCACATCGGTAACGTCCATCGGGCAATACGTCGATGTCGATCAAAATCTTCTTTCCAAGCTCGCCAAAGGGTTACCAGAGCCATTGGTACAATTGCCGCAGCTAGTATTACATGTGAAATTAAAATCGAAAAATATACCGGACGAACCCATCCCGAACCGGAAAAAGGTTTTGAACCCACATGCCAGTGGTAAATCAAATAGGAAATCAAGAATATCACCGAAGTAAAAAAAGCGCCCACCATACAAAGTTTGTGAGCATCAACCCTTTTTTGACGAATGAACACATAACCGAATACTAGGAGAATCCCACTAGTAGCATTTAAGGTAGCATTTAAAGCAGGCAAATCAGAAACAGAAAGCATTTATACTCCACGACTTGGGCGAAAAACTAGGACCAATGAAAACCCAAAAGCAAACAATCCAAATAACATAGTAACTAAAACAGATTAAAACAGGGGTGGAAATCCAGATGCCAAAATAAGATTTTCTGGATAAAGTATGTGACGAACCGAAGAAACACCATAGGCAAGAGGGTTAATCATCATAACCCACTTTACCCATTGCGAAGCTCCAGATGGTGGGAATAAAGCCCCAGACAAGATCCACATAGGAAAGAGAACAAGATTCATAACAGCATGGAAACCTTGAGAAGAATTAATTTTCCAAGCAAAAGAAAATCCAACCGCGGTTAATGAAAAGGCAATTGCAAAAAGGACTGGAGCCAACTCAAGAATTTTTGCAAAATCCAACGAAATGCCTGCCATAACTGGAGCCAGTAAAACAAACAGAAAACCCTGAAGAAAAGCTAATGTTGCCCCACCTAAAATTTTCCCCAAAACTAGACTAGATCGAGCAACAGGAGCAACTAGCACTGCAAGCAAAAATCCGTTTTCCCGATCTTCAATAATAGAAATAGTAGAAAAAATAGAGGTAAAGAGAACCACCATTAC
>CAZASS010000090.1:0-3325 GCA_964487835.1 uncultured Acidobacteriota bacterium | reverse complement strand
TCCAGGATAAAAATACTCTAAATAATTAATGTTGCCACCAGTTGACAAAGGACGGAAAGAATCCCCTATGCCCGAGCCAATCAGGAGCCAAAAAATAAAGGGGGTCCCAAGGGCACCCACCAATCGACTGGGCTGTCGGTAAAACCGAACTAACTCCCGCCACCATAGTGTTATTATTGGTAAAAAAAATCTCATTGCATTAGATCCAAACATTCACTCCGCCTATGATCTCCCAAATAACATTCTTAGTCTAGGTTACGTATATTGAATCTAATCACGCCACAACACCTTCCCCACCTTGCTCTTTCCACCAAGCATACGTCATGGATGAAGAATTGAACTCAGCACTAAAATTACCTTGGCAATCCAATAAGATGGCACCTCCCTCACCTCCACTAATACGTTCTTTTAAAAAATCGAGAACCGTACAAATTGACTGTGAGGCTGACAAGCCATGCTCCAATCCTTCAACTATTCTTCGGGCTGCTAGAATACGGGCTAAACTCTCTCCCCAACCCGTAGTAGAACAAGCGCCCCAATTGTTATCAGCATAGTAACCACATCCTGGTAATGGAGAATCACCAATACGCCCTGGAGGTTTATTATTTGTCCCACCAGTGGAGGTTGCAGCAGCCATGTTGCTTTTTCCATCAAGAGCTACTGCCCCTACTGTATCTGCTAATCCAGAATCCAAGTCAGGAATAGATGTGCCTGATTGACGTTGTTTTAATCGACGAGAGGAAATCATCGAATTGGGACTAACCAATTTAATTCCTGCTTCCTGAGCCACTCGAGAAGCATCTACTCCACTGAACAAGATTTGAGTTTGCTGCAAAACAACGTGACATACTTGAATCGGATGCTGGACATCTCGTATTGCCGCCACAGCACCAATGTCCAAAAATTGCCCTTCCATCAGTCCGGCATCTAACTCCACATATCCCGCAGAATTGAGAGCAGATCCGTAACCAGCATTGAAGGCCGGCAAGTCCTCTAAGATTTCCACTGCTGCAATAACGGACTCCACAGCTGACCCATCTTGCATTAATATTTGCCTACCTGCCTCAAGGGCATTTCGGATGCCCTCATCATGCTCAGAACGTAATTCTTCTGGAATTTTTCCCGCTCCACCATGAACTGCAAAAGCTCTCACCCCACCTCCTCAATATCGCTGAAGAGTACAACAGGACATCTACTCCGTCAATTTTGGGGAATTAAAACAAATTGTCCCATAATTTCCTCCATGCTCTTAGTTTAAACAACTAATTTGACGACGTTTTATTACTCCACTACTATTCCTTCTTGGAACTAGGAGAAATTTTGTAACACAACAACTAGTTCCTCACCAAGGAGAACAACTAGTATGCCATCAACTAAAACCGGTGTCCTAATCATGGCTTACGGAACCGCACCATCCATGAAGGATGAGGACATCTTCAACTATCTTCGCCATATCCTCCAGTACTATCGCCGGATAGATCCGAGCGAAGCCGAATTTAATGATTTAAAGGAGCGCTATCAACAGACGGGAGAATCCCCACTATATCGCATAACCGAAAGTGTGATCATAGGTCTACAACAGGCTCTGCAGCAAAACACCTCCGCCCAATTTCAAACTTATATGGCCATGAAACACTCTCCTCCTTTTATCGAAGAAGTGGTGCCTCAAATGGCCAAAGATGGTCTCGAAAAAGCCATCGCAATAGCTATTGCTCCCTTCCGGTCACGTCTTAGCACAGAGGGTTATTACCACATCGTAAAAGACGCCAATGACAGCCTAGAACAACCAATGAACTGGTCCTATGCGAAAGACTGGAACCTCCACCCTCTTTTCCTGCAACTCTGGCAAGAACGTCTGGAAAATGCCCTAAGGAAAAAGGAAGATGCGTCTGTAATTTTTACTAACCATAGCCTGCCAGCTCGCATACAAGAATGGAATGATCCCTACGGAGAGCTCTTTGGAGCAACGGCTGCTTCACTTGCCAAGCAATGTAATTTGAGGAGTTGGACAACCGCCTATCAAAGTCAAGGAGGGGGAAATCAGCCTTGGCTCGGGCCCTCTTTGGAACAGACACTCAACGAGTGGAAAGATAGTGGGCATCGAAATTTTGTAATAGCTCCTATTGGCTTTCTTATGGACCATTTAGAAGTCCTCTACGACCTAGACATAGTAGCCGCCTCCCAGGCTCGCAAGTTGGGAATCGCACTATCTCGCACATCCATGCCAAACGATGATCCTCGTTTTATTGCCATGCTAGCCGATGTTGTTCAAACTCAATATCAACAAAATATTTGAACACATTACAGTCTAAAACATTCATTATTCACGGGATCTTGGAGTAATTTTCAGAGTTAGCTGTTTTCCATCTCTCATCAGAACCACTTTCACCGCAACTCCTATTTTTAAGGAATTAATAGCGTACGTGTAGTCGTAGATATTTTGAATTCTGGTATCAGCTAATTCAACAATCTGATCGCCCTTTTGAATACCTGCCTGATCGGCTGGTCCCCCCTTGATAATACCTGAAAGAGTCACTCCGGCGACCTCTGTACGAGAATAGTCAGGTATAGTCCCTAAGTAGGCCCGCAGATTGGCTTCTAAACCCATTCTCCCGGGACGCTTCATCTCAACATAGTCCGGAAATTCTGGGCGGTTTAAAATCGATTTGGTCATTGCAGCCATTAAACGAACAATCCGCTCAGCACCTTGATAATTAATTTTTTCGCTGGTGTCGCGAGGAGTGTGGTAGTCCTCATGAACACCAGTAAAAGCATTTAAAATAGGCACTCTATCTAAATAAAAAGCTGTGGCGTCTGTAGGAAGATAGCTATCTTGTTGGATAATAAGAGGCAAGCCTATTACAACATTATGCTTCTCAATTTCAGACAACCAAAAAGAACTAGAACCCACACCTTGCAAAATAACTTTCTCCCTAAAACGGCCAATCATATCCATATTCAAATAAGCACCTATTCGAGAATCCTCGCCTTTATGAGGCAACTTATTTACAAAATGAGTAGAACCAAGCAGACCTAGTTCCTCCCCTGACCAAGCTGCGACAAGCAAATGATGATTCCAGGAAACTTTTCCCCTTGATTTTTGATTAGAAAGGTACTGAGCAATCTCAATGACACCAGCCACTCCAGAAGCGTTATCATCCGCTCCGTAATGAATCATGCCCCTTTCAGATTTTCCAGCTAAAGAAGTACTTCCTAAGCCACGCCCCAAATGGTCAATATGAGCGCCTACCAGAACCGTTCCTTGCGCTTGGTCCCCCCCCGATATACGGGCTAGCACATTACGACCACCTGCTTTCCGTTGCTG
>CAZASS010000089.1:0-8480 GCA_964487835.1 uncultured Acidobacteriota bacterium | reverse complement strand
TGAAAATAGTACATATACGCAATGCTTCCCATACACCGATCGTCTCAACTATGTCTCTCCATTAATTAATAATTTCGGATTTTCAGCTGCTGTAGAACAACTCATGGGACTAGAACCTCCACCACGATGCAACTACATTCGAATTATTATGAGTGAAATTTCTAGAATCACCGACCATTTAACATGCATAGGGGCCTCGGCCATGGAATTGGGAGCATTTTCCGCTTTCCTCTATATGATCAAGGCTCGAGAATGGCTTTACGAACTCGTAGAAAGTGTAACTGGAGCTCGACTGACAATTTCCTATGCTCGAATTGGTGGAGTTAAAGCGGATCTCCCTGAAGAATTCATCGAACAATGCTTTACTGCTCTAAAAAAAACAGATGAAGTAATTGAAGAAATAGACAGCCTACTCTCTGGAAATCGAATTTTTTATGATCGTATGCGAGGAATCGGAATTATCTCACAAGAACAGGCCCGTTCTTATGGCATAACCGGACCGTTTTTGCGTTCAACTGGTATAGATTATGATGTTAGAAAGGCCTTTCCTTACTTTGGATATGAATGCTTTGATTTTGATGTGCCTGTTGGAAAAAATGGAGATAACTACGATCGCTATCTCGTACGCATGGAAGAGATGCGACAATCAATTCGTATTATAAAACAAGCTTTAACTTCCATTCCTGAAGGCCCCACAAATGTAGATTCTGAAGGTGAGGTCATTGATCCTGATCTAATGTCTGATTTAGGTAAAGTTGGAAAAACATCTGGCCTTCTTAATAACAATATTTCAATCGAACCCACATTGGAGGGTTCTGAAAAACGATATCATGATCGCCTCTACGCAGCCACAAAAGAAGCTTGGCTACCACCTAAAGAAAAGGTTTATGCCAGCATAGAAGCTCTCATGAATCACTTTAAAGTAATTATGCTAGGACATGGAGTAAGACCCACTAAAGGGGAAGTTTATTTTCCAGTTGAAGGAGCCAATGGAGAATTAGGTTTTTATATTATTAGTGATGGAACGGACCGTCCTTGGCGAGTCCGTTGTCATCCACCATGCTTTCCTATTATGGCAGCGCTTGAACACATTCTTGAAGGAGATCAATTATCCGACGTTGTTCCAACTTTTGGCTCTGTTAATATGATTGCTGGAGAACTCGACAGATGAGCGCCAGCTTTAAATTCACACCAGAAAACCAGAAAGAATTCACCCACATTCTGTCACTTTATCCAGAAAAAAGAGCTGCAATGCTACCCACCTTACATTTAGCTCATCAACAGAACGGATATATCTCATCTGAGGTGGAATGTTATGTGGCTGATCTTCTTGAAATTCCAATAGTTGAGGTGCACGAAGTCACCACCTTCTACACCCTTTTCTCAGACCATCCTATGGGACATCATCATATTCGCTTGTGTAAAAGTATCAGCTGTTGGATATGCAAGGCCGATCAAATAGAAGAATATTTGGGAAACAAATTAGGTATATCTAGTGGAGAAATTACTGAAAATGGCAGCTTCAGCTGGGAAGCAGTGCCTGAATGCTTAGGAGCTTGTGAAATGGCACCTATGATGCAGTTAGGTAAAGATTGCTATGGTCCCTTGACTCCAGACAAGGTAGATCAAATTTTAGAAACTACATCCCAGTCAGATAGTACAACCTAACATCTGGAAAACAAGAAAGAGCATTTTTATGCCGATCGTAAAATTACTTTCGGAATATTTTGGGAACTCCCATGCCAAGGATCTGGATTGGTACCAAGATCAAGGAGGCTATCAAGGAGCTCGTCAAGCTCTAAAAATGGATCCAAAAACAATTGTAGATCAAGTCATCCAATCTAATCTAAGAGGTTTAGGTGGCGCTGGATTTCCTACTGGAAGAAAATGGTCCTTCATACCTCAAGATACTGGCAAACCAATATATCTCGCAGTAAATGCGGATGAGTCCGAACCAGGAACATTTAAAGATCGTTACATTCTTGAATGGGACCCTCACCGCCTAATCGAGGGAATTATTATTTGCGCATATGCTGTGGGAATTCATACGGCATATATCTACATACGTGGCGAGTATGTTCTTGCATATGAAACTCTTCAAAAAGCTTTAGATGATGCATATCTAAAAGGTGTGCTTGGTAAAAAAGTTTTGGGAGAAAATTTTCATTTAGACATACATATTCATCGTGGCGCAGGGGCCTATATTTGCGGAGAGGAAACCGGACTCCTCGAATCACTGGAGGGAAAGAAGGGTTGGCCTCGACTTAAACCTCCGTTTCCAGCAGTGGTGGGATTGTTTGACTGCCCTACAGTAATCAACAATGTCGAAACCCTTTCTCATCTTCCCAAAATCATTTTAAATGGCCCCGTTTGGTTTGCCGAAATTGGCTGCCTGCAAAATGGAGGGACTCGATTATTTGCACTATCAGGAAGCGTCCAAAAACCTGGAGTCTATGAATTACCCATGGGAACTCCTCTGCGCGAACTTATATATGAACATGGAGAAGGAATCATTGATGGTAAAAAAATTAAAGCCATCATGCCAGGAGGAGCTTCTTCTGCAATTCTAACGTCAGAAAATTTGGATGTGCCTTTGGATTTTGAAAGCTTAAAAGAACTAGATTCAATGCTGGGATCTGGTGCTGTAATAGTTATGGATGAAGACATTTGCATGGTCGAAGCAGCCCATAACATCATGAATTTTTTCTCTCATGAATCTTGTGGGCAATGTACACCATGCCGTGAAGGCACCCACTGGGTTTATAGAATTTTGACCCGTATTTTAAAAGGCGATGGGAATAATGAGGATATAAAAAATTTATTAGAATTAGCTGACAATATGAGTGGTACTAGTATCTGCGCATTATCAGATGGTGCTGCTATGGCTTTCAGAAGCTACATCCAACAATATAAATCGGAATTCGAGTATCATATTCTACATAAGGAATGTAATTTATTAAAAACATGAGGGACGATCAAAGCTAAACACTTCTACTTGAAAGATTCAGACACGAACTTAGCAATCAAGCAACAGAATCTATTTCAAAAATAGAGTTGTGAAAGCCGAATTTAGTACAAATTATGCCAACCCTAACAGTAAACGGACAGGAAATTACCGTAGATTCTGATACAACGGTAATCCAAGCAACTGAAAAATTAGGGACATATGTGCCTCGCTATTGCTACCATCCTGGACTACCCGTAGTTGGCAGCTGCAGAATGTGTTTGGTTGAAATTGAAGATATGCCAAAATTGGCTATATCCTGCCATACTCAGGTTCAGGAAGGAATGAAAGTTCTTACTGACTCCGAAAAAGTCAAACAAGCACGCAAATCAATGCTTGAATTCCTTTTAACCAACCATCCTCTAGATTGTCCCGTATGCGATCAAGCGGGAGAGTGTGATCTTCAAAATTTTTATATGGAGATTGGGCAATACGACAGCCGCTTTGTAGAGAATAAAATTAAAAGAAAAAAAGCTCTTCCCATTGGCCCCCACGTAATTCTAGATCAAGAAAGATGTATTTTGTGCACACGCTGCACACGTTTTTGTGAAAGCATTTCCAAAACTAATGAATTAGGTGTTTTTAATCGAGGCAATAATTCTACAATCGATCTCTACCCAGGTAAGACTCTTGAGAATCCGTATTCGGGAAATGTCATAGACATTTGTCCAGTCGGTGCTCTTACAGAACGAGAATTTCGCTTTCAATGCCGTGTTTGGTATCTCTCAACCCAACAATCCATCTGTACTGGGTGTTCTAGGGGCTGTAATATAAATATTCACTATAACTCCGATAGGCGCTACAAAGCCTCAGGAAATCGAGTACAACGCTTAAAACCTAGATTTAATCCATTTGTTAACCAATGGTGGATGTGTGATGAAGGACGTTTTTCTTATAAAAAAATTGATGAAGGACGAATTCAATCACCTTGTCTACGACATGGAGAAAAAACTCAAAACACTGACTGGGAAACCATCATTAAAGAAACTTCGACTATTCTCAACACAACGTTAAGTTCTTTTGGACCTACATCTATTGCTGTGATTACTTCTCCTCAACTCTCTAATGAGGAACTGTATCTAACTCAAAAATTATTTGGAGAGTTTATGAAACTTACTCAAATTGGTTATGAAAACCCTTGGGAGCAAGAAGGATTTCAGGATGATTTTTTAATCCGTGCTGACAAAAACCCAAATAGCCGTGGCGCCAAAGAATTAGGACTTACATCAAATGTAAAAGATATTTTAAACAGAGCGTCCAAAGGAAAAATTAAGGTCCTCTATATAATGAACCATGACTTAGATAATGACCAGGCACAGCAACTACTGCAACAAACAGAATGTGTTATTTTTCAGGGAACTCATTGGAACAGCACTGCACAACTCTCACACTTGGTACTACCATCAGCCACCTTCGCAGAAAAAGATGGAACCTTTACTAACTTTGAAGGACGTCTGCAAAGATTTCAACAGGCCTTTTTACCTATTGCTGATTCCAGATCCGACCATAAAATCTTACTGCAACTTGCCAAAGATTTAGAATACCCTCTAGACTATGAAACCCCTGAGGAACTCTTTATTGAATGGTACGGAAAACCCTATGAACAACTTGATGAATTTGGGGAAACACTACACTAAAAACTGGTTTAATAACACATCAAACAGCTAATGGAATATTTTATCCATTTCACCAAAGCATTTTTTATTTTTACGATAGTGATGGGTTATATGTTCATCTTAAGTTGGATGGAACGTAAGCAGAGTGCTCTGATGCAGGATCGAATTGGAGCTAACCGAGCTAGTATTTTTGGATTTCGCTTTTTGGGACTATTCCATCCCATTGCTGATGCCATCAAATTACTAACCAAAGAAGACTTTATACCCCCTTCTGGAAACCGCTTTCTACACACTTTAGCCCCCATGAGCGCCCTATTTTTTGCTTTAATTAGCTTTGCTGCCATTCCCTTTGGAGGAACTTATCAGTTTGGAAATCACATCATTTCCTTGCAAATTTTAGATTTAAATGTTGGTTTACTTTATGTTTTTGCCATTATGAGTATGGGAGTCTACGGTTTTGTGCTAGCTGGTTGGTCCTCAGATAACAACTACGCTCTTTTGGGAGGATTACGTGCCTCCAGTCAAATGATTTCATATGAAATTACTATGGGAGCTACCCTTATTGGGCTTCTCATGGTTTATGAAACTTTAAATCTACAAGAAATTAACCTGGCACAGGGACAGTTACTCTGGGGATGGCTGCCTATGTGGGGAGTTGTAATACAACCACTCGGATTTATTCTTTTTGCCACGGCAGCTATGGCAGAAACAAAACGAGTTCCTTTCGATATACCAGAGGGTGAATCTGAAATTATTGGCTATTTTGTCGAATATAGTGGCATGAAATTTGGAATGTTTTATACTACTGATTTTGTAGCAACAGTCCTAGCATCTTCCCTTATCACAACATTGTTTTTTGGAGGTTGGCAGGTTCCCTATCTCACTTCAAACGGTTTTAGTTTTCCAGAAGGGACAATCATCTTTCTACCCCAATTAATTGTCATGATTTTGCAAATCAGTTCCTTTTTGTTCAAAGTCTTCTTTTTTTGTTTCTTGATGATGCTAGTTCGCTGGACTTTACCTCGTTTCCGATGGGATCAACTTATGAAACTAGGGTGGACAATTATGCTTCCTCTTTCAATTATGAATATTGTTATCACTGGCCTAATTATCTTGATAAAAAATAGCATTTAAAAAAATAAGTTAGAATTACATAAACAATGGGCATTAAAAAAATCGAAAGAAAAATTAGTTTGTGGGAGCGCAGCTATCTTCCCATCATCGCAAAAGGTCTTTACCTCACTGCAAAACATTTCTTTCGAAATTTACTAATTCACATTCTTCACCAAATAGGTCTAGGAAAGCACTGGCGTGGCGGAGAAACATTTCAGTACCCAGAAGAACGTCGACCTTTATCCTCTAGATTACGCACTCTTCATCGTCTCACTCGACGCAAAGACGACTCACCTCGTTGTGTGGCCTGCATGATGTGTGAAAGTGTTTGCCCTGCAAGATGTATTTATATTGTTGCAGGAGAACATCCCAATCCTGAAATTGAAAAATATCCAATTCGCTTTGACATTGATCTTGGCCTATGTGTTTTCTGTGGATTTTGCGTAGAGGCTTGTCCAGAAGATGCTATACGCATGGATACAGGCATATTAGAATTTTCCTCTTACAGTCGGGAAGGAATGATTTACGATCTCGATAAGTTGCTTTCCCTATCACCCAAAACTAATTCAGATTCAAAAATTCAACAGACTGCTGTATCTGAAAAATAACTAGTCAGCAAATACCTCTCGATAAGAATCCCTAAAAAGTTTTTTCACTTCACCAATGCTAACACTACGCTTTAATATTTGATTCAGAGAAGTCATTGGGCAATTTGGGAAACCACAAGGATCAATCAATTTGAAATATCGCAAATCTGTTTGAATATTCAGAGCAAAACCATGCATTGTGATCCAGCGTCTTACTCCAACACCAATTGAAGCCAGTTTCCCTTCATCACTCCATACACCTGTTAATCCAGGCTTACGATACGCATTAACCCCTACTTTTTTAACTGCGAGAATTAGGCTGAGTTCGAGATCTCTTAAAAATGAGCGCACATCTTTTCTACGTCGTCTTAAATCGAGATGAACGTATCCCATAAGTTGTCCTGGACCATGGTAGGTAATGTCCCCCCCACGATTAACTGAAATTGTCCTAACTGAATCTCCATTCCAACTATCCTTAACCGGAAAATTCTTTTTTACCAATCGCCCAGTAGTAAATACGTGCGGATGTTCTAAGAAGTAAACAGTTTCTGGTCCTTCTCTATTCGCAATGTTCATAACTGCTTTTTCCTGATATAGCAGTGCTTCCGGCAATTCCATTAAGCCTAAATCAACAAATTGCATAGCTTTATTCTAGATCATCCATTACTGGTCTGCTCACAATACAGGCAAAGAAATTAAAATTCATATAAATCAACTTAGAAAATTAGTATGTTTTCTCATGTTAAGATGAAAGTTCCTAAACATGAAAAAAATTTCACAGGTTATTTATACCGAACTTATCACTCCTTCCCTAATCACTCTATTAGTACTGACGTTTGTGGTATTTACTCGAGAATTTGGCCGACTGGCTGAAATTCTAATACGAAAAAGCTCTGACACAATAACTATTCTTCAAATAATACTATCTCTTTTACCTAGTATTTTAATATTTACAGTTCCTTTTTCTTTTCTTATAGGAACACTAATCGCCTTTAGTCGACTTAACTCAGACAGTGAAATAGTTGCTATGCGAGCCAATGGAATTAGCACCTATCAAATGTTAACTCCAGTTCTTAAAGCTGGAGTACTGGTATCAACTATCACCTTTATTCTGACCCTATTTCTACTTCCTTTAGGCAATTGGTCTCTATACCAAATTCGCCATCAAGTTGGCCTTCGTCCTGCTCAATCTGAAATCGCTCCTCGCGTTTTTAACGAAGACTTCCCAGGAGTAATCCTATATGTTAACGACATCGAGCTACGCAGCTCCACTTGGCAGGGAGTCCTCCTGGCTGACAGTAAAGGAATTTCGGAAAAAAAGATTATACTTTCCCAAAAAGCCTATCCTGTTTTTGGCGAAGACAATAGAAAAATCCAACTACATTTTGAGGATGGTCTAGTTTACACAGTCACTCCACAATCTCCTGAAAAAGATAGTTTAGCCACCTTCCACACATTAGACATACCAGTTTCTTCTACTCAATTTGGACCACCTGCTATTAGACCTAAAAGATCAAAAGAAAAGAGCACCTCTGAACTTATTAACGATCTAAAAACACCCAAAACAAATGTGTCAAATCATAGTCTAGTCGAATTAAATCGACGAATAGCACTACCTCTTTCAGTCTTATTATTTGCAATCCTAGGGGTTACCATGACGGGACGGACGCCCCGAGGTAGCAAAGGCAAAGGATTTCTATTAGGTATAGGGATCGCTTTAGTCTACTATCTGCTATTTGCTACAGGCACTGAGCTAGCTGAAAATGGGGATTTTTCGATCGGATGGGGCGTTTGGAGTTCTAATCTACTGCTACTTCTAGTTGCTGCCTTAAGTTTTCGTTATTACCACTCTGGCTTTCCCCTTCTCCGCACACTAAGAAGTTGTTTGAATTTGCCTCAAGTATCCAAAACAATAAAACACCTTCGCCACAACAAACTTACTAATTTTTTGAATAGTACGCTGCATAGCTTGCACGACAATTATTTTTCTATGAGTAGAATTCGATTGCAGTTTCTACAAATTATCGACCGCTATGTCAATCGAGTTTTTTTGCTCTACTTTGGACTCACATTAACAATTTGTGTGTCCCTAGTTTACCTTTTTACCTTCTTTGAACTCATCGATGATGTTTTAGAAAATGATATTTCCTACACGGTTCT
>CAZASS010000088.1:0-8530 GCA_964487835.1 uncultured Acidobacteriota bacterium | reverse complement strand
CATCGAGGACAAATGCTAGCTAGACTAATGAGCGTTCGCAAAAGCATTAGCATTTGTGGCACACACGGAAAAACTTCCACCACTGCACTGATATCCTCTGTTCTCCAAAACGCTGGCTTAGATCCTACGATAGTCGTAGGAGCATATCTACAATCTATAGGAAGTAATGCATACTTAGGACAAGGAGAATGGATAGTGGCAGAAGCTGATGAAAGCGACCGCAGTTTCCTCGAAATTTCTCCTGACTGTGCAGTAATTACCAACATTGATCTGGACCACATGGACGAGTATCACGACCTAGATGATCTGGAACAAGCCTTTTTGCAGCATATGAATAGTGTCCCCAATCATGGACAAATAATTGCCTGCACCGATAATTACCGCCTATCAACCCTCCTTAAAAAAGTTCACCGCCCAGTGATAACCTACGGCCTGAGCCCAGGAGTGGATTATAGAGCACGAAAGGCTGATCTGAACTGGGTTAGATCAAGCTTTGATTGCTGGGAAAGGGACCAGCTTTTGGGGCGTGTGGAGATGCCCATTCCGGGACAACACAATGTGTTGAATGCTCTAGCTTCAATAGCTGTGAGTCGGATGTTAAAGATTCCCTTCAGCATCGTTCAGCAGTCGCTAAAGACTTTTCGGAATGCTGAAAGGCGATTGCAATGGAAAGGTGAAAAAGGGGGAGTTTGGGTGATAGACGACTACGGACATCATCCGACTGAGGTACAAGCAACACTAGAGGCTTGTAGCAAAGCGGATCGCCGCCTTGTGGTTATTTTTCAACCCCACCGTTACTCCAGAACCCAGTATTTAATGGAAAGACTAGATAATTGTTTTGACAATGCAGACAAACTGTATCTGATGGATATCTACTCGGCAGGAGAGGCTCCAATTCCTGGGGTAAATTCGGAAGCTCTGGCTCAACAAATTGGGAAATACCGCGAGGTCATCTATTTGAAGGATCGACAAAAGATCCTTGACAATCTTCGGGAAACAATGCAATCGGGAGACCTTTTGCTAACCCTAGGAGCAGGAGACGTCTGGAAAATTGGAGAAGAGTTTCTTGAGAAATAAAATTAACCAAACTCAATCCAATCTGGGATTGACAATTAACTTTTTTGTGCAATTAGTGATAGCCGGACTCATCATCCTACCCACTTTCTATGGCATTCATTACGCTTATAATCAGCCAAAAGCATCTCTATATTTTGGAGTAGAAAAAATCGAATACCAGGGACTGATCTATTTGAAACAAGAAAAACTCGATTCACTGATCCTAGGCTCTCTTCCTGAAAATATTTTGCACGTTGATCTTAATCAACTTCGAAGCCTAGTGGAAACGTCCTCTTGGGTACAAGAAGCTAAAATACGTCGAAAACTACCAAATAGAATCATTATTTCTATCACTGAACGCCAACCAGTAGCTGTAGCAGCTATCGACAATGAACTGTATGTTGTGGACGCTGAGGGAGTGGTGCTTGCCCCGTACGGACCTCACTACCACTCCATTAATCATCCCATTGTAAAAGGTCTTAGAAATGTAGCTCGAGAAAAATCTCAAGAAGATAATCTCCAACGTATGCAAATGTATCTGCGAGTGTTAGCAGACTTGAGAGACTCTAGCGAGAACTATAATCAATCAATTTCAGAAATCGATGTAGAAAATCCTGAGAGAGTGGCTGTGATACCAGACGGTGACCCAATTTATATCTACCTAGGCAATAATAACTTTCTCACCCGATATAAAACTTTTCTGTCACAAAAGGACCTTTATGATCGTTTGAAAGTACAGTATGGACTGATTGAATCGGTAGATGTCACTTACGATAATAAAATTATCTTTCACACACCCCAGGAACAAGGAAAGGGAGTCATTGCACACCCAAGAGATACACAGTCTTAGAAACTATCATCATGCCAAAAAAACAAGTTATTACCGGAATTGACATAGGCACTACCAAAATTTGTTCTACTGTCGCTCGAATTGGAAACGGCGGAATTAAGATTTTGGGAACTGGGTGGGCTATTTCAAAAGGCCTTAAAAAAGGGGTAGTCATCAATCTCTCTGAAACTATTCAGCAAGTACGCGATTCTGTCGAAGAAGCGGAGAAAACATCCCAATCAATTGTAGAATCTGCTTATGTCAGCGTAGGTGGAGCTCATATTGAAGGAATAAACTGTTCAGGAGAAGCAAATATTCGAGGAAAGAATGGTGAAATATCAAACGAAGATATCGGGAGAGCTATTCACTCAGCCAAATCAATCGATATTCCCGAAGATCGAACAATAATTCATGGACTAAAACAAGACTTTGAGGTCGATGAGCAGGATGGCATTGTTAATCCACTGGGCATGAACGGCCGCCAGCTCAGCGTTAATATGCATTTGGTGCTTAACGCTTCGGCATCTGTTCAAAACGTTGTGAGTGCTATCAACAAAGCTGGAATGATGGTAGATGGCGTAGTTATGCAACAACTAGCTTCAGCCGAAGCAGTTTTAAGTTCGGATGAAAAGGAGTTAGGCACCATAGTAATAGATATCGGTGGAGGAACCACAGATATAGCCTTCTACAATCAGGGATCGATTTGGCACTCCAGTGTATTACCAGCAGGAGGCAACTTGATAACTAAGGATATAGCCATTGGGTTGAAAGCTCCTCTCGATGAGGCGGAACAATTAAAACGAGAATTAGGCAGCGTATTCCCCGAAAGTGTATCCGCAGAGGAATTAATCGAAATAAGTGAAGTGGGAACTGGCCTCAGACATACCATCTTACGTCGAACTCTTTGCCATATTATTCAAGCCCGATGTGATGAAATCCTAAAGGCAGTAGCAAAAATTATCAACGGAATTGGCATACGAACTGATCTGATCAGTGGAATAGTTCTAACCGGTGGAGGATCTCTGATGGATGGAATCTCAGCACGTGCTGAAGAAATCCTACAAATACCCGTCCGCATTGGATATCCAGTCAACGTTGTTGATCACAACCATCCAACCTTTGATCCTGCCCTCTCAACTGCACTTGGCCTACTAAAGTACGTACAGGACACTCAAAACCAACCTGTTCCAGTAGTCCCAGACATAGCATCAGGAGTGCATCCCATTGGACCAACAGAAAAAGTAAGAAATTGGCTTATGGAAAAAATCAGTTAAAGCCGAGGGAAGAATTTCCTAAGGAGGATTCAATGAGTGCTTTTCGTTTTCAGGAAGCAGACGATAACTATATTAAGCTGGCATTTGAAGAAAAACTACTAGGAGCATCAATCAAGGTAGTTGGGATTGGGGGTGCGGGCTGTAATGCCGTTAACCGAATGATTGAGTCAGGAATTGAAGGTGTTGATTTTTTAGCAGCCAACACCGATGTTCAAGCCCTGAGACAATCTTATGCTCCTATCAAGCTTCAATTAGGAGCTAAACTTACCAAGGGATTAGGGGCAGGCGCCAATCCCGATGTTGGCCGTCAGGCCGCCTTAGAAGACACCGAAAAAATCATTGAACTGTTGGATGATGCCGACATGGTGTTTATCACCGCGGGACTTGGAGGCGGGACAGGCGGAGGCGGAGCACCAATTCTCTCTAGCCTATCAGCTGAATTGGGTGCTTTAACAATCGCAGTAGTCACTAAACCCTTCTCATTTGAAGGTAAAAAAAGAATGCAGCAGGCCGACCAAGCCTTAATGGAACTTAGAGAAGGAGCTGACACAGTAATCACCATACCTAATGAAGGACTCGTAAATACTGTATCAGAAAAAACAACCCTCTCAGATGCATTGCCAATCGCAGATGATATTCTGCGCCAAGCAGTACAAGGGATTAGTGATCTTATTACAGTACCTGGAGTCATTAATCTAGACTTTGCGGATGTGAAAACAATTATGACCGGAATGGGCATGGCTTTAATGGGTACCGGAATAGCAGAAGGTGATGGAAGAGCTGAAACTGCGGACCGTAAAGCCATCAATAGTCCTCTTCTGGAAGACACTACTATCCAGGGAGCCCGAGGTATCTTGATCAATATAACCGGTAATCGGGATATGACATTGCATGAAGTCAGCACTGCTAGCCGAATCGTCCAAGAGGCTGCTCACCCTGAGGCTAATATTATTTTTGGTTCAGTTTTTGATGAAGCAATTAATGAAAAATTAAAAATAACGGTAATTGCCACAGGATTTGAAGAAAAAGAAGAAGTAGAAGTACTTGTCGGAAGAGAAAAAACGGAGGAAGAAGTCGTCCGTCCCCAACTAGAATCAACTCCAGACGAGGAAGAAGAAAATAATGCTCAAGCTCCCAAATCAATCTTCGAATCTCACGAAACACAGGACGAGAATGGATCATCTATTCCAGAGGTGCCAACTTTCTTGCGCAACACTGATCTAAATAGGAATAATGAACAATAATCGTGACTTGTTAAATAAAAAAAACAGCTAGTTAGTGTCGTTCCTTTCAAAAAGTACTCGATCAACTCTCCAGAGAGACTCCCTTGATTAGTGTTGTCATTCCAACATTCAATAGAAAATCCTCTCTGGAAAGAGCTATTCAATCCGTACTCAACCAAACATTTAAGGATTGGGAGCTAATAATAGTAGATGACGGGTCAAATGATACAAGTTGGGAAATCGTACAAAAGTTTCAAGATCAGCGTATTCACTACGCCTACCAACAACATCGAGGTGCTAGCTCAGCCCGAAACACCGGGATCCAACTAGCACATTTCCCTTGGATATGTTTTCTTGACAGTGACGATTATTGGTTACCCCAAAAATTACAGAAACAGACAGAAGGCCTAAACACAAATCCTACCTATTTATTAAGCTATACCGATGAAATCTGGATTCGCCGTGGCAAACGAGTCAACCCTAAGAAAATCCACCAAAAATATGGCGGATGGATTTACCATCGCTGTCTTCCCCTATGTATCATCAGTCCTAGCTCTGTGATGGTGAATTATCAAATTTTTGAACGGGAGGGACTTTTCGACGAAACTCTTCCAGTATGTGAGGATTATGAGCTATGGCTACGCATTTGCCGCAATTATCCCGTTTTATTCACCTCAGAACCGCTAATTGTTAAAACAGGTGGCCATTCTGACCAGTTATCGCGAAGCATATGGGGGATGGATCGTTATAGAATAAAGGGACTAGTTTCTTTGCTTTCCTCTGGAAAACTTACTCCTCAACAAGAAGTTTGGACAACTCGTGAAGTAATTAAAAGGGCTAACATACTAGTGTCAGGCTATACCAAGCGAGGAAAATTAAAAGAGGCAAATGAGTATAAAAAAATCATTATGACTTATGCTTAAATTCTGCCTAAATAGTCTTTATAATTCTTATTTTTAAACACTCATTAATTTTTCTCTGCAAGAGGTGCAAAGTAACCTTTACGATGTCGAATTCGAGAATTTTTCCGAGCCACCTTTACTTTAATCTCGCGTAATATACCGTCCCGCCTTCCATTTTTGGGAACATATGCCAAGTTGTATTGGCTGCGTAGCTCCTGATCAATATTCCTAAAAGCTTTACTAAGTTGTGCATTAGAAAATGGGAAAAAAGCTTTACCTCCAGTGGTTTCAGTCAATTGCTTGAGAGCATTATCCCCTTCACGATCAATATCAGCACCAAAGCGTGTAGTGCTAATTGCATAAACTGCTACCTCTGACAAATAGGCCATTCTCAAAGCTTCTTCAAAAGTATGACGACTGGTAAGATCAGCTCCATCTGAAAGAACAACCACCGTCTTACGCCCTGTCTCATACATCATTTTCTGTTCAGAAACTAAGTAAACTGCATCATACAAAGAAGTGCCTCCACCAGCTTTCAAGGATTCTATCCCTCGAACTAGATCGTTTGGATTCGAAGTAAAATCATGAAGCAGCGTCACTCCGGTATCGAATTCAAGTAGCAAAGCCTGATCAATAGGTCTTACAACAGAAAACAGAAAATCAATAGCTGCCTCTTTTTCAAAAGCTAGTTTAAGTTGCACACTGGAACTAGTATCGACACACAAAGCAATTGTTAAGGGAAGTTCGGTTTCTTGGGAAAAATTGGTTATCTCTTGAATAACCCCATCCTCATATACTTCAAAATCTTCTGCCGTTAGATCAGTCGCAAATTTCCCGGTCTTCTTATCGTGTACCGCTACCAGCACATTGACTGCTTCTACCTCCACTCGAAACGGAACATCCGATCTTTTTTGCTCACTACTCTTTTGGGCACACAAAGGGAAGATACTTAAACAATAGATTAATATGAACAAACTGGTTCGACTCTTCACTACAAAATATTATTCCAAAGTTGAAAGAAAGGCCATAAGCTCCTTCGGGAGGGGTGCCTCAAAAAAAACTTTTTTCTTCGTACTGGGATGAATAAAGGAAAGCTGATAGGCATGAAGAAAATGGCGTCCCAAATCACGAATAGTCGAGCATAAATCTAAGTTTTTTAAATTCCCAAGAGCTTTTTTCCCATACTTGTCATCCCCCACCACAGGATGTCCCAAATACTGAAAGTGAACTCGAATTTGGTGGGTGCGCCCTGTGCGCGGAATAGCTTCTACATAAGTAAAATTTGAATATACTTGAATAACTTTATACCGTGTTTCGGCCTGCCGAGCCCGTCTACTATTTGTTGAAATTTTTGTGCGAGAACGGTAATCACGACCCAGTGGAATATCTACCACTCCCTGCTTTTTCTCCAACTTTCCATAAACCAGAGCTACGTATATTTTTTTCACTTCTCTCTGCTTAAACTGGGTTGCCAAAAAATCATGTGCCATCTCATTTTTAGCAATCACCAACAAACCCGATGTTTCCTTATCTAGACGATGTACAATTCCTGGACGAATACCACCAGAATGACTAACCTTTTCAAAATGGTATAGCAGAGCATTTGCCAGTGTTCCCTGCCAATTTCCCGCACCGGGATGCACTACCAATCCAGCTGACTTATCTACCACTACCAAATCATCGTCCTCGTGAATGATTTTCAAGGGAATTGGTTCGGGAAGCAGATTCAGAGGTTCAAAAGGAACGGGAACAACACAAATTTCTTCCCCTCTTTTAACTCGGTGACTTGCCTTGGCCACCTGGCCCTGAACAGTTACAGAACCTGAGTCAATCCAGCGGCGAAAATTGCTACGACTAGTCTGTTCAACCTTAGACGACAAAAAAACATCCAACCTTTGACCCACTTCTTCTTCACTTACTTTCAACACTATTCTTTCAGCCACGAGTTACCTGAGGTACACCTTTGCTAAGAAAAAAATAAATAGCTATGGCAGATGGCACAATCAGAAGACTTATAAACTGTGAAGTGGATAACAAACCGTCCATTACAAAGCCACGATTATAATCTCCACGAAAGAATTCCAACCCAAATCGAGTTACTCCATAAAAAAACAGGTAAATACAAAAAATCTGTCCAGAGAATCGTCTCTTCTGATAAATCCAAAGGAGGAATATAAAAAGACCAAATGTAACCACTGATTCATAAATTTGTGATGGATGTAGGGGAATGCCAATTGGCACCCCAACAAATCTGTGAGCGTACTCGCTAGTAAAGGTAATCGCCCAAGGCAGATCCGTAGGCTTGCCGTCGGCGCCACCCGCGGCAACCCACCCGAAACGCCCAATGGCCTGTCCTAAAGCAACAGCTGGGGCAGCCACATCTGCCATCGTCCAAAACTCCAGATCATGAGACTTCCAAGTATAAAATAAAGCCCCTCCTACCGCTCCAATCAGCCCACCGTAATAAACACCTCCTGCTTGCCAAAATTCTATAGAAGTAAAACGAGAAGGATTGTTTATAAACCCCTCCAAATCACTTATTACCATCAATATTTTGGCCCCTAGCACAGCAGAAACAATGATTACGAAACCTAAATCCCAACTGCGGTTTCTCGAAATATTTCGTTGTTCGGCCAAACGAGCCATTAGATTGATGGACAATAGAAAGGCAATTGCCAACAAGAGACCATAGGAATGAAGAGTGATTGGACCTAGCTCAGCAATCTTTGGAAACATGATATTGAGCGCCTCCGCTTTCGACAGAGAGCAGCACCCCAATTTGGCACATGCTTGCTACCACAGTTGCAAAAAACTGACACCCAAATTTCACACTGAGGCATACGTACTCTAGTCTTCCTTTTCCTGGCGTGCCTCAGCAATAATTCGCTCAGTCAACTGCTGGGGGACGATGTCATAGTGAGATGACTCCATATGATAACTCCCACGCCCACCTGTCATGGAAGTTAAGGTAGGAGCATAGTTGAGCATTTCAGACAGGGGCACCTGAGCACGAACTACTTGCATACTCCCTTTTACATCCATTCCCAAGATACGACCCCGACGACCGTTTAAGTCACCCATAATATCACCCGCACTATCTTCTGGAACATAAATATCAACTGCCATGACGGGTTCTAAGAGTACAGGCTTGCATTTTTCCATTGCTTTTCTAAAAGCTAAAGACCCGGCAATCTTAAAAGCCATTTCAGAAGAATCCACATCGTGGTAACTGCCATCGTGAAGAAC
>CAZASS010000087.1:3638-8622 GCA_964487835.1 uncultured Acidobacteriota bacterium | reverse complement strand
CACGCGAATGGTTACTGTGTCATCTGGGGAAATAACAAGCCAAGCGTTTACTTCTGCTCCCCCTTTTTCTGTTGGGGACATCCAAGGCTGATTGCTTATTTTCGAGCCTTCTTGGTTGCTTGGTAGAGTGGAGGCTTCGGCTCCAGGGAGATAAAATCCGATTGCCAGTCCGCCACTGGCAGCAGTGCTGGCAACAATAAAATGTCTGCGGGTAATTTTTGACTTAATCGACATTGTGCAATCCTCTTTATTTTTGGCCCGAACGGCGTGTTAACATCCGTGCTGCACGGTGAATAGCTTGGCGCATTCGTGTGTAAGTACCACAACGACAAATATTGGTCATTTCCCGGTCGATGTCAGCATCGCTTGGGTTGGGGTGTTTTGCGAGCAAAGCAACAGCCGCCATGATTTGTCCTGATTGACAATATCCGCATTGGGGGGCATCTTCCGCAATCCAAGCTTGTTGAACCGGATGTGTTGTATCTGGAGGTAATCCTTCAATGGTGGTAATTTCCTTGCCAATCACGGTACTAGCTGGGGTTACACAAGATCGGACCGGACGGCCATTTACATGTAAGGTGCATGCCCCGCACTCAGCAATGCCACAACTATACTTAGTGCCGGTTAAACCAAGGCTGTCGCGCACGACCCACAGTAGTGGAGTTTCGGGCTCAACATTTATGGTGTGAGACTGCCCATTAACTTTAAGTGTGAAAGACATATGAGATTACCCTCGCTTGGTCAGAGAAAAATAGTGATGTTTTTTGATTGCAGACGTACCGGTGAGCGCTGTAGTCATGCCTAATTGGAGACAAACGTTACGTTTCACAGATTATTTTCTTGTATTTGTGAATTGCCCTTTCGGTGATTCTAGCTTCGGTAAGTCAAGAGGGTCAAGGGGTGATTACAGGATCTTAACTATGTGACGATTATTGTTTAGGCGATAGAGTGTTAAACGTAGAAATTTAAGTTGCAAACTGATTAACTGATTTTCATCCTGATTAGATTTTTAATTGCTACTGTTCTTACTGTGCAAGGTATTTCTGGGAAGTTGATCAAAGGAGGAAGTCAGAATTTCTTCAGCTGTTAGAGCTAATACTCGTGCGCAATCTACCAGATAATCGACTCGGACTCCAAATGTTCCATAGTGTCGAATGTCCCCGTGTCCGCTAGGTCCATAATTAAGAACGTGAGCTCCTGCGTGTTGCAAATGTCCAGAGTCAGCACAGGCGTAGGATCCAGGATTAAAAAATCCAATAGAATCCGGTTCTTTGCCTAAAATGGTTAGATGGTGGCGGTGGATAATATCCACTAGGGGATCATCTTTGGGCAAATATAGGGGAGGCATTGCGATCATTCCCTTCCAGGGGGGATTATAAGCTGCTGGAGGAGGTTCAATCTCAATGTGTAATTCTGGGTCTTCAGCTTGCAGTGGGGCGAAGGCAGCCCAAAGATCTGACGTGATCTCTTCGATGGTTTGCCCGGGCACAGTTCTAACTTCAAAAATAAGAGAACAACAGTCGGGGACGTAAGAAGGTCTCCAAAGGATGTGTTCGCGGGTAAATCCCCCCAGAATGTTCCCCGTCAATTTTCTTGGAAGCCCCGGAATTTCTGGGTGGGGGGTAGCTGAAAATTCAAGTTGTTGAAGGGCTCCTATAATTTTAACAATTTTTTCAACGGTACTTTGATGAGGATGGAGATGGAGACTTCCAATCCAGGCTGATTGACCAATGACGGTAATCACAAATTGTACTTGTCCAGCGTGCATAGTACGAATATTCAACAGAGTGGGTTCTGGAACAACAGCGTAATCAGGAACTATGCCTTGTTGTAGAAGGTGAGTGGTGCCAATTCCTCCTTGCAGTTCTCCAACAACTCCGGCAACAATCAGATCGCCTTTTAGTTTAATTTTAGAGCGAGCTATAGCTCCAGCAGCAGCAGCCATCGAGGCCAGCCCAGCTTTCATGTTTCTTAGTCCGTGGCCTAACATATCGCCATTTTCTATTTTGAATTCAAAAGGATCGCCTGCTGTATTTGAGACAATTGGATCGATGTCTGTATGCCCATTAAACATGAGTGAAGGTCCTTCGCCGGAACCAGCAAGTTTGGCAATGACATTGGGACGTCCAGGTTCTGCTTCTTGAAGTTCCACTTCCAGACCCAATCCTTCAAGTTGTTCAGCGTATTCTGTGGCGGCCGCTTTCTCTTCCCCAGAGAATGAGTGATGCTGCTGGAGTCGGCGGGCAATGTCAATGATTTCCGTTTCTTCTATATGTTCCAGTAAAGACAGAGATTTCATTATGTTTACTCCATGCTCATTTCTGCGGTTCAGGGGTGCAGAACGGATGCTCCTAGTTTAAGTTGATAGAGTTCCCCAATTTCCTTGTTGGTTAAGGGACGATTGAAGACAGAGATCTCGTCTAGGAAGCCTGCGTAATTAACGCCAAGTCGAAGGGTGCCTTTGGCAAGATCCCACTTGAACGGTTCCTTGATTAGATCTGTTTGTCCCTGGAGTATTCCGTTAAGGTACAGGCTGGTGGTGCCGCCATCGGATGATCCCAAATTTAAGTAAGTAATGAGGATGTGTGACCAGGCATCATTTTTTAGAGGAGGATTTTCCGTCACCACCAAGCGTTTTTGGAAATCGGGATTTTTATCATTAGGGGTATTGTCCGGGTTCCAGCTATCTAATATCCCGAATGCTCCGAGACGAATTTGCCCTGGACTACAGTCTGCTGAAAGGTCTATCCAGATAGCAGAGTTGTTGTAGGCTTTATCCGTAATTTGGACGGGATCACAGTAGTCGTGCTCTAAGTCTTTTCTTGGGATCAATTTCATCCAAAACGAGAGAGTTCCACTCCAGTTTTGGTTGGAGAAGGGAACATTATTTTCTGCTCGATAGAAAAGTGCAGATTTGTTTTTGTTTTGGAATTTTAATGCTGAACCGTGATTGTTTTTACCGACAGTTAAGATGATTTCTGAGTTATGGATACCTGCTTTGGCCTTTTCTAACTCGTCATAGGAGGGAGCCATGTAAATTTTTTTGTCTCCCAAACTAAAGTCAGCATCCAGCCCATTGTTGAAAGAAGCATGGAAGGTTAGAGCTTTTTTCAGTGCCATGAGAATCGTTGTTTGGGAGTCGGTTTCGACATTGGATGGAGTGTCCTGCGTGATACAGGCTGTGAGCGCCGTACTCAGCAAAACTGCTATTGCTATTGCAGTTCGTTTTGAGCAAATCAATTCTAGCCCGAATAAACCCAATATTGTTTTTCTCATTAGGTACTATTCTGACCTGTTGAAATTGGAAGTCAAGATCAAGGGAAAATGGGATGGATTTTTATGTTTCTCCACAATTTACCCTTGCCGGGGCTCAAGGCTAACGGGGAATGTGAAGTGATATTGTTTTTGCGTCTTGTAGAGCTTAGTATTGAGGGCAGTTCGATCCAAGTGATATGGAGGATATCGAGTTGATATTCTCATGATTGCGTCTCGTAACAAGGTGGTGGGGAGGATTCTAAAATGAAAAAAACAGCTGTAATCGGGTTGATGGTTGTCTTGGCGGGATTTATGTCGACTTTATGGAGCCAAGATAAAGTGGTGCAGCCGCGAGCACCGCTGGTGCCAAGAATTACCTCCGTGGATCAGTTAGTTCCGTTCGCTAAGATCATTCTTCAACGCGATTTTATTGGGCAGAGATTGGGATGGTCAATCAAAGGAGGAGAGCGGGTGCTTTTTAAAACGTCGAGCAGTCATCATCCTTGGGTTACGGAAGCATTTATTCGAGCCTTAAGAGAGCTAAACTGTGAAATTGATATCGTTATTCGAGATCGTCCATTTGCCATGCTTGGATTTGATGGATTGGGTGGCAAGCAAGTAGGAAATGAGGAATGGGCCAAACAGGTTATAGATATGATAGAGGATCGTTTGAGCCAGGATTTCAATAAAAAGCCGAATAAAAGCTATGGATTTGGAAGTGCTGGCGGCCCCTTATTAGGTGAGCCCGGCATCGGATTAACCGAAGAGTCAGCTAAGTATTACGATGTGATTGTAGGCGGCGGCAATCCCGTTGGGGGTCTCTCAGGCGTACATGCTTGGACCACACCCGAATTGCTAGCCAGTGCGGGAACTGTCTATCCAGGTGAGATAATGGATTTGATTGATGCCAAAGCTTGGGCCATTATTCGCAATGCTGAGTGGGTGGAAATTACCGATTTGCAGGGGTCAGAAGCCTCGTTCACGTGGCATCCCGAGTGGTGGGAGATTATTGAGGGCACCCATCCTACTATTAAGGTTCCAGGCTATGAGAGCACGTTTGGATCGTTACGCCCAGGTCGTTCCGAATACGCAGATTTTGCTGGTCATATTGGAGGAGCTCCTCGTTATGGTGCTATTGAGCAGACTGACTTTAAAGGTTATTTAACGGGTGAGATTGCTCAGTTGGGCTTAGTTCCGATGATGACCCTATGGCATGATCGCGGAGAATTAACCAGAATTGATGGAGGCGATTATTATGGGGATATGTGGCGAGAGGCTCTGAATTTAACCCGGGATATTCAATACCCAGGCTATCCTCGTCCAGGAACGGGTTGGATGATGGAGTTTGCATTCGGCACTAATCCTAAAATTATCGGTCATATGGAAGTTGAGGAGATGAAAGGCGATCCTCAGCGGGACCCTGCAAATATTTCGTGGGGGTTTCCACGGGACAGAGAAGGTGCCTTGCATGCTGGTTACGGGACACTAGGTGCGTCTTGGTGGGGGATGCTCATGGATATGCCTGTCAATCATTTCCATTTGCATTTAATGTTTACAACCTACATTGTTCATACCCGTGATGGACAAAGTGTCAAACTGGTGGATCGTGGTCATTTTACGGTCATAGATGATCCAGAAGTCAGGGCATTGGCGGCTAAGTATGGAGATCCAGACGAGGTGTTAAAAACTGATTGGGTGGTTTCAAGGCAAAATGGAGTTTTCTCATAGG
>CAZASS010000087.1:0-3628 GCA_964487835.1 uncultured Acidobacteriota bacterium | reverse complement strand
ACCAGAACAGTATTTGGATTTCTACCGTAAGCTGGGGCAAATTCCAGTCATGCGCGTTCAGGTTAATTAGCCTATCCTATTCATTTAGAGCCATGAACGAGATTAAGTGTGAATTTGCTATTGGTCAGTTGGTTAAACATTTGCTGTTTGATTATCGTGGAGTTATTGTGGATGTTGATGCCACTTTTCAAGGCACGGAAGCCTGGTATGAACAAATGGCTCGAAGCCAACCTCCCAAAGACAAACCCTGGTATCACGTTTTGGTGCACAATGCTCAACATATGACCTATGTTGCAGAAAGAAATCTGCTGACGGATAAAACACACAAACCCATCGATCACCCTTTAGTGAAAGCTTTTTTCAGTGATTTCAAAAATGGGCACTATGTCCGTATGCTCAATTGAACATACAAAGTGTATGCCTTTCTCTAGCAAGGAGGTCTTATGGATCGTCCACTTCTTCGCCTGATTGCCAATTCATTTGGGTTCATTCTTATGCTGGGTTCTTTTGCTTGTCAGACCCAAAACAATAATCAAGACGTAGTTTCTGTGGCTCATCAAAAACTTCTTTCTAGGGCGACCATGTTCGAGCTAGAGACCCAATATGTACCACCTCCTGGCGACCCGCTTGAGCACCACACGGCAGGTTTTGCCAAAATTTTATGTTCAGCAGTATTTATTAGTGGGCTAGACCCAGATTTTGCAGCTGAATCTATTGGATATTTTACCAGTCCCTATGCTGAGCGTTCTCAAGTTGTTGAAAGGGTAGTGGATCATGAAGAACAAGAGGTGCATTTAACTTTGCCCAGCGGTGTAGTTCGCACAGCAAAATACTATGGAGACCAAGGGTGCGTAACGTTGCCCGTTGGTGAAAGAGCAGCATACTTTACTCCTACGGTAGTCGAAAGTGTTCTTCCTGAACCTTCTACACAGGCTTGGCCTATGGGAGATATGCTTTTGGATACACCGTTATCAGCCGAGATTGATATTGATGTAATTGAGGCTGCGGTCGATGCAGCTTTTGATCCAGCCGAAGGCCTAACGGCAGCCTTTTTGGTGACCTGGAGAGGGCGCATTATTGGTGAGCGTTATCGTGCAGGAATCAGCATGCATACTCCACTCGAAAGTTGGTCAATGGGTAAAAGTCTTTCCGCCACGCTTATGGGAGTGCTGATTCAGCAAGGTGTGTATGATTTATGGCAACCTGCTCCCCTGGAAGAATGGCAGGAAGAGGGGGACGCTCGTTCTGAAATTCGTATTGCTGATCTGTTGCACATGTCTAGTGGTCTCAGATTTCGAGCACCACAGGCTCCAGACTTCGATCCATCTCTGGGTTATCCAGATCACCTCTATGTTTATACTGGAGCTATAGACTCTTTCCGGTGGGCTGTCACTCGGCCACAGCAATGGCCTCCAAATAAAGTGGGTCGTTATCGCAATTCTGATCCGGTATTAATTAACTACCTCATCCGTTTAGGTGTTGAAAAAATTGATCAAAAATATCATTCGTTCCCCCAGAGGGCTCTTTTTGACAAGTTAGGGATTCGTAATATGGTCCTGGAGACTGATCCATATGGCAATTTTTTGCTTCAGGGTTATGAATTTGGTTCGGCACGCGATTGGAGTCGTCTTGGAAATCTTTATTTACAGGATGGTGTTTGGAGCAAGGAACGCATCTTACCCGAAGGATACTCTGATTTTGTAAGTCAGGTAGCTCCTGCTTGGAAAACGGATGGCCGACCAGTGTATGGAGGTTTTTTCTGGATCAATGGAGATGGCCGTTATCCTATTCCAGAACAGGCTTATTACATGGCTGGTGCCGGGGGACAGAAAACATTTATTATTCCTTCCCATGATTTGGTTGTTGTTCGGTTGGGGCACTACCAAGGGCAGGATCCCGGTGATGAGGGGCTTAAAAGCGCTTTGAGTCTATTGATGGAGGCGGTGCCCGAAAGTAATTAGCGACTATACGCTTTTTAGTTGTGGGCTATTGGGTGGGGAGGCTAATCCCGGTAATTTTCGAATTGAAGGGGCACATCGAAGTCAGCTTCTTTGATCGTACTGATTACCTGTTGAAGCATATCCTTCTTTTTGCCGGAAACACGAACTTTCTCTCCTTGGATACTTGCCTGCACCTTAAGTTTTTTTTGTTTAATCATTTTTACAATATTTCTAGCGAGTTCAGTTTCAATTCCTTGCCGGACAGTTACTAACTGCCAAGCATCATTAACATTTATCTGAATGGGATCTGCCTGTAGACAGCGAATGTCAATTTTTCGACTGGAAAGTCTTCCCGTCAAAATATCAAACATTTGCTGGATCTGAAATTCTTCGGGAGCACGGATAGTTATTTTATTTTCATCCAGATTGAATGAAGAGTTAGTTCCCTTGAAATCAAACCGCGTTCTTAGCTCGCGGTTGGCTTGGTCAACCGCGTTAACAACTTCCTGTATATTGACCTTAGAAACGATGTCAAATGAAGGCAAAGCACTCTCTCCTTATTTAAGATTCGGTGAAAGGCTATCATGGACATTGATATCAGATCTAATTTCTCCATAGGTGTTTGTAGCGAGAGAGAGTTTTAGAGTTTTGATTGGCTTATGAAAAATTGGTTAGTTGCCTTTAGGACAGCAAAGGCCTAAGAATATTATAGAGAATGAATGCCTGTTTTTTAGTTTTTCAAAATTAAACTCGGGTCTTGAATGTTTGTGTTTTAAGACAATTTGCCCGTAGGGCTGGAGATTTCTTGTGAAGTTGGTAACGTTTACAGAAGGGGGTTCTAGTCGTATTGGAGCGGTCACGGCCGAGGGGTTTGTAGATTTGAGCGCCCAAGATAGCAATTTGCCAACAGATATGCTGACTCTTCTTGAACGAGGAAAGACTGCGTTAGAGTTAGCTCGAACGATTTGTGCTTCAGGAAAAGTCACTCTAGATTTGGAAAATGTAATGCTGGAAGCTCCAATTGGTCGCCCTCCTAAGATTCTTGCAATTGGGTTGAATTATGCGGGTCATACAGAGAAAAGCGGATTTGATTTACCAGAGAATCCAATCGTTTTTAATAAACAGTCGACATCGGTGACCGGTCCTACTGGAGACATATATCTTCCTCCAGAGTCTGAACAATTGGATTACGAGGGTGAATTAGCGATCATAATTGGTCAGCGCTGCAGGAGAGTTTCCCGTCGTCAGGCAATCGATGTGATTGCTGGCTATACGATAGTTAATGATGTAAGTCTGAGGGACTGGCAGTCTAGATCAGCTACAATCACAATGGGAAAGTCATGGGATACTTGTTGTCCAATGGGACCGTATATTGTGACTTCTGATGAGGTGGGGGATCCTCACTGTCTAAGTCTGAAAACCTGGGTCAATGGTCAACTGCGTCAGGATTCTAATACCAGCAAAATGATTTTTAATTGTTATGACATTGTTGAATATCTTTCAACGGCGTTTACCCTGGAGCCAGGCGATGTTATTGCAACAGGAACCCCCGATGGGGTCATATTGGAAATGCAATCAAAAGTGTGGCTCAAGTCTGGTGATGTGGTTCGAATTTCCATAGATCAGTTGGGAACTATTGTAATTCGGATAATAAATGATCCTGTCATTATAACTTGTTAAGGGAGAGC
>CAZASS010000086.1:4158-8898 GCA_964487835.1 uncultured Acidobacteriota bacterium | reverse complement strand
ATTTTCGCTGACATGACCAACGACAAAGAGGTTCGTGCCATGATTGAACAAGCTGGAAATCATTTTGGACGTTTGGATGTACTAATCAACAATGCAGGGATTACTCATTGGGTACCCTTCTCTGACTTAGAATCTTTAACTGATGAAATTTGGGACCAGATTCTAGATGTTAACGTAAAAGGTGCCTTTCGCTGTGTTCGAGCTGCTGCTCCATTTCTCTCAAAACACGAAGGAATGGTTATTAATGTTTCATCGGTCTCAGGTATCTTAGCGGCTAGCACTTCTTCATCACTCGCCTATGGTACAGCTAAGGCAGCTCTCATTTATATGACGCGTGGTTTGGCAGTGGCATTAGCACCAAAAATACGTGTTAATGCAGTGGCCCCAGCCTTTACTGATACCCAATGGATGAGAACTCATTTTGGCGCAGATTATGAAAAAGTTATTGCCAAAGCCTCCGAAGCCTATCCCCTAGAACGAGTAGCCAAACCTGAAGAAGTAGCAGAAGCTATAGTTGGTCTGATTACTGGGGGTGATTTTGTAACCGGACAAACCTTAATCATTGATGGAGGATTAGGACTAAGCTGAGTTGTCTAACAGTTTAAAGTGTGAACTCTCAAAAATCCCGTTTGCAGGCCGCTGTGTTCAGAGTGTATAACAGTTGAAGCAAAATATATTTTGCAAGTTAAGTGAAGGAGATAAAGCAAAGGGAAACCGATTAGCTAAGCGAAGGAAAATACTATGGGCTTAAGAAATTTTGACTATCTGGAACCCAATTCGGTTAAAGAGGCCTGTGAAGTTCTCTCCGGATATCCAGAAGAAGCACGTATCTATGCCGGGGGCACTTCCCTGCTACTACTAATGAAGCAAGGAATTGTCCGACCAACCTACCTCGTTAACATCAAAAAACTTCCAGATCTTCGTTATATCGAAGACGACGGAAAAACTCTTCACATTGGATCTCTAACCACTCATCACGATCTAGAAATTTCCTCTACAATCGAAAAACGTATTCCCATGATTACAGAAATAGAACCGGAAGTTGCCAATATTCGAGTCCGAAGTACAGGAACAATTGGAGGCAACATAGGATTTGCGGAACCTCTCACTGATCTTCCTCCAATCCTAATTGCGTTAGATTCAAGAGCTAAGGTTCACGATGGAAAAGAAGAACGAGTAATGCCGCTGGCAGATATTTTCGTAGGTTACTATGAAACATGCTTGGAACCTCACGAACTAATCACAGAAATACAGACTGATCATCCCCCGTCCAACCTAGGACTTAAATATCTACGTTTTTCTGCTGGATCGGATAAACCGGCGGTTGGAAGTGCGGCAGCGATCACACTTGATTCGGATAAAAAAACCTGTGCAGATGCTCGATTAGTACTAGGTTGTGTGGCGCCTACTCCCCTAAGAGTTCCTGAAGCAGAGGAATTACTAAAAGGAAAAGAGTACAGTGAATCTGTAGCTGAAGAGGCTGCAGAAATCGCCTCCAAGGCATGTTCCCCCTTGGCTGATATTCGTGGATCAGAAGAATACAAAAGAGCAATAGTTAAAGTCCTCAGCAGAAAAGCAATTCAAGAAGCATTTAGCAGAGCCAACGGTAAAATTTAGTACAGGGGTATTTTAAATGAATAAAACGATTGCAATTAAGGTCAATGGGGTCGACCACGAAGTGACTATAGCACCTCGAGTTACCCTCATAGAAGTTTTGCGCGATCACCTCCACTTGACCGGAACCAAACTGGGCTGTGATCAAGAGGTTTGCGGCGCTTGTACAGTTTTACTGGACGACCTACCAGTTAGCTCTTGTTCAGTCCTAGGAGTTGATGCAGATGGTTGCGAAATCCTAACAATAGAAGGATTAGCAACCAACGGTAACCTTCATCCCATTCAACAAGCATTCATTGAAAAGGGAGCTTTCCAGTGTGCCTTTTGCACTCCAGGAATGATCATGGCAGTCAAAGCACTTCAAGATCAGCTTTCCAATCCTAGCGAAGAACGCATTCGACATTTCTTAGCTGGCAATATTTGTCGGTGTGGCTGTCATATGGAAATTGTTGAAGTAGTGCGATCTCTGTCTTCATCCTTAGTATTCCTCGAGGAGTGAAATGAAAACAAAATCTGCTATTGGACAATCTATCCCCAGACTAGAAAGTGAAGATAAAGTTACCGGTCGCCTACCCTATTTAGAAGATCTGAAAATGGGGGAAATGCTCCATGGAAAAATTTTGCGCAGCAGTTATCCTCACGCTAAAATTCAACGTGTCGATGCCTCTGAAGCTGAAAAGCTTCCCGGTGTATTAGCTGTTCTTACACGGGACGATATAATTGATAACCCTCGATATCATTCCAGTTATGGTCCTGTGCTTAAGGACCAAACAATCGTTGCAATCGACAAAGTGCGTTTTGTTGGAGACCCAATAGCAGCAGTCGCTGCCACACGACCTGAAATTGCAGAAGAAGCTCTAGAACTAATCGAAGTCGACTATGAAGAATTACCAACCGTCATGAATACTGAGGAGGCTCTGGCCGAAGGAGCTGCTTTACTTCACGAAAAAGTTGAATTTCCAGAACAAGGATTTGCAGATTTAGCTGACGTTAAGCCAATAGAAGGAACCAACATCTGTACTCAGTTTCGCATGGAAAAAGGTGATATAGAAAAAGGATTTGCCGAATCGGATCATGTTTTCGAAGACGTGTTCACTTGTGCAGCAACTCAACACGCCACTATGGAGTCATTTACATCTATTGCTCAATTTGAAGATACAGGAAAACTAACAATCTGGTCCACCACTCAAAATCCCTTTGTAGTGCGAGAACAAATGGCAGAGATTTTCAAGCTTCCCATTGCTAAAGTTAGAGTTATTTCTCCTTTTATAGGTGGTGGATACGGATCAAAACTTTATCCAAAACTAGAACCAATAGCAGCGGCATTGGCAACTAAGGCAAACCGACCTGTTGGAATCACCTTAACACGCGAAGAAGTCTTTCAAACCATCACTAAACATGGTGCTAAAATTTATTTAAAAACAGGTGTCAAGAATGATGGAACCATAATGGCTCGTCACTGTCGAATCCACTTTGAAACAGGCGCTCACGCCGACATTGGTCCCCGAGTAGCCAAGAAAGGTGGCTTCACTGCTGCTGGTCCTCATAAACTCCCCCATGTCAAAATTGAATCTAATGCTGTCTATACCAACACAGTTCCAGCTGGAGCTTTCCGTGGAATTGGAGTATCCCAAACCGCTAAGGCCCACGAATCCCAAATGTGTATGATTGCTAAATCTCTAGGTATAGATCCACTAGATTTCACTATGAAAAATTTAGTGGAACAAGGTAGTGAATTTGCAACAGGTGAACATCTTAGTAGCGTTCATGTAAAAGAATGTGTAACAAAAGTGGCCGAAGCTATTAGGTGGGAAGAAAAATCACTTCCAGAGAATCCCACTAAAATCCGAGGCAAAGGTCTAGGCTGTCACATTAAAGCGACTATCACTCCTTCTCTTTCCAAGGCTTCAATTCGTCTTAATGAGGATGGCAGCGCAACAGTCTACATGGGCACTGTCGAAATTGGACAAGGTTCCGATACAGTCATGGCACAAATTGCCAGTGAAGAACTATCTATTCCGATTGATCAAATTTTTGTTCTACACTCCGATACTGATATCGTTCCATATGAACTTTCTACCAACTCTAGTCGATCCACTTTTCATGTGGGTCGTGCCGTACAACTGGCAGCTCAAGATATTAAACAGCAGCTTGCATGTATTGCAGGCCCCATGCTTTTCGAAACCAGTCCAGAAGATATTCTCTTTGAAAATCAAACGGTCAGACCCAAGAATACAGAATCATCGGAAGCTATCAGCTATCAGGATCTTCTAACAAAACACTTCGGGATAAAGGGGGCAAACCTGGTAGGTCTTGGGAAGGTGAAAACCAGTCTAAAGAATTCCAAAGGAGATCTACAATCGTCTTCTTTCTGGGATGTCGGAGCTGTGGCAGCAGATGTTGAGGTAGATATTGAAACCGGATCAGTTCGCATTGTACGCCTTGCTGCAGCTGTAGATGCTGGAAAAGCTTTAAATCCGGAAGCCTGCGATCAACAAGTGAGAGGTGCAGCCATTAGCGGTATTGGCCAAGCCCTCTTGGAAGAACTTGTCTATCAAGAAGGTTTGCCTATTAATCCCAATTTTTTGGATTACAACCTCCCCAGATTCCTAGATGTTCCAGAAGAAATTATTCCTATTTTGGTCGAGGAACCTCATCCTGATGGTCCTTACGGGGCAATGGGTGTGGGTGAAGCTTCCCTTATACCGGCTGCGCCGGCTATTGCCAATGCAATTCAAGATGCCATAGGTGTTAGAGTAAAGGATATGCCTGTTACTCCTGAAAGAGTCTTTAAGGAAATCCAAAAAAGTCAGAACTCAGAATAAAGAAAGAGGACTAGAATGAGTGTACAACTAGAAATTCCGCTCTATCAGACCCACCTAGATCTGATTGATGAAGTCGTAAAATCAGGAACCCATGGTAATACCAGAGAAAAAGTTTTGCGTAGTGCAGTTCTTGAACATTCTTCATATTTACTGAGTGGGGGAACCCCGCATGATCCGGCTCCCTGGAATAACATCAACATTAAAAGACCTCACTACGGGAAATCTAAATTTGAACAAATTTTGGAACCTGGAGAAGGCAAAGCAATACCTTTGCTCCGTGGGGAGGTTCTACATATGACTC
>CAZASS010000086.1:2016-4148 GCA_964487835.1 uncultured Acidobacteriota bacterium | reverse complement strand
AATAAAGGTATGACTGGCGACAAAGGTATGACTCAATTGGTTGGAGGCCAATGCATCGACTTTAACGGTTATAATCTACATGATTACAAAGAATGGTTAGATTGTGGTTTCAACCGACAACGAGGGATAGTAAGTGGCCCTGGTACAGTTGTCTGGAGTGGATCCCCACGAGGTAGGCCCATGTACGTTATTTTGGGAGCCTCTGAAAGTCTAGACCAATATTACCAAGGACACCGATGTAACGGAATAATTCTGGAGCGAGAATATGGCTTTGCTCATCACAGTAGTTGCCAATGTGCCTTTGCTGAGTCAATTCGTGAATATAACCTGACCGAAGATGACGTGCACGATTCTTATAATCTATGGATGAATACTTATCTCGACGACAAAGGAAGAAGAATCTACGCCTGGAATCGTGCTCAAAAAGATGACTTTGTAGATCTACTTTCAGTTTTCGATACTCTGTCAGTACCAGTCTGCTGTCCCAGCGAACTGAACGCTTGCAACAATTACGATCCTCATCCAGTAAAAGTAGAAGTAATGGAAGCAACTACTGCTACCCTAGAACTGGTGGACCTCGTTGAAAAAGAATGGGGACAACTAAAAATGCAGCGTGAGCCTAAAGACTTTAAAGTTCAAACTGTCTTAGGTGAGAGACAGTTGGCTAAAAACTCCGAATATCAAGCTGAATTTCGGCCTTTACCAGAAAAACACACCCTGGAAATTGAAATTTCTGAGGAAGAAAAAACTGTATTAGAAGGTTTGGTCCAAGAAGGCAACTATGCACCTACGGATGCGCTAGCTATGCTAGTAGCGTTTATTCGTTGGTACGATCGTAATCGTATGAAGCGTCGTTACATGCGTCCTGATTTTCACGATTAGACAATTCAGAAAAGGACAGCCCTCGATATGTTTACCTCGGGGCCCCACATTATAGTTCTTCACAACTAACCATGTTGTTTGTGAGGAAAACCGCATTTAAAAAAATAGGTTCTTGTATCCTCCTAACATTAACTTTTGGATGCGGACAGGATCTCAAACATAGCCCACCTAAAGAAAATTTTTCACAACCAGTAACGGTGCGTCTTGATTGGCTCATCACAGGACACTCCCTTCCTCTGGTAGTAGCAAAAGAAAAAGGATTTTATAACCAATATGGAATTAATGTAGTTCTCTCCGAAGGCAGAGGTGATTTACTTACCTGCGAACTAGTCAGTAATGGTCAGGAAACTATTGGACTGGCAGATGCTTCAACTGGAGCGCTAGCCATCTCAAAAGGTGCTGCCATTAAGTATATAGCTGTCTTTGTTCAAAAAACTCCTTCTAGCATCATCTTTTATCCAGAAAAAAAGATAAAAAAACCTGAAGATCTCAAAGGGAAAAGAGGAGGCGTCAGCTCAGCAGGCGCTACAACTGCATTACTCAAGGCTGTTCTGGAGCAACATAATATTAGTGCAAATCAACTCAGTTTGACCACCATGGCACCCCGTTCAAAACGAGCCGCTCTTTTGGGGAAAAAAGTTGATTATATTAATGGTTATATCTCTGGAGATTATTTATCAGTAGTACTAAAAGCTCCTAATCTCCAAGCAATTCCCTATCATACCTGGGGTATCAATGCGTTAAGCATAGGTTTAATAGTTCACCCAGACACCATAGAAAAATATCCTGATCTAATACAAAACTTTGTAACCGCCACAATAAAAGGTTGGCACTACACTTTGGACCATCCAAGAGAAGCTAGTTCTATTGGAATAAGTCATTTCCCCATGACTAATCAGGATGTACTAGAACAAGGAATTGAAGCCAACCGATTGCTTCTACACACACCTAATAGTCAAGGAAAGCCACTGGGATGGATGGCCAGAGATGATTGGGAACAAACAGTTCAATTGATGTACCAGTACGGAGGATCTAATCCACCTTTGAAACTAAACCGTTATTTTACCAATCGTTTTGTGGAAGGCAAACAATAGTCTAATGGAAAATGTTACACCTCAGAAACACGTAAATCGTCCCTCATTAATAGAAATAAAAAATGTCTCGAAATTTTTCAAAACTCGAAAAAATCATGTTCATGCTGTTGACAACGTATCTCTAACTGTCGAGCAGGGAGAATTCCTTTCCATAGT
>CAZASS010000086.1:1635-2006 GCA_964487835.1 uncultured Acidobacteriota bacterium | reverse complement strand
TGTAGGCCCCAGTGGTTGTGGAAAAAGCACTCTTCTAAAAATGATTGCTGGCCTTATTCCTGCGACTGATGGTGTCATACAAATGTCCGGAAGTGTCGTGAAAGGACCACGCACCGATTTAGGCATTGTGTTCCAACGAGACCTACTTTTAGATTGGAAAAACATTCTGGATAATGTACTGGTACAAGCTACCTTTCGTGGACTATCAATCAATGATTACCGTCCAAGGGCACAAGCACTATTAGAATTAGTAGGGCTAACCGGATTTGAAAATCAGTTTCCCTTTGAATTATCGGGTGGAATGCGACAACGAGTTAGTTTGTGCCGTGCCTTGCTACACAATCCCAAGCTACTATTAATGGATGAACCCT
>CAZASS010000086.1:0-1625 GCA_964487835.1 uncultured Acidobacteriota bacterium | reverse complement strand
ATGCTCTTAATCGGGAACAATTAAATCTAGACTTTCAGCGCATCTTGCAACAAGATAAATAAACCGTAGTTTTTGTCACTCACAGCATCACAGAAGCCGTATTTCTGGGAGATCAAGTTGTGGTAATGGGACCTCGTCCAGGCCAAATTATTACTAGCCTACCTATAAATCTCTCACGACCACGCCGTCTTGGTGTACGAGAAACTAGCCTATTCGCAGAATATATCCATCAAATTCGTCAAATTTTTCGCGATATGGGATTTCTACAAGACTGAATTGAATGTTACTCAATTTGGCAATTAAAAAGGAGAATAATGGTAAGCACTCAAACATCAGAAACTACACTGGACAAAAAACCAGAGGAATCTTTCATAAAAAACCTTTTGGATAGGTATGGCTATGCCACACTCGTATTGTTGGCACTAATACTAATTTGGGAAATTGGCGCTCTAGTTACTCATCAACCGGAACGCATTCTACCTCGCCCTAGTGTAGTAGCCCAAACTCTTATAGACCAATGGCAAATACTTACCATCCATGGCAGTGTAACTCTGATAGAAGCCGGATTAGGCTTTTTATTGAGTGTAGTAGTAGGTATTCCTCTTGCCATTACAATTGTCTATTCTAAGAGCCTAGAGAAAATTATTTATCCACTACTACTAGCTTCACAAGCTGTGCCCAAAATTGCTATCGCACCTCTATTTATAATCTGGCTGGGATTCGGCCTAACTCCCAAAATCATTATTGCTTTTCTAATCGCCTTCTTCCCTATTGTAATTGATACAGTCGTGGGTCTTCGTTCCATCGATCCAGAAATGCTTCAACTAGCTCGATCAATGGGAACTGACGGAATCAAATCCTTCATCAAATTAAGACTGCCTAATGCTTTGCCTAATGTATTTGGTGGCTTAAAGGTAGCCATTACTCTAGCAGTGGTTGGAGCAATTGTGGGAGAGTTCGTAGGTGCTGATCAAGGACTAGGATATTTATTACAGGTCGCATCTGGAAATTTGGATGCTCCCCTATTATTTGCTGCTATGGTATTTCTTTCACTAATAGCTATTTTCCTCTTCCTTACCATAGAGTGGGCTGAACGCATGATTCTGCCCTGGCATATCTCAGAACGTTCCCGACACATGGAATAATGAGGGATATGAAAGCCCAATCAAATATTGCGATTATTTACTAACAGACAATTCAAAAGTTCAATCTAAGACCCAAACGAATAACTCGGCCCTTATTCTGAGTATCAACAATCTTTCCAAAAATGTCCGCCGGAAAAACATCCCCGGCTCGAGCAAACAGAGGATGATTAAAAAGATTCAAAAACTCCATTCGAAACTTCAACACACTTTCTCTCTGAGATATTGCAAACAACTTTGTTAATACAAGATTAGTATTATTTATCGAATCAGCATGAAAGGGTCTAAGACCTATGTCCCCTCTCCCTACCGGTTCAAAGTTGGTATTAAAAAATTCCGGATTGAAGATACTGGATGAGGTGTCTGGATTATCGAGGGATTTTCCCAAAATATTAGGTTGAGTAATATTAACCCGGTCCACCCCTTCCCCATCCACATTAACAAATCAGGGAGCGACGGGACAGGACCCAAATCCAAAACAAC
>CAZASS010000085.1:0-8914 GCA_964487835.1 uncultured Acidobacteriota bacterium | reverse complement strand
AATAACCAGTACATTATCTTCTCAACAGACCGGTCAATTAACTCCTCTAAAACCTCCAGTAACTGTAAATATAGGAACTGATCGATCCTCTTCAGATGCAGGGTTTTTTGTAGGCGTAGCCAAGGGCTACTTTCAGGAAGTCGGCATCAAAATTAAACTTGTCAACTTTCCCAGCAGCACTGAAATGCTTCCAATGGTAGCTGTAGATCAAATACAGGTAGCTGGTGGCATTACTAGTACTGCTCTTTTCAATGCAGTTACACGAGGTATCGGCCTTCGTCTGCTAGCCGACAAAGGACACAATTTGCCACAAAAACCCTTCGACACTATCGTGGTCAAAAAAGAACTACTTTCGGATATTAAGCAAATTAGTGACCTGAAAGGAAAGAAGCTGGGTACTGCCTCTATTGAAAGTGCCAATGAGTACTTAATTGATGCCGTATTAGCTGCCGGTAATTTGAAAGAAGGAGAGGTTCAAATTGTTGTAATTGACAATTACAGTAATATTACCTTGGCCCTCATGAATGGTGCCATTGATGCAGCACTACACTTGGAACCCTTTATCACTATTGGTATTCAGCAAAACATCTTCAAAAGATTTTTAGACTTAACAGAAGTAATACCAAGAGCCCAGCTGGGTCTCCTGATAGCCAGCCCAAGGTTCGCGGAAAACCTTGAACTATCCGGCCGTTTTATGGTGGCCTATCTTCGAGGTGTAAGAGATTATGTGGACACTTTTTTGTATCACAAAAATGATCCACAATTGTACCGAATTATGGCTAAATATACTGACCTCAAAGATATTAATCTATGGAAAAAGATGGCTGTACCAGGACTAAATCCTAATGGATATTTCTTCAAAGATGATATTGAAAAACAAATCCAGTGGTATAAAGATAAGGGTTATTACCGTGGAAATATAGATTTAGAAACGGTAACCGACTACAGACCAGTCAATTTTGCACTTCGACATTTGGGAACCCACGACTATCCTCTTCCCATAGAGTGAGTTCTTGAGGTATTGTATACAACTTTGTAATACATAGGTGGACGTAGCTTTGGGAACACAAGTCTAGTACTTGCTACCAGCCGGAGGAGAAACATGGCAGAAAAAAGAACCTGTATCATAGGAATTGGCGAGACGGAGTTCAGCAGAAAAACCGAAGAACCTTCATTTTCACTAATGGCAGAAGCAATAGGCCAAGCCTTGGGAGATGCAGGAGTTAGTCACAAGGAGGTAGAGGGCCTCGCAGTAACCTCGATGCGGATTCCCGACGATTCTCCATTCGTCGCCGACAATCTTGGTTTTGAACTTAGTTGGTCCCTCTATGGAGATTACGGTGGGGGCTCGTGTCCCTTGAGTGTCGTTCGAGCCAGCCATTCTATTCAGGCTGGCTATATTGATTTGGCTGTCTGTGTTGCTGGTGGTAACCGTTTTCCAGACATAGACCACGATGTGAGTAGACCAATTATGGACTACTCGCGAAGAAACTTTGTAGATCCCTACGGATATGCAGGTGCCACTACTCTCTTTGCTCTTATTCAACAACTACATATGCAAAAATATGGAACAAACCTTGAGCAACTAGGGAAAATTGCAGTCACTTTTCGTGAACATGCCAGTATGAATTCGAATGCACTTCTAGGACACAAAGATCTCACTCTGGATGAATATATGAATGCCCGCATGATAGCGGATCCAATCCGTTTGTTTGACTGCGTAATGCCCTGTTCTGGTGCAGTAGCTATGGTAGTGACATCAGAAGAAACTGCCAAACGGCTCGGGAAACAACCCATTTATGTAGGCCCGGCAGCAGAGTGTATAAACTATCAAGGTCGTGAAAGTTCACCCGACAAACTCACTACTGGATTTAAGGTTATTGGCGAAAAAATCTTTCAACAAATAGACCGCGAAAGCATCGACTTTTTAGAACTTTATGATGATTATCCTATCGCCATTGTTATGACATTGGAAGACTTGGGATATTGTGAAAAAGGCAAAGGAGGAGAATTCGTAGCCAACACTGACATTAGTATTGGAGGCGATCTTCCCATCAACACTAGTGGCGGACAATTGTCGTGTGGTCAGCCAGGATTGGCTGGAGGACATATGTTGGTTGTTGAAGCAGTACGCCAGTTAAGAGGCGAAGCTGGAGAACGCCAAGTTGCCAATGCTCGTCGGGGACTGTGTACCGGTATTGGATGGTTGGCTTACTGCCGCAATGTTGGTGTCACTGCAGGACTTGTTTTAGAAAACGAATAGAGATTAAAGGAGTCAAATATGTCAACAAAACCTCTGCCTAAAATCATGGGATGGGATAAGGGCTTTTGGGAAAGTGCTCAAAAGGGCATTCTGAGTGCCCAACAATGTGAACAATGCGAGAATTTACAGCTTTATCCACGTGCAATTTGTCTAAAGTGCTTTAGTAGGAACCTCGGATGGAAGGCTTTATCTGGAAAGGGAAAAGTATATGCCTTCAGTACCACACGGATACCCCGCAACCCAGCTTTTAAGGACGATGCTCCTCTTATTTTTTCAGAAATCGAACTAGAAGAAGGTATTCGGATGCATGCTAACATTATTGATTGTGCTCCTGAAGATGTTGAGTTGAATGCACCGGTTCATGTGGTTTTCAAGTCAACTGAAAAGGAAGAAATCCACTTACCCTACTTTGTGCTAGCCTAAGTAAGGATAGAGGAGCAACAGACAGAAATCTAATACGCTCTCTGATGAAACCGTCACAGATCACTGCTGACCTTTCATCCACTGCTTAGGGTTCTTCTGTTTGAATCCGTTCTAATTGGGAGAAAAATAGTCCATGAATTTCGGCTTAGATGAAGCACAGAAGGCCTTTGCAGAACTGGCCAAAGACTTCTTAGACCGCGAATGTGATTCCGAAGTTGTTCGACAATCAGAAGAATTGGAACAAGGATTTCCTGTCGAGTTATACCAAAAGCTGGCTAATCAAGGTTTGCTAGGCTTGAATATAGATGAAGAATTTGGTGGATCTGCAGTTGGTTACACCGAAATTGTGCTTTTTTGCCGGCAAGCTGGCAGCCACCTGTTACCAGGACCCTATATCCCCTTGCTTGTTGCAACAGAGACTATCCGCCGTTATGGAACAATTGATCAAAAAAAACAACTTCTCCCCTTGATTGCTCAGGGAGAAGCAATACCAATACCTGCTTGGCTAGAAAACTCCAACGATTACCAATTTGAACAGAGCAACCTGCAATCAAAAGCCACTCAAAAGGACAACAGTTACCACATTGAAGGATCGAAAAATTTTGTTCCATTCGGCTCCTCTGCCACTCATCTTCTATGGCTAGCTGCAAGTAAAGAAGAAGGTAGAGCAAGTGATCAAAGCACTTTGTTTCTGGTGCCCTTAAAAGAAAAACCCATTCAAATAACAGATTTCAAAACTCAAGGTGGAGCTCAAATTTCTGATATCAATATAAAAACAGAGTGTCCAAGCAATCAGGTAATTGGAGCCCCAGACCAAGGATGGCCAATACTGAGCCTGGGATTAGAGCTAGGACGAATTTCCACAGCCGCCTATGCACTAGGAGCCGCTGAAAAAGCACTAGAGATGGGCGTACAGTATGCTACCGAACGCCATCAGTTTGGACGTCCTATTGGAAGCTTTCAGGCCATTCAACATAAGTTGGCTACATGCCGCTGTTAGATTGAACAGGCCAAATGGTTAACTTTTCACGCAGCAGGATTAAAAGACGGAGACAACTCAGCCACTGGCGTTGCATCAATGGCCAAGTTAGCCGCTTGTCGTGCTTTTAAAGAAACAGCCACCACTTCGTCTCTGGTTCATGGTGGTTACGGTTTTATGCAGGAATACGATATTCAACTTTACTTTCGGCGAGCTAAAGATTTAGAGAATTGGTGTGGCTCACTACTGATCGATCGCGATTTGATCTTGCAGAGTGCACTAGACCAAGCTGAGCAAAATTAATTATAAGTGGAGCCCAGCTAATTTTGGAGGATGAGGTCATGAATGAAAAAAGTTCAGAAATTAAATGGGAAAAACGTGATCATATTCGGCTAATGACTTTGAACAGACCGGATAAATTAAATGCTCTGACTCCTGATGGTGAAGATGAACTATCTAAAAGACTGATTGAGTTCAGAGATGATGAAGAGGCTTGGGTTTTGGTCATTACAGGCTCAGGAAGAGCTTTTTCGACAGGATTAGATTTATCAAAAGCACATAAAAGAATGGCTACCACCAACAGACCGCCGACACTTATTGGAACCGATGCAGTTGAAACCTGGAAACCAATCATTGCAGCCATCAACGGATATTGCCTTGGCGGAGGATGTGAAATGGCACTGAACTGTGACATTAGAATAGCCGGAGATGATGTGAGAATTGGACTGCCTGAAGTTAAGCGAGCCCTTATCCCTGGCAAAGGTGGCATTGCAAGAATGATGCGAGTTATCCCCAGAGGCTGGGCAATGTATATGCTGCTCACTGGAGATTGGTTAGAAGCTGATGATGCGGAGCGAGTTGGACTAGTTCAAAAAGTAGTCCCCTCTGATGAGCTAGTAGATGAAGCAATAAAGTTAGCCGAACGCATTTGTCAAAACGGCCCATTAGCCGTCAGAGCCGTCAAGGAAGCAGCTCTTCGAGGAGCTGACATTCCACTGCATGCGGCCATGGCACAAGACCAATTTATTTCTTTTAAAAATCGACAAAGTGAAGATGCCAAAGAGGGCCCAACATCCTTTGTAGAAAAAAGAAAACCGGTTTATAAGGGCAAATGATCGTAAGCTGAAGAATGGAAATCACCTTTACAGACAGGAGGTTCGAACGTTTGCTCGCCAAGAGGAGACTGACAAACTTCTGCAAAAAACGAATGGCTTGACAGAAACCCACGACGAAACCTTCTACCAGAAACTGGCCAAAGCTGGATACATTGGCATGCAATGGCCCAAAAAGTATGGAGGTCAAGACAGATCACATATGGAGTTTGTCATCTTCTTGGAAGAAATGGCTTATGCTCTGGCTCCCCTGGGCCGTTATGGCGGATCTGTAATCTTTGTCGGTGAGTCAATTCATGCTTACGGTACGGATTGGCAACGCCAGCATTTTCTCCCCAAAATTGCAAAAGGGGAGATGACTGGGTCTCTTGTTATGACTGTACCCGACGCGGGATCTGATGCAGCCTCCTTAAGCACGCGAGCCGAAGAACGGGACGGAGATTTTTATCTTTCAGGACAAAAAGTTTTTATTAGTGGGGCAGAAACCTCTAGCTACGGAATGGTAATAGCTCGAACCTCTCCTCAAACAACCAAAAAAAGTGAAGGTATTTCAATCTTTCTTCTAGATTTGAAAAGTCCGGGAATCAAAATACTTCCACTATGGACAATCGCAGGCTGGAGAGTAAATCATCTCTTTTTTGATCAAGTCAAAATACCTGCCAACATGCTGGTGGGAGAAAAAAACGAAGGATGGAAACACTTGATCAAACAAACCTTGAACTTCGAACGTTCTGGCGTCGCCCGAATGGGGGTAGCAGCTCGTTTGTGCGACGACCTGTTCTCTCACATCAAAAAAGCTCAACAAGAGGGAAAAACCATCTCACAAACTCTTCTACACCAACTAACAGAATTAAAAACTGACATAGAATCATGGAGATTGATGAGCTATCGTATAGCTTGGCTACAGTCACGTGGTGAAATAGCTGGACCACAGGCTTCTATGGTCAAGTTATCTAGTAGCGAAGGATTGTTAAAATTAGCTGACTTAGGAATGGATATTATTGGACACTTGGGAAGAGTACAATCTGGGACTAGAGACTTAGAAGGTCGCTTAGAATGGATGTATCGTGCCGTACAATTTCATATTACGGCTGGTGGTACCGCAGAAATCCAGAGGAATCTTATTGCCCGATTGGCCCTAAACTTGCCACGCTCTATTTAAATTATGAAAATCGCCATTTGCATCAAACAAGTCTTAGATCCTGATATTCCAACTAGTGAACTTCACATAGATAGAGATCAAAAAACGGTATCTACTCCCAACCCCTCCTGGGTAATCAACATTTTTGATGAGAACGCTTTAGAAACTGCATTAAATCTACGAGATGCTGTGGAGGGCAGTGAATTAACAGCTCTCTCATTTGGACCAGAAACATGCATTGATTCTTTGCGTAAAGCTCTAGCCATGCAAGCCGACCATGCAGTTCTAATTTCCGACCAAGGAATTGAATCAGCAGATAGTTTTACTAAAACAAAAATTATTGCAGCCGCCCTGAATCAGTTGGGACCTTTTGATTTGATTCTTTGCGGCCGAGAAACTGCTGATTGGCACGGCGCGAAGTTGGGATCTTTTCTAGCTGAAGAACTAGAATTGCCTTGTGTTAATTTCGTTACTCAAATTACTAAAGAAGGAGAAAATCTTCATTTACGACGACAGACAGAATCAGGGTGGGAGGTCCTAGAAATATCACCTCCAGCAGTCCTAACTATTACCAACGACGATACAAATCTTCCCCGCATTCCCAAAGTACGTGACAGCATGACGGCCTTTCGCAAGGAAATACCAACTCTTACTTTGGAAACACTAAATTTAGATGTACAAGAGTTGAGAGGCAACGAAGTCCTAAATATGACCGATATATTCATTCCCGAATCAGACCAACAATGTCTAATTGTGGAAGGTGAAGATGGTCTGGAAAAAGCTAAAAATTTAATGTCTAAAATGGAGGAACTCAAGATCGTTTGAAACGATGTCATGAGTTATAAAAAACAATAGTGGAAACAATCCTAGTAATAATCTCGAATCCTGAAGAAAGTATTAGTCGTTCCGATCGGGAATTGCTGGCCGCCGGAAAGATCCTAGCCGATCAAATGTCCGGCCAACTAATAGCAGGGATTTTTGGTAATTCTGTAGAAGAATCTCATGCTAAAGAAACTATTTCTTACGGAGCAGATAGAGCATATGTATCCGCAGATCCACTGTTAGTTGAAGAAAATTCAGAAGTTACAATGCAAGCAGTAGAGACACTGATTCAGGAAGTAAAACCTCAGGCAATTATTTTTATCGATAAAACCAGTTCTAGAGAAATTGCTCCTCGTCTAGCCTATCGATTGAAAACAGGCTGTGTTTTGGACTGTATAGAGATGAAAGTAGAAGAAAACACAGGGCACTTACTCTTAACTAAACCTATCTACGGTGGAAAAGCTGTTGCTCTATTTACAGCCAGCCAAATACCTGTCGTGGTTGTTCTACGAACGAGAACCATAGACCCTGCTGAATCGGATCAAAATCGCCCAACCGATATTAAAAATTTATCACTATCACTAGATCCATTACGAGTAAGGACCCGACTAGTAGAACGAATTTTAGAACAAAGTGAAGGAGCTAATTTAGAGGATGCGACAACTATCATCAGTGGAGGACGAGGTATGGGAGGACCAGAGCCCTTCCAAATTTTAGAACACCTAGCCCGCTTGTTAAAAGGATCGGTTGGTGCTTCAAGGGCTGCCTGCGATCTTGGGTGGGTACCAGCCTCTTGGCAGATCGGCCAAACTGGTAAAAAAGTTGCCCCTCAACTATACATAGCCATAGGGATTTCAGGAGCCAGTCAACATCTGGTTGGCATAGCTGGCGCCAAGCATATAGTGGCTATTAACACCGATCCCAATGCCCCTATATTCAAGGTTGCCGAATTAGGAGTGGTGGAAGATTATAATAATATAGTGCCTCACCTAATAGAAGAAGTGAGAGAACGCGAAACTAATTGAATCTGATTGGAAATATGCCGGAACCAACCCGGGAAGTTTACTTCAACATCACTACGATATGGCCTATCTATGCCCTGCTCATCCCTACGTTTCTAGTCTATTTCTACGGAATCTATAGACACATCAGAGCTTGGCGAATTGGTAAGCCTAAACTCCTTTTGGACCGACCTTGGGAACGCCTTAAGGGACTGTTTGAGTACTCTTTTCTACATAAAGGACTGCTACAGGACACCCGTTACCGATCAGTAGGATTAGGACATCTACTATTCTATACAGGTTTTTTCATACTTTTCATAGCTACTCTAGTCGTTGCTATTCATGAGGATCTGAAGATCCAAATTATGACTGGTGACTTTTACCTTTATTTTCAATCCCTGGCTGTCGATATTTTTGGAGCCTTAGCTATGGTTGGTGTAGGTATAGTTCTGTATCAACGGTACCTAATTTCGGAAAGGCTCCAACCCGGGAAAAAAGAAGATGCCTTTGTTGCCTTTAGCTTCTTCATTATTTTGGTCACTGGTTTTTTTCTAGAAGGAATGAGGATTGAACTCACCCAAGATGTTTGGGGAAACTGGTCCCCGGTGGGTAAAGTTTTTGGCCTAGCCAGTTCCCAGCTTTTAAATCAAGATGCTATGCAGGTGGTTCACTGGTGGACTTGGTGGTTTCATCTGGTCTTGGTCTACGTTTGGCTCGCTGCCCTTCCCTACACCAAATTGATACATATTTTTACTAGTCCACTCAATATTTATTTCAGAGATTTAGATCAAAATTGGGCACAACTAGAACCAATCGATCTGGAATCAGAATCGACTTTTGGTGCCCAACATCTAGAGGATTTCACCTGGAAAGATTTACTTTCATTGGATGCTTGTACTGAATGCGCCCGCTGTGAAGTCAATTGTCCTGCTTTTCTAAGTAACAAGCCACTCTCTCCTAAAGAATTCATTCTTGATTTACGAGATGAAATGCACACTCCTAAAAAGAATTATCAAGGAGATCAGTCCTCTCTTGAACAAGAAAAATCTAATTGTTCGGAATATATAAGAAGAAAATATTTAAAATATTATGGATATGCCATTTTATTACTTTCTATAGTTGGATTATTTGTAATTATATTTGCCATAACTAATCCTAAACTATTCATTGTAA
>CAZASS010000084.1:0-8922 GCA_964487835.1 uncultured Acidobacteriota bacterium | reverse complement strand
ATCCAGGCTGAGCTACGGGCGCATGTAACAGATTTAATGGTTTAAATCACCTAAGGTTGTATTTTATCAGTTGAGGCAAGAGCCAGCACTAAAAGGGAGCAGGCTGCAACCCAAGACCCTAAAACACGTACTGGAATGCCCTGCCAATATTTTTTAAGAAGTTCTCCTAGCCCGGTCATATAGATCAGTCCGGAGCTTGCTCCAATTCCCGTTCCAAAAAGTGTCATGATTTTGGCGCGAGTTATTAAAGTTTCCGGTGCTGAATCCAGTCCCAGAATCAGTCCTGACACAGTTGCAATGGTAACACTGATAGAAATTTTAGGTTTTGGTGAAACTGCTACTAGGACTCCAGTTAGTGCAGGAATAACCAATACTGCTGGGACTGGAGGAGTAGATGATAGGTTTAATCCCGTTAGTAGTAGTCCTGTTGCAAGCGTAAGTACAAAGACCGGAAAGGATATTTGAGAATGAGAAAGTCCGTGTTGACCTAGTAAGAGGCCCAGGCTAAGCAAAACTAAAAGGTGGGCTGGTACAAGTGCGGGGTGTAGAATCCCACTGTAGAAATCACCGATCCCTTCAATTGAGCCATGTGCCAGAGCAGTGCCGGGAGCAGTTAAAATGGTTATTAGGAAGACTGCCGCTCGGCGTGGGATCAATTTATTCCGATCAAGAAAGCTAGGCCGGCGCAGGCAATAAGACCTCCTACTACTTGAACTGCAATCTTTCCAACGGGCCAGCGTATAATCAACCCAAGGGAAATGCCAGCCAAGTGCAAAAGTCCAGTAGCGGTAACAAATCCTGCACTGTAGGTTAATGCGTTCACAGCGTGTGGTAATTCCGTGCCGTGGGCATGTCCATGAAAGACTGCAAAAGTTCCCGCGATTACCGTAGCAATCCAAATTGGCGTGCGTGCAGCTAAAGCGATCATAGAACCTAGGACAATTGCAGACAAAGCAATGCCGATTTCTACTCCTGGGATGGATATTCCTATTACTCCAATTGCGCCTCCACAAGCCATGATTAGTGGAAATACTACGGGCAGTAACCAGATTGCTGGTACACCTAAGAAAGCACCCCAAAGACCTACGGCTACCATGGCTGCCACGTGATCCCAGCCCAAGAGGGGATGCATGAAACCACTCATGAATCCACCAGCTATTCCAACTTCCCCATGCGCAGAGACGGGTGGTGCTGCGACTATAATTAGTAAGATTGTTAGGATGAATGCAGTGACGAATCGGTTCATTAATTATCCTCCCCTAGGGTGATTGATCCATATACTACATGCTTTGGTTTAGTGTGACAACCATAGTATGCGCTAGGGTAACTGGTGACGGTACTAGTCAATCGTATATACTTTGGCGTCGAAGAAAACGAACTTGAGTGTGGAAATTGAGCTGATTAGAAGGGATAAATTAATTTATGGATTTACATAAGTGTGAAGGTAGATTGTTGTTAGGTCCAGGGCCATCAAATGTTTCCTCCAGGGTGTTGACAGCTATGAGCCGACCGTTGTTAGGTCATTTGGACCCAGAATTTTTGGAAATTATGAATAGCATTCAGGATAGTCTTCGCCAGGTCTTTCAGACCTCTAATGCTTTAACAATTCCGATATCGGGGACAGGCAGTTCAGGTATGGAAGCCTTGGTTGCTAACTTTGTCGAGGATGGTGATTCGGTTTTAATAGGAGTCAATGGTGTTTTTGGACAGAGGCTTGCTGAAATGGTGAGGCGCCATGGAGGTTCTCCAACTTTGGTGGAGTCTAGTTGGGGTGATCCTGTGGATGAGAAGGGAATGTTGGAAGCAGCTCAAAAGTGCAATCCTCGGATTGTTGCTGTTGTTCATGCTGAAACTTCTACAGGAGTTTTACAGCCTGTAGAACCTTTTAAAGAAATTTGTGATCAGTTTGGCTCTTTGTTGTTAGTGGATACGGTTACATCCCTGGGCGGGCATCCCGTTGAAGTCGATTCTTGGGGAATAGATCTTTGTTATAGCGGAACTCAAAAATGTCTGAGTTGTCCTCCTGGACTGGGCCCTATTACAGTTTCGGAGAAGGCTGAGCAACGGCTGAGGCAGAGAACTAGTAAGTGTAAGAGTTGGTATTTGGATCTGAATTTGGTCAATTCCTACTGGGGAGCAGATAGGACCTATCATCATACAGCTCCCATTTCTATGAATTATGCTTTTCTGGAGACACTTAATTTGGTTATCGAAGAAGGATTGCAAAAGCGTTGGGATCGACACCGTCGAAATCATCAAGCTTTTGTGGCCGGTATTGAAGGATTGGGTCTCCAAATGTTTGTTGCACCTGCACACCGATTATGGTCCCTGAATACGGTAACCATACCTGAAGGAATAGATGATGCAAAGATTCGAAGTCAATTGCTTGGTGACCATAACTTGGAGATTGGGGGCGGATTAGGAGAGTTGGCTGGCAGGGTGTGGAGAGTTGGACTGATGGGAGAAAATAGTTCTTCTGAAAATGTGCTGTATTTCCTTTTTGCACTTGGTAAGTGTTTGAAAAAACAGGGGTTTAAGTGTGATCCTGGAGCAGGAGTGCAGGCAGCTGCCTCTTTTTATGCTCAAAATTGAATAACTAGTGATAGCAATCTTTAGGTGAAGAGAACGGAATATTTTAATACTAGACCACAAGAATCTTACTTTTATTCGAATTGATATTTGGATCTAATCTTTTCCCAAGATAATTTTCATGCCATCGTGGGCGATAACTGCTTGGCCTTGATAGCCTGAGCTTCGAATTTCAGCTAGAAGATCGTAATTATCACACACTGGGTAGAGATGTGTGATGATGAGTTGGTTGACTTTAGCTTGAAGCGCAATTTGTCCTGCCAATTTAGGTGTGAGATGACCAGTTACTTTCAGTTGAGATGGTTGAGCTGCTTCGATGAGTGCTGCGTCAGCATTTAGGGTTAGTTCGATTAGTTCCTGACAATAGTCACTGTCTCCAGAGTAAGCAAAGGTATTGTTGTGGAAATCGTTGAAACGCAGTCCAATACTGTTATGGGTGTGGGGAACAGATAGAGACGTTAGAGCCCAATCTGAAAATTGCAACTTATCCTCTTCAATTTCATGGATGACAAGGGACTCTTTTTCTAGTTGAATCCAGTTTCCGTATACGTGCAAGAGTTTATTATGAAGATCTTGTAGTCCAGTGGGACCGATTAGGGTAATTGTTTTAGAGTCAAAATACTCATTATTCTTAAGGGCGAATAAAAGAGGGACGAGATCGCCGGTATGGTCAGGGTGGAAGTGGGTAAATAATACATAATCAATTTTTTTAACAGAGATGCCAAATTTCTCGGCCCGATGCAGAGAACCAGAACTTGGATCTACCAAAATAGTAGTATGATCAAACTGAACGGTGAAACCTGGAGAAGCGCGTTCTGGATGGGGAATGGAGGTGCCGCTGCCCAAAATTGTAATCTGCATATATGCCCTCAATTCCAGAGTTTTTTGTACATTAATGAGTAAATGATCTGGACCAGTGAACTGTATAATCCATTTACAGCATAAAATTGTAAAGTATTTAGAGCGTACAGGGTGTCTTGATTTACAGAACTCGGTAATAAGCGGCGGACAAGCACATCATTAAGTTGTACAATCGCCCTAAAGTTTCGGAGAGTTGGAGGCTTATATGAGATATCTTATCATGCCCGCTATGGCAGTGCTTTTGCCTGTGCTTATCATCTGGAGTATGACAACTCCTACAGAGAAGATGTCAATCGAATGGCAGTTAGCGGTTGTTAATGCTGAAAATCGGATTCCCGAAAACCATCCCAGTGTCCTTGAGTTTGCAGGGTTGTTGGACAGTCTGGAAAGAAAATGCTCTAACTCTAGATCTGAGATTGCTGAAGTTTCTATGACGGCACATGCTTTTTTGAAAGAGACGGGAAGTCTTTTAACCTTGATGGAGTTTACTACACGTCTGGATAAATCAATCCCTGAAAATCTTGAAAGAGATGTTCGCCAGGTAGTGCGGGATATGGTTGGACAGTAGTAACTTACCCTAATTTTAATAATGACTGAGGAAGAAGTCCGGAAAATTATGGAAGAGGCTTTGCCTTATACTTCTGCCAAGGATTCTCAAATTAGTTTGGTAGTCAAACAATCTTCCGCCTGGGTGATTATTTTACAGGATAGTCAGGAAGAGGTGGCAATTAGGGTAGAGTTAACTCCAAACTCTACTCCAAGTTCTCTACAGAAAGATTTTATTCAAGAGGTTTCTAGGCTGTTCTAATATTAGATCTAAAGAAAATAGTTTCAAAGAAAGTGGCAATGATCTGGGTCAAGTAATATACGGGCCTAGTCAGGATAACTAGAGTAGTATATCCACAAGTCGCCATATTTGGGCTACTGCGAAGACTACTATAAACCCCATTATCAATGGTAATAGTGCCGATACAGTTGTCCACTTTATACTTCCAGTTTCTTTATAGATGGTGTAGATGGTGGTACTACAGGGATTATGAATTAAGCTGAATAGCATTAGATTAATGCCAGTCAGCAGTGTCCAACTTCCAGTACGGAAGATGTCCATGATTCCCGATTTAGAGTCAAGTTCAAACATTATTCCCGCTCCTTCACCTACACCTTCGAGTCCAGTAGATACTACGGTGAACATTAAAATAGTGGGGATGATAATTTCATTAGCGGGGATGGCTACAATATAGGCAAGTAAGATAACACCATTTAAACCAATGATAAGGCCAAAGGGATTCAGATAATTAATAAGATGAATCGCCACGCTGGAGTCACCTATTATAATGTTTGAGCTTGCCCAGATGACTGCTCCTGCTGGTAGTGCGAAGACTACGGCTCTCCATAGAACATAGATCGTTCGATCGATTAAAGAAGTGTACAGAGTTTGCATAACTCTTGGAGGCCGGTAGGGTGGTAATTCTAAGTTAAAAGCAGAAGCCTCACCCTTGAGCCATGTGGATGAAAGTCCCCAGGAGACTAGGAAGGTTAGCAGGACCCCTAGTACAGCCACTCCTACCACGGAAAGGGCGGAAATTAGGCCAGCTAGATGGGCTGGAACTAGCGTACCGATAAATAGTGTGGCAATTAAAATTTGAGTGGGCCAGCGTCCGTTACATAGTGCAAAATTGTTGGTAATAATAGCAATCAAACGTTCTCTAGGGCTATCAATAATGCGGGTGGCAATGATTCCAGCAGCGTTGCATCCAAACCCCATGGCCATACTGAGGGCTTGCTTTCCGTGGCCTCCTGCTTTTTTGAAAAGATGATCTAGGTTAAAGGCCACACGAGGCAAGTATCCAAAATCTTCTAACAGTGTAAAGAGAGGAAAGAAAATTGCCATAGGTGGAAGCATGACCGACACTACCCAGGCAGTGGACATATACATGCCGTCGATAAGTAGACCATCTAGCCACCAGGGCAGACCTATAAAGGTGGATATATCTTTAAGTATTGGATGACCCATATCAAGGAATAGGGTTGCTAGCATAGATGATGGAATATTGGCGCCTGAGATAGTAAGCCAGAAAACGATTGTGAGCATTATTAGCATCATTGGAAATCCCCACATCCGACTTGTAATAATGCGGTCGATGGTGCGGTCTAAATCAAAACGCGAACTTTTTTTGTCAGGATAGACCACGGCTCTTTCAGCTAGTCGTGCTGCTTCTGTATACATGGTCTCCATTAATTCTTGATGGAAGTCGCTTCCCACTTTCCAACGCAGAGATTCGGCATTTGTTACCAGTTGTTTTGGAACGAGTTGTTTTGTGCTGCTCATGGGATCAGTTCCTTTGAGTTTCCTTTATCCATCTCACTGTTCAGAATAGGGGGAATATTTTGACCCAAGTTTTCCAGTTCGCCTTCTAAAATAGCTTCAATAATACGTCTGTCTCCGTCCAGTAGGCGCAGGGCTACCCAGCGTGAATTAGGGAGTTCAGGGAAGAGAGTTTGAATTTGATCTACTAATTGGGAGAGTGCCCCTTTTAAAGAGAGAGATTTGCTTTCAATTCGGTGTGGTTGACAGATAAATTGTCCAGTAGCTACTTCATCAATGGCCTGTAGTAGCTGAGGGATTCCTTCATCATAGCGGGCTGCAGTTGGTATCACAGGGACTCCCAAATCACGAGCTAAACGCCGGTCATCTATTTTCAAGTTATGACTACGTGCTTGATCCATTAGATTTAGGCAAATTACAGTGCGATCCGTGATCTCCATGATTTGTAAGGCCAGATTTAGATTTCGTTCTAGACGAGTTGCATCTACTACTACTACCGTTACATCGGGTTTCCCGAATAGAACAAAATTACGAGCTACTTCTTCATCTGGACTGGTTGAGAGTAATGAGTAGGTGCCGGGTAGATCTACTAATTTGTAGCGATGGTCTTGATAAACAAATCCACCCTCTGCGCGAACGACGGTTTTTCCAGGCCAATTCCCAGTATGTTGTCGTAGTCCAGTAAGGGCATTGAAAACTGTGCTTTTCCCAGTGTTGGGATTGCCTGCCATTGCTACTACATAATCCCAGTTTTGCATGTCGATACCCAGTTTGAGTAGGTTTCCTTCATGATGAGCCGGGCAATCCAAGCAGGCATTGCTATTGATCGGTTTATTCATGGGTTAATTTCCTTGATCTGGTCGATATAGATTAATTCCGATTGTGCACGACGCAATGCTATTACTGCTCCTCGAACGCGGTAGGCGGTAGGATCTCCACTAGGGCTTCTTAATTCTGCTTCAATAGTTGTTCCTGGAAGAATACCTAAATCCATAAAACGTCGTCGTTCAAATCCTCTGCAGGAACGCGAAATACCTACGACTTTAGCCTGTTTGCCTGGGTTTAGTTTTGACAACCTTTGGCGGTATGTTGGCTTAGTAATATCTCCTGTAGGAGGATTGACAACTGAAATTTTTGTGGCCAAAATCGGAGTGAGTATACACTCATCTCCGTCAGCTGAAATCCGAATTTCTTGTTCTGAAACTTCAATTACCTGAACAATCATGCCTGGGCAAATACCTTTGGCTACTAGCTGGGTGTAGAGGGTTTTCGGTTCATCTTCTACGTGAACAATCTGAACCAATTCTCCAGGGACTATCGATGTTAGGGGTCGACTCTCATAGGATTGGATTTTCCCTTCGGCAGTGGGGATAGCATCTCCATGGGGGTCATGGGTAGGGTGTCCCAACCGAGCTGATAAATTGTTTACCTGGTCGGTTGTCAGAATATGCTCGTAACGTTCAGCCGAGGTGTGCCACTCGATTTCACTGAAGCCTGTTGTATCTGCTAGATGTCGTTCCCAAAGGCGATGGGCGCGGATAATACGAAGGGCGTATTTCTGTCCGCTCAAAGTAAGACGAAATTCGTTTCCTATGACTTGCAACAATTGTTCTTCCTGCATTTTTAATAAGAGTCTAGCTACCCGATCACGTGTAACCTGAAGGTCTCCGGCAATACTCTCCATAGTGGAATTTAGGCCGTCTAGCTCAGATTTATAAATATGCTTGAGGGCATCCTCTCTTAATACTCGTTCTGTGCTCTTTCGACCATTCCACAGAGTGTTAACTAGTCCTTTTTTCGGCCAAAAAAGAGCACCTGCTAAACCAGCCATTAACGTGCCGAGTAGTAGTGTATTCACATTTTTCCTTTCAAAATCCCTTCCCGGTTTTGGGGTTTGTATTGGTATTCTTCGGGAGAGGTTTTTGATAAAAGTTAGCCTAAGCCTGACATTCCAATCAGGTCAAGTTTTGCAGGCAATATAAAATTTTATTATAAATGCTTAAGTGGTTGTTTTTAAATGACATAAAGTCATATCGTTATATTTTTTTGAAAGCATTGATAGTAATATTTAATTTATTTGGAATATCTAAAATATATAGTTATTTCAAAAAGGGGTAGACTTGTATGGCATCTGCTAGAGGTGTATGGGAGAAACTGTTTTAATGTTTTTAAATGGGTTCTATTGGATTGCTCAAGTTTCCAAAATAGTTTTTTGGATAGTGTTAATTCCATCTGTTTGTGCACAAGGTGTAAGTACAAACGATTTATTGAAAATAGCTCGTGAGGGTAATGCGAAGGCTCAGTACAATCTTGGGCATATGTACGATCGAGGAGAGGGAGTGTCTAAGGATTACAAGGAAGCTGTTCGATGGTTTCAATTATCCGCTGTTCAAGGATATGCGCCGGCCCAGCATAATCTTGGAATGATGTACGCTATGGGACAGTCTGTGCCTCAGGATGATATTCAAGCTTATATGTGGCTTAGTTTGGCAACTTTACAATTGACAGACGGGGATCATGAAGTATTTGTAGCCACTAGAGACGCTGTTGCCAAGGAGATGACTTCAGAGCAGATAGAAAGGGCCGAGAAACTGGTCCGTGAGTGGAAGCCAAAGCAATAAGCTGGATTAATCCTATCTGTTTATCCAAGCCCATGTTAGTAGCAGAATTATTCCGGGAGCCAAGACGATTGTCCAGAGAAGGATTGTTTTTCTCCAATTAGATTGCATAATTTATTCCTGCCCACTTAGCCATGTCCATGTGACAGGAACTAGGAATAGGAGAATGATCAGTCCACAAAACCAAACAAGGGGGTGCGAGTAAGGGTAGATGCCTGACCATGGAATCGAAATCCATCCAAATAAACCGCAAACCCAAAGAAGAATAACCTTTCCAGAGTGCCAATTCTTTATTGTCTTTTTGCTTTTTGTCGTTTTCTGATTTTCTTCTAAACTTCCCCCGTAGTCGGGAAGATTACTTCTTCCTATTTTAGTCCTCCTTCCAGCCCAGGGCAGAACCCCTTAGTGCGTTCTTAGAGCCTAAACTGTGGAACGGTGAAAGGCAATCTAAGATATGTTGTGAGTTTAAAGGAATCAGCAAAATTATTACACCCTTGAAAAACTGGTCGGGGCAGAGGGATTCGAACC
>CAZASS010000083.1:0-9084 GCA_964487835.1 uncultured Acidobacteriota bacterium | reverse complement strand
GGCCTACTATGCGGAAATTCCAGTTGTAATTTTTGATGTCCAGCGTGTTGGTCCAAGTACGGGTTTGCCAACCAGAACCTGTCAGGGTGATATAACTTCTCTTTACAATCTTTCTCACGGGGATACCCGACAGGTAGTGTTATTCCCCGGTAATATGAGAGAGTGTTTCGAACTTTCGATTGAATCCTTCAATCTAGCAGAGCAGCTTCAAATGCCAATTTTTGTAGCTACTGATTTAGATTTAGGAATGAATAATTGGATGGCAGATCCTTTTGAATATCCTGAAAAGCCGATGGATCGTGGCAAGGTGCTTTCGGCTGAAGACTTAGAAAAATTAGGCGAGTTTGCTCGGTATCGGGATATTGATGGTGATGGTGTTCCGTACAGAACTTTGCCGGGAACGGAACATCCTTTAGCTGCTTATTTTACTAGGGGTAGTGGGCATGATGATCAGGCGCGCTATTCTGAAAGACCAGAAGACTACGAGAACATTGTAAATCGGTTAGCTTGGAAGTACGAAAAATCCAAGGAGGTTGTGCCTCAGCCGATTGTAGAGTATCAAGATGGAGCTGATATTGGTCTAATTGCCTATGGCTCTACGGATGTTCCCATTTCAGAGTGCCGAGATCAGTTGAGTGAGGAGTGCGGAATTATCTTTAATTATTTGCGTATTCGAGCCCTTCCTTTCACTCATCATATTCAAGAGTTTGTTGATCGATGCAAGCGCATTTACGTTGTCGAACAGAATAGGGATGGGCAGATGGCTGATTTAGTTAAACTCGAAGTAGGAGATAAACAGAGCAAGATTAATACAATTCTCCATTACAAAGGTCTTCCACTGGATGCCAGGTTTATTACTGAGCACGTGGTAGCTTATGAGAAAGGAAATGGCAACTAATTATGGCCGTAAGTACTTCCAAACCCAAGAATGTAAATCGTATTGGCCTTTCCAGAACTGATTACACAGGCGGTCTGTCGACGCTTTGTTCTGGGTGTGGGCATGATGCTATTACTAGCCAAATTATCAAGTCTTTTTATGAAATGGGGGTTAATCCATACCAAGTAATTAAAATGAGTGGTATTGGTTGTTCTAGCAAAACTCCCGCTTATTTTTTGAATAAGGCCCATGGATTTAATGGGGTGCATGGCCGAATGCCTTCTCTGAGTACAGGAGCCATGTTGGCAAATCGCCAGTTGGTTTGTATAGGTGTTAGTGGTGATGGTGATACTGGTTCTATCGGATTGGGACAATTTTGCCATTTGCTGAGACGGAATATTCCTATGATTTATGTTATCGAAAACAATGGTGTGTACGGCTTAACTAAGGGGCAGTTTTCATCTACATCTGATATTGGAGCTGAGCTGAAAACAGGGGTTGTAAATGACTTAGCTCCTATTGATTGTTGCGAATTAGCTATTGAGATGGGTTGTAGTTACGTCGCACGTTCCTTTGCTGGAGACCCCAAGCAGCTAGTTTCTCTTATACAAGGTGCTTTGAGTCATAGTGGGACATCCATGTTGGATATCATTAGTCCTTGTGTAACTTTTAATAACCATGATGCATCAACTAAGGGTTATAAATGGGCAAAAGAACATGAGGAGTTATTGCACCAAATTGACTTTGTTCCTCATTTTGAACTCATTGAGCAGGTAGATTACGAGGAAGGTGAAGTTAAAGAAGTGGAAATGCATGATGGATCCCATATTCGTTTACAGAAACTCGATCGGGATCATGATCCAATGAACAAAGGCAAAGCGCTTCAGATGATTCGCGAAACAACGAATAAAGGCGAATTTTTAACTGGACTTATTTATGTCAATCCAGTAGCTAAAAATTTTTTTGAAGTGCTAAATTTGACTGATCAGCCTTTGTCTCAATTATCTCAGGAAGAGGTTCGTCCCGGACCTGATGTGCTGAAAGAGATTATGCAGGAACTGATGTAATCCTAGAAGTATCTATACTTTATTCTTCTACTTATTCATTAAAAAATTTCAATTAAATTTCTTTTTTGCGGAGTGGTTTGATTGACGATTTTGTTTTAACGTAGTAATATGATAGCTCAATAATATGGAACGCGAATTAGAGAGTGATAAAAGTTTATGGAGTTTGTTCGAAGTTATTGTCCAGTTGGGCGAGCGACAGGAGTGCGCTCGATTTTTTCGAGATTTGTGTACTCTGACAGAGCTCAAGGCAATGTCTGAGCGATGGGAAGTAGCTCAGTTAGTGGCTCGTGACATTACCTATAGGGAAATTAATGAGCTTACAGGAGCCAGCACAGCAACTATTACTAGAATTGCTCACTGGGTTAAGCACGGAGAGGGTGGCTATCGGGAGGCATTATTACGTACTAAGAAGAGTGGTCAAGGTAAAGAATTGCAGGAAATAACACTCCGTAAAGACAGAAGGCTCAAGAATCTAAAATAGAAGTGCGGAAGGAACGCTAGAAATGAAGCTTAATAGTGAAAATTTAAAAATTGCTTTGCAGAGAAAAGGGCGTTTGGAAGAGCATTCCAAACGTATGCTTAAGTCTATTGGATTAGATTTTGAATATTACGAAGGAAGATTGTTTTCTCATTGTCAGAATTTTCCATTGGATATTCTTTTTCTTCGAGACGACGATATTCCCGAGTACGTCCAGGATGGAGTTACTGATTTGGGTATTGTGGGACTAAATGTGGTGCAGGAGAAGGAGTCGAAGGTTGCTCAACTTGACTCTCTTGGGTTTGGAACGTGCAAGCTTTCGATTGCTGTTCCACAAAGAAGTTCTTTGAGTAGTGTGCAGGATTTGGATGGTAAGAGAATTGCTACATCACACACTCGTATTTTACAGAATTTATTAGAAGAAAATAAAATATCAGCTAGGGTCATAGAAATAAGTGGATCAGTTGAAATTACTCCTAGTTTAGATGTTGCTGATGCTATTTGTGATTTAGTTTCTACTGGAAGTACTCTGAGGATGAATGATCTAAAGCCAATTGAGACAGTTTTAAAGTCTGAAGCGGTCCTTGTGGCTAATCCCCGTTCTTTGGAGGATCCCAAGAAGCGTAAGGTAATGGATCGTTTGAGAACTCGTCTCCAAGGAAACATTCAAGCCCGACAAACAAAATATGTCATGATGAATGCCCCCGAAAAGTCGTTAGGGAAGATCAGGGAAATTCTGCCTGGTATGAGGAGTCCCACGGTTGTTCCATTAGCAGAGGAGGGAATGGTAGCAGTTCACTCCGCTGTGCCAGAGGAAGTGTTTTGGGACGTTATTGAGCAGTTAAAGAAAACGGGGGCGACCGATATTCTTGTTGTTCCAGTTGAAAAGATGGTGATCTGATGAAGTCTTACAGGCTTTGTGATCTTAGCGAGAAGCAGATTTTCAACTTATGTCAGCGTAACCCAGGGGCAGATTCCTACATTATACAGACCTGTGAAGATATTTTTCAAAATGTCGAGAGTCGGGGTGATGAAGCAATTAGAGAATATACGAAACGTTTTGACGAGGTGGATATCTCTCAATCTAAGGTGTCTGATGAGGAATTTTCTGCAGCAGAATCTAAGGTATCAATGCGGTCCCGTACAGCATTGGAGCACGCTGCCCGGAATATTCACAAGTTTCATATGACTCAGCAGGTTGATGAAAAACTAGTAGAGGTGGAACCAGGTATCCGTTGTTGGAGAGAAAACCGGGCCATCGATTCGGTAGGACTCTATATTCCAGGAGGGAATGCAGTGCTTCCCTCTACAGTTCTTATGTTAGGTATTCCGGCTCAGATAGCTGGTTGTAATCGGATAGCTCTCTGTGTTCCACCACAGAAGGATTGCACTGTAACAGCCGAAGTTTTGGTGGCTGCTCGAATTGTTGGAATTAAGGAGGTTTTTAAGATAGGAGGGGCTCAGGCTATAGCTGCTTTAGCTACTGGGACAGAAACTATATCTGGTGTCGATAAGATACTGGGTCCTGGTAATCGTTGGGTGCAGGCTGCCAAGTTGTTAGCAACTCTTAGGGGAGTCGCAATTGAGATGGTAGCGGGTCCTAGCGAGGTATTGGTTGTTGCTGATGAATCAGCCAAATCAGAGTGGGTAGCATGTGATTTAGTATCTCAAGCTGAACATGGTGTTGATAGCCGAGCTATTTTAGCAACAACTTCTAAACAACTGTTAGAAGAAGTCGGTCAATTGGTGTGGAGATTTATTGAAGACCTTCCCCTCAGAGATTTAGCTGAACAGTCATTAAAGAAAAGTTTTAACTTTTTGGTTAGTTCATTAGATGAGGCACTTGTTTTTGCCAACCAGTATGCTCCAGAACATTTGATTTTGGAGGTGAACAATCCGGAGCGGTGGGTAAGTAGAGTTCAGAATGCAGGATCTGTATTTTTGGGATCTTGGTCTCCTGAAGTTGCTGGTGATTATGCTTCTGGGACTAATCACACTTTGCCAACTTCGGGATTGGCTAAAGCTTATTCGGGTGTTTCTGTAGATACTTTTGTTAAAAGGATTACTTTTCAGAAAATAACTCCAAAAGGACTTAAAGGTCTGGCCCCAACACTTAAAGCTTTGGCAGAGATGGAAGGTTTGGAGGGACATCAGCGAGCAGTAAAGATTCGTGAGGAATCACAGTTTTAAAGTGTAATTGAAAAGGGGTTATAGAAACCTGGAATATAAAAACTCCGGTCCAACTATTTGACTACTGAGGGGATATTGGAAGCGTTATTTGGTAGTCGAAGGAATCTGGAGATCCATTATGAAAATTAAAGAGTTAATTAGATCGAATATTTTAAGTTTAGAGCCTTATTGTAGTGCTCGTGAAATGATTCAAGAGGGTATTCTTTTAGATGCTAACGAAAACCCGTATGAGCAATACTGGGAAGGAATTCAGTTAAATCGTTATCCCGATCCTAACCAAGTAGAACTTCGGCAGGAAATTGCTAGTTTTCTTAGAGTGAAGCCTGAAAATGTATTAGCTGGATCTGGTTCTGATGAAGTGCTGGATTGGATTTTCAAGTTATTTTGTCAACCAGAACAAGATCAGGTGGCAATTGCCGAGCCCACCTACGGAATGTATTCAGTTTCTGCTCAGATCTTTGGTATTCCAGTAGTTGAATTTCCTCTAAATAATGAGTTTGGTTTCGATGTTGAGTTATTTCTTAACGGGGTGTCTGAAAATACTAAGGTTCTTTTTCTTTGCTCACCTAATAATCCTACAGGGAATCTTCTGGATCGGGAGCAGATTGTGACGCTTTGTCGTAGATGGGGGAAAATTGTAGTTGTAGATGAAGCTTATATTGAATTTTCTGACTCTCCTTCACTCGTATATGAACTGAGCAAAGTACCGAATTTAATTGTTTTAAGAACTTTATCAAAAGCCTTTGGAAGAGCTGGAGTTCGCCTGGGATATGCAGTGGCTTCCGAGCAAATTATTAACTATTTTTTAAAAGTGAAGTTTCCCTATAATCTTAATGTTTTGACCATGAAAAATGGCTGTCAAACATTGAAGGAACCGAAGATTTTCGAGTCAAATATAGAGTCTATTAAAGAAGAGAGAGAGAGAATATTTGCTGAGTTAAGTGGAATAGAACAGATAACAGAGGTATTTCCGTCTCAGGCTAATTTTTTATTATTTCGCTGTCCCAAGGCTTCCCAGATTTATCTTCGGCTTTTGGAGAAGGGAATTGTTATTCGTGATCGTAGTTCGCTGCTTGGATTGAAAGACTGTATTAGAGTAAGTGTCGGTACTAATGCTGAGAACAGCCTGTTTTTGAAGGAGTTGAGGAGGGTTTTATGAGTAAACGGATTGGAGTTGTTAAAAGAAGCACTCAGGAAACACAGATTGAGTTGGAATTAAATTTGGATGGGTGTGGAAGATGTGATTGTGAGATGAAATTGGGATTTCTCAACCATATGATGGAACTATTAGCTCGTCATTCCTTAATTGATCTGAAAATCAAGGCTGCCGGAGATTTGGAGGTAGATGATCATCACTTGACCGAAGATCTAGGAATTGTATTAGGAATGGCTTTAAATGAGGCTCTTGGGGAAAAAAGAGGCATATCAAGGTATGGTTCCGTTCTGATGCCAATGGATGAGGTTCTGGTGGCCGTGGCACTGGATCTGGGAGGGCGTTTTACGTTTTGCTGTGATTATCAGCCTCAGAGAGAGTTTGTCGGAGATCTTTCATCAGAGCAGGGTAATCACTTTTTCAGGTCATTAGCTGTAGTAGCTAATATGGCTCTCCATCTTAGTTTTCTTAATTCGGGGGAAAACGAACATCATCGTGTGGAGTCGATGTTTAAGGGTTTTGCTCGTTCGCTTCGAATGGCCGTTAAAATTGATGAGCAAATTCAAGAAGAAATTCCTTCCACAAAGGGAACTTTGTAGTGTTGGAATGGTGGTTCTTCTCCGTATGAGAGTAGGGTTAGGAAGAATAGTATGATTGCAGTAGTCGATTATCAGGCTGGTAACCTTTACAACGTAGGACACGCTCTTAGGTATCTGAAAGAAGATTTTATCTATTCAGGAGATCCGGAAGTCGTGGGAGAAGCAGATAAGGTTATTTTGCCGGGAGTGGGATCAGCACAAGCTGCTATGGATTCTTTAACGGAGCAAGGACTAGTGGAAGTATTGCAGAGTCTAGAAGTTCCCTTTCTGGGAATATGTCTAGGCTTGCAACTCTTGTTTGAAATTTCTGAAGAGGATCAAACTCCCTGTCTAGGAATTTTCCCGGGAAGGGTTAAAAAATTTAATAACTCTAGAGTAAAGGTGCCGCATATTGGATGGAATCAAGTTCGAAAGCAAAACGGTAACTTTAGTGCAATGACACTTTTTAGTGATATTCCTGATGAAAGTTTTTTTTATTTTGTGCACAGCTACTTTGCTCCGTCGGTAGACCAAGCTGAAATAGCAACTACTGAGTATGATGAAGTATTTGTTTCAGCAGTGGTTCAAGAGAACTATTGTGGAGTACAGTTTCATCCTGAAAGATCTGGACAGGTAGGTTTGCAGTTGCTCAAGAATTTTGTAAAAGGAAACTGAATATGTTAGTGATTCCTGCGATTGATCTAATTCAGGGTGAGTGTGTAAGGCTTTATCAGGGAGATTATTCCCAAAAAACTTTGTATGAAAACAATCCGGTTGTTCAAGCGGCAAAGTTTGAAACGGCTGGTTTTACACATTTACACATAGTCGACTTAGAGGGAGCACGTTCAGGATCTGGTGAGAATAGACGAATTATTGGCAAGATAGTTGAGAGCACTGATATGTCTGTTCAAGTGGGAGGAGGCATTCGAAGCGAAGAAGATATTGCGGAACTACTGAGTTGGGGAGTTCGCCATCTGATATTGGGAACGGTGGCTTTGGAACACCCGGAACTTATAACTTCTTGGGTGAATAAATGGGGTTCTCCTTCATTTGTCATCAGTCTTGATTTGAAAAAGAAAAAACTTCAATCTCAGGGTTGGATTAAATCTAGCGATATTGAGTTAGAAGAGATGATAAATCGAATTGAAAAATGGGGAATTCCCCATGTGATTTGTACAGATATTGAACGTGATGGAACATTGGAGCAGCCGAATTACAATACTTACAAAAACTTATTGTCTTGTTTGCCCAGAGGGGTCAAATTAATTGCTGCGGGCGGAGTCAGCCAGGCACAACATATTGTGCAATTAAAAAAAATAGGAGTGACGGGTGCTGTTGTAGGAAAGGCTATGTATGAGGGAGAAGTTTCTTGGGAGGAAATGATTAATGTTGGCTAAAAGAATCATTCCCTGTTTAGATGTTTCTGCTGGAAGGGTTGTGAAGGGAACTCATTTTGTTGATCTAAAGGATGCTGGAGATCCAGTTGAGTTAGCGAGTCGTTACTATTCTGAAGGAGCCGATGAGTTAGTTTTTCTTGATATTACGGCCACGGTAGAAGAACGTAAAACAGTATTGGATTGGGTTCAACGGGTGACTGATTCAATCTTTATCCCATTTACTGTAGGTGGTGGTATTGGTTCGCTTGATCAAATTCAAGAACTCCTGAGGGCAGGAGCTGATAAGGTTTCTATCAATAGTGCTGCAGTTAAAAACCCTCAGATTATAAGTGAAGCTGCTGCAGTTTTTGGGTCCCAATGTATTGTTTTAGCTGCGGATGTAAAACGGTGTGGAAAACAGTGGAAAGTTTTTATAAGTGGAGGCCGAGTCGAAACGGAGAGAGATGGCTTGGAATGGATTCAGGAAGCAGAGGAATTGGGAGCTGGAGAAATCTTGCTTACCTCTATGGATGGTGATGGGACACAAGATGGGTATGATTTAGAACTTTTGAGGAGGGTATCCGATTGTGTTCGGATTCCAGTAATTGCTTCAGGTGGAGCCGGTTCTCCCAGACATCTACTGGAAGCTTTACGAGATGCAGAAGCTGATGCGGTTTTAGCAGCTAGCATCTTTCATTATCGACGTCATTCAATCGAAGAAGTTAAGAATTATTTAGCCCAAAACGGTATTTGGGTAAGGACAGATTCAGAGATAGTTACAAAAAGTGAAAACTTATGAATATCAAAAATTTAGACTGGGAAAAAACAAAAGGTCTGATTCCAGCTGTAATACAAGATTGGCAGAGTGGCCGAGTTTTAATGCTTGGTTTTATGAATCAGGATGCACTAGAGAAGACAGTACAGACTGAACTAGTTACTTTCTGGAGTAGAAGCCGGGAGTCTCTTTGGACTAAAGGAGAAACTTCTGGAAACTATCTTGATCTAAAAGAAATCAAGGTGGATTGTGATGGAGATACTCTTTTGGTGTTAGTAAATCCTCGGGGTCCAGTCTGCCATCAGGAAACTTTATCTTGTTTTTTTGAAGATAGTGAATTTGTAGCTTTGGAGTTTTTGGCCTATCTAGAGCGTCTAATCAAAAGTCGCCAAACGGAAATGCCTACTGATTCGTACACTACTGCTTTGTTCGAGCAGGGGATATCAGAAATGTCTAAGAAGTTGGGTGAAGAGGCAGTGGAAGTTATTATTTCAGTTACTGAAGGTAAAAATAGGTCAGTCGAGGAGACAGCAGATCTCTTATATCACATGTGGGTATTTTTAACCCAACGAGATATCGTACTCTCAGAT
>CAZASS010000082.1:0-9296 GCA_964487835.1 uncultured Acidobacteriota bacterium | reverse complement strand
AATATGATGAATGCCTTTAACTTGTCCCCCAGCCCACTCACCCGTTTTGAAATTGAGAATTGCAAGACAGATGGTGCCATCTGAAAGGTATACCCCTCGAGCTACTGGAGAATCGGTTTCGCCCACTTGTTCCATACCTAAGGCTTCTTTGAAAAACTGGGCTGTCTTGAATGGGTCATCCACTGACAAAGCGATGTGTCGTAGTTTTGGTTTGGGCATAGATGTTTAACTCCTTTTAATATTTTAGGGACAAACACTTTAATTCGAGTTGATAGCCATGGGAGTAAACTACTAGTAAGACTAATATTCGGCAGTATAACACTGGATAGTATTTATATATCGATCTTAAAATTTAAGAGTTGGATACAGTTAATCGATGTTGTATAGCCGCTTGAGCAGATAGTAATACATCTGCGGCTTCGTTAGGGTTGTTTCCAATGTTTAGTGTCTGCGATTCACTCAGCAATTCGAGATATTCTTTGATTAGATTACTTTGAAAAATCGATTCAGCTTGTTTGAGTTTCCCCAAAAATATCTTTCCGTTATTACCGTCTATAGAGACGTAATCCCCTTCATTCAATATTTTTCTTGGGGTTTTAACCGTTTTTTGTTTCTCATCGATTTGAAGGTTTTCGCATCCTACAACACAGCATTTCCCCATTTCACGAGTAAGAATTGCCGCATGACTAGTCATTCCTCCTCTAGTGGTGAGTATTGCTTGGGCAGCTTTCATTCCTTCAATATCTGCAGGGAATATTTCAGAACATACCAAGACTACTGATTTACCTTTTTGAGACCAATTAATTGCATCATTAGCTGAAAAAACGATTTGTCCTACTGAGGTTCCTGGAGAAGCAGGAAGTCCTATGGAAAACAGCTCTTCGTCTGTATGTTGGAAGACTGGGTGTAACAATTGTTTCAGTTGTTCTGGATTGACTCTCATAATAGCTTCTTCTCGGCTGATTAATCCCTCTTTATACATATCTCGGGCCATTCGAACTGCTGCTAAGTCGGTTTTCTCTCCAGCTTTAGTGCGAAGTGCATAGATTTTTCCTGTTTCAATCACAAACTCAAATTCTTGCATTTCACGGTATTCTTTTTCCAGATCTGCGGCATACGTGTGTAATTTCTGATGAGCATCAGGAAAAAACTGTTGCATTTCCCCTAGTACTAGAGGGGTTCGGATTCCGGTTGTTAATTCCTCTCCCTGACTACGAGGAAGGAATTTGCCGTATATGGTTGGTTCCCCTGTCGAGGGGTTTCGAGTGAAAATGACGCCACTGGCTGAATTGGATTTTCTATTACCCAGTACCATCATTTGTACACTAACAGCAGTTCCTAAGTCTTCGGGGATATCATTGAGTTGGCGATAGATTATTGCTTGGGGATTATTCCAGGATAGGAAGACAGCTTCTATAGATAAGCGAAGTTGTTCCAGTGGTTCTTGTGGGAAAAGTGCATTTCTGTTTTTGATTAATTTTTGGAATTCTTCACAAATTTTCATTAGTTCATTTGATCTGAACTCGATGTCATGTAGAACGTTATTTTTTTCTCTTTGACTGGCTAAAATTTTCTCAAAGTTTCTTTTGGGAATATTCAGGACAACAGTCCCAAACATCTGTAAAAGACGGCGATAACAGTCATATATCAATTCAGATTCTTCATTTTGTTGAAGGAGATCGTTGACGATGTAGTCATTGAGTCCGATATTTAAAACCGTATCCAGCATGCTTGGTATAGATAATTGAGTTCCTGAGCGAACTGATAATAAAAGGGGACAGGAGGCCTCCCCCAATTGTTTACCTGTAAGCCCTTCCAGACTTTGAAGAGCCTCCAGTATCTCTGGCCATACTAGTTGCCGAAATTTTTTTTTGTCTTGATGAAAGAGGGTACAGGCTTGTGTTGAAATGGTAAAACCTTGTGGAACCGGTAGTCCGATGCTGCACATGTTTGCCAGACAGACTCCCTTCTCTCCTAGCAGATTTTTTAGTTTGGGTTTGTCATGAATGTGTTGTTGATTGAATTCATACACGAATTTAAAAGGATTGATTCCTGAATTATCTTTGTTCATTAGTTAGAATATGTTCCTCTATCTTGAGATCTCAACCACCCTAGCTGATTCAAAAAAGTATTTAGATACACAGATAAGCTGGCTGTTATGTCCTAGGGTAAATATTAGTCGGACTCTCCACTTTCTTCTAGTCTCAGAAAGCGTGCTGCGTTGTTATAGAAAATATCTCTTTTTTGCTGATTAGTTAGGAAAGGAGCTGATTCGGTTGCTTCGATGGCCAGTTTAATAGAATCGGGCCACACCATTTGATCAGATCCGAACATAATTCGTTTGGAAAAGCCGGCTTCTACCAAGCGACGCAGATAGCTGTGAAATTCTTCGCGCGGTATATGCCAGTTTAGGACTGCAATATCGACATAAACCTGGGGATGTGAATAGAGCAGGTGCACCATTTCATCCAGCATAGGCCAACCAGCGTGTTGAACATAGAGACGAAGCTTGGGGTGTCGAATTAGCACTTCTTCTAGAAGTAAAGGGTTGCTGAGTGTAGCTCTGTAATCTGGATCTCCCGTGTAAGCTGCTCCAGGTGATCCTAATCCCACGTGAATACCAACAGGCACATCGAGTTCTTCGGCTAGAGCAAAATATTTTTCTACGCTGGGATGGGTTGGTTTAAATCCTCGATATTGGGTGGTTACTTCTCCTAGAACTTGAATTTCTCCACTGGACATCAGATTGCGTAGATCTGTCAATCCAGTTTTTTGATTGGGACTAGTTAGGGAGATGCCTGAAATAATTCTATCTTTCCCGTATTGTTTCCACTTTCTTACCGATTCTAGGGGGCCACTAATAACACCAGCAACAATATTATGGCGTTCCATTTCTTCCAATGTGCGCTCGATCAACTCGGCATCGCTAGTAGCCGAGAGTAGAGGTTCGTCACAAGAAAGCAATTCAAAGCGGGTTTTTGTGCCAGGATCAAAGGCGGGCAAAAAAGTTGGATAAGCACAAGTTTCTACTGGTAGTGGATTGTAGTATTCGACTGGAAATGCATGTAGGTGCATGTCGATAATAGGTGGTGGTGATTTTTGGTCTGACTCCAGTGGTTGCTGAACCGGAGTACAGCAGAGATTTATGACTCCAAAAAACAGGATAAAGAAGCTAAGAGTCTTCATCTGTTCCTCCTTTCAAAAATAGGTTGCTTTAAAAAATCAATTTCATTTAGGGAATACTTTCATCGGATAGCTTTTGGAGCCTGCTGATTTTCTGGAATTAATGTAACAAAATTCAGTGGTTTACGAATATTGTGAAAATCAGTTCGAACTTGGTTTAGTAAATCAGGGGACTCATAAAGTTCAATAGCTGAGGCAGCAAGGGTTTTGGCTGCCACTATCATGCCCTTTTCTCCGATACTACCACCCGTACATGCCACGATTTGCGAGGTATGGCCGGGAGCTCCAAAAGTGTAGGAGGCCACCCTAAGTCTTCCCACTGGTACAAACCAGCTGATATCTCCGGTGTCAGTGGAACCTCGGCTTTGTCCTGGTATATCTGGTAAGGGTTCGATTTCTTCTGATAAGGATTTTTTGAATTTACGTCCCAGTGGTTTTTGTGTTTTTCTGGCAAAATCTTTCTCCTCCTCGGAAAAGCGAGGAGCTCCTACCAGCTTGAGATTGTCATGGATAATTTTTGAAAGGGCGCGATTGGGGAGGACTTCGTGCATATCTGAATCTACCCTCACACTAGTCAACTTTGTGCGTGACATCAAAGCAGCAGCTCGGGCAATTTCCTGGACCCACTCAAAGTACTTTTCTACATCCGAATGTTTGTTGGCTCGGACGTAATAGCACACTTCTGCTTCAGGGGGTACTAGATTAGGATGTCCTCCACCTTCGGTAATTACATAGTGTAATCTGGCATCCTCCTTAATGTGTTCGCGCATGTAATTGACGCCATGGTTCATTAATTCCACTGCATCCAATGCACTGCGTCCTTCATGAGGAGCAGAGGAGGCGTGGGCTGGTAGACCTGAAAAACGGAATTTTACCGATACTACAGCTTTTGAATAACCATATCTGGCGGTACTAATATCTCCTGCATGCCAAGAGAAAACGCTATCATCGTCTTTAAAAATACCATCACGTAACATATAGGTTTTCCCAATACCTGTTTCTTCAGCTGGGGTTCCGTATAGACGTATAGTTCCCTTAAGTGAACCCAATTCTAATACTTGTTTTATTGCAATAGCAGCAGCGACGCTACCAGTACCAAAAATGCTATGGCCACAGCCATGACCAGCTGTTACTCCAGTCCGTTCCTTGGGTTCTGGGGCTATTTGTTGAGATAAACCCGGTAGGGCGTCATATTCGGCTAAGATGCCAATGGAAGGTCGGCCATTTCCGTAGGAGGCAACAAATGCGGTGGGCATTCCAGCGACCCCTTCCACAACTTTGAAGCCATTATTTCTCAAAAGATGTATTAATTCTTGGGACGATTTAAATTCTTGTAGTCCTATTTCTGCCCAAGTCCAAATTTTTTTGTTGACCTTTTTCAGGATCTCAGCGTTTTTATCAACCCAGTCAAAGGCAATCTGTTTTTCGGCATGCTGGGCCTCTATCCAGAAAGAAAAAGGGGATAATGTCAGAAATCCCAATAAGGTAATTGTCACAAAATAGTTTTTAGACATGATGACCTCCAGACTGTGTATTGTATCTCTGGTGGCTAGGAGGTGTCACACAGATTAATGCGTGTTTGTTGACCAGAGAAACTAAAATAACAATTTATAATTGAATTAGTAGATAGGGAAATAGTTAAATGGCGACATGATTCGTTTACTTTTACCCGTTTCGATTGTTTGTTTGTTAGTAATTTCCCCAGCAATTACTGTGGGACAGGTCAAGGACTTTAGTCCGGTCACTGAAGAAATTTTACTCAATCCAGCTGATGAAGATTGGTTAATGCCTAGTCGGACTTTTGATTGGCAACGCTTCAGTCCATTAGATCAGATTCATCGAGATAATGTTTCTCAACTTGGTCTGGCTTGGGTTCGTGGTCTCAATTCGGGTCTCCAGGAAGATATTCCTTTGGTATACGACGGTGTGATGTATATAGCTGCACCGGGAGATTTAATTCAAGCCTTGGATGCAACGAATGGAGATTTGATCTGGGAATATCAGAGAGAACTTCCCGAGGATCTTTTTGAATTTGTATCTTTATCGGACATTAGTCGTAATTTAGCTATCTACCAGGACATGATCTATCATGGCGCTGCTGATGGCTATATTGTTGCTTTAGATGCTCGTACTGGAGAAGTGCGTTGGGAGACAAAAGCGCATGATTACAAGACGGGTAATCGTCATTCATCGGGCTTTATTACCATGGATGGAAAGGTGTTGAGTGGCCGTGCTTGTCCTAGCACTCGTTGTTTCATTGCAGCTCATGATGCCATAACTGGAGAGGAAGTCTGGCGCACATATACAGCAGCTATTCCAGGTGAGCCAGGAGGCGATACTTGGGGGAATTTACCACTGGAGAGACGTATTCATGTTTCCCCTTGGGGAAACCCCGGATCCTATGATGCAAAACGTGGATTAGTCTATTGGGGTGTGGCTGTTCCCAGACCATATCCACGGATTCTCCGTCATGATGGCAATGTAGATGCTGTACCTCGTTCTAGTCCTTCAGAGCTCTATGTTAATTGTACTTTGGCCCTTGATGTCAAGACTGGAAAAATAGTTTGGTACTACCAACATCTTCCTGGAGATGATTGGGATGCTGATCATGTGGAAGAGCGGATTTTAGTGAGATCAAAGGTCAATCCAAACCCCAATTTTGTCAAGTGGATTAGTCCTAATATTTCTTCTAGTGAAGAACGAGATATTTTGGTCACTATGGGAGAGCCAGGGGGGCTATTTGCGTTAGATCGGGATACGGGTGAGTTTTTGTGGGCTACCCCCTTTCCCCATGACAGTCCCGAATTTCATATAGGGCATATAGACGTGGCAACTGGAAAGACTTTTTTGAACTGGGACGGAGTTACCAAGAATATCGGAGATACTGTGGTTGGTTGCTACAAGAATGCTAAGAGCTATAGGCCTATGGCCTATAGTCCCTTAAACAACTCTCTGTATATTCCATACAACGAGGAGTGTGTAAAACAGACCTCTAATCCTGATACACCTACTGGTACTGGTCCTCGTATTGGGATTCCGCGTCCCGGAGTAGATCCAGATAAGTGGACAGGTTTGGCCAAGGTTAATGTCTCTACTGGGGAAACAGATCATTTTTATACCCAGCGTGTTTCTGGTAATGGAGCTACTCTGGTTACAGCTGGAAATCTTCTTTTCTGGGGAGATTTAGGCCGTCGGTTTCGAGCTTTTGATGCTGACACGGGTGAAGTGCTTTGGGAAACGATTTTAGGTGATGCAATCCAGAACAGTACCATTACATATGCGGTCAATGGGCGACAATATGTAGCGGTGCTAACAGGGTGGGGAGTACTAACAGGAAAGTACCTCAGCTATACTCCTGAGGTGAGTGTGCCTGGAAAACATAATGCAATCTACGTTTTTGCTTTGCCTCATTAATAGTGAGACTTTTGGGCAAGTTTTTAATCTATTTTAAGATGTGACTTGGCCATTGTGTGTTGTATACGTATAATCCAGCAAGTGCATCTGAGAGGTGTATATTAGTCTTGAGGAGGATGGCCTGATGAAATCGTTAACACATCGACTATTTATTGCCCTGTTTAGCTTATTATTTCTGTATATGTGTCCTCTATTTTTGTTGGCCCAGGATCCGATGCAGGCTCCCGAGGGTATTCCCCCGGAATCTGATTATATGATGCGACAACATCAAGAGCAGATAGAAGAAATTATGAAAGTTTCTAATCTAGGAAATCGGGAGACAGCTTTGGAAAGTTTTATGCAAAAGCTTGATTCTAAATCTCTGATTTTAAAGTATTACGAGAATTATTTTTCTCGAACTGTTCTAGCATATACTCTAGCCGTTAACACAGCTCAGGCCCTAGCTTTATCTCAGAAAATGCGAAAGCTTTTCCCCAATAGTCTTACAACTCACAGCGCGGTGATGATTGAAGCATTCAAGTCCCAGAACTACGCGAAGGCTATCCAATCTGGTGAAAAAATAAATTCCTCCAGTCCCAATCAGCAAACTACGGAAATTTTAGCCTTGAGCTATATGGCCACTAATAACGTGGACAATGCGGCAAAATATAGTCTAAAGGTGTTGGCGGGTACCGATGCTAAGAAGGGAGCGCAATATGTAGCGTTTTTAGCACGGTATTATGGTGGCAAAAGAGATATCGTTAATTCCGCTAAATACTACAACATACTTCTCAAGGCTTTTCCCGGAAGTGGACCTCAAGGTTTAGATTGGAATAGTACTAAAATTGCTGCCTATACTACACTTGCTATGAAAGCTCAATATGTTGACAAGAACTACGATGCTGCCATTAAGGAGTATCTTTCAGTATTAAAGTTGAACCCCAAGCATGATGCAAGTCACTTTGGTATCGGTATGAGCCATTGGAAGTTGCAGCAGCTTGAGGAGGCTATGGATGCCTTCGCCAAAGCCGTTGTGATTGGTCAGACAAGAGCGGCCAAAGCCCGCGAATATTTGGAGCAGATTTACAAACCTCGCAACAATAATTCGGTAGAAGGATTAGATGCTCGCTTGGAGAAGGCCAGAGCTGCCCTACAGTAAAATTTGAGGGAGCTCTGGATTAATTCTCCTTCAGAGAAAGAATCGGAAGACAGAAAAACAACAGTCCCCTTAGTTTCGTCTGGGTGATTAATACCAATCTAGTAGCTCGACCTTTACCTCGGGTGCAGTAACTGCTTTCTGAAAAGCGTCCATGTCAGAATCTCTATAATGATAAGGGTAGACTATTCCTGGCTTAAAGGAGTTGACACAACCAGCAGCTTCTTCCGGTGTCATGGTGTAAGGGAGATTCATGCACACAAAAGCTGCATCAATATTTTTCAATTTTTCCATTTCAGGGATACATTCTGTATCACCGGAGATGTAAATTCTTCGATTCCCGAAGGTGAGAATATAGCCGTTGCCTCTTCCTTTAGGATGATATAACTTGCCTTCTTCAGGACCTCTTTTAATGTTGTACATGGGTACAGCCTGAATTTGGATTCCCATTATAGTTTTTTCTTCCCCGTTACTCATTATTTGGGCCTGCTTTACGGTTTGTTGAACGGCTGCTGGAGCGATTACCACAGTTCCTGATTTGCTCACTTTCTCAATTTGTTCAGCATCCATATGATCTCCATGGATGTCCGTGACTAGGATTAGATCGGCTTGAGGTTGACCCTGGTAGTTTCCCTTACTCCATGGATCAATATGAACAACTTTATTCTCCCACTTGAGAATCAGGGAGCCATGAGTGATAGGGACAATCTCAACATCATCCACACTGGGAGACAAAATGAAAAAAGGAAGCAGAAGTAGTAAGTGCATAAGTTCCTCCTAAAAATTAATTTGATTAACAGGACTGGCTAGATAATACCTCTAGAGCAATTGAATGCAAATGGCCATTTGAGGCAAGTACTCCTCGACTATTAGATAAAAACCTACCTTGGGAAAAATCTAAATTATTACCATCTAGGTCAGTTACTCGTCCCCCTGATTCTTCAACAAGTAGCGAACCAGTGGCGTGATCCCAAATTTTCTCTTGATAATTGGGATGAGCTGGAGAAGGCAGTCTAAATAACAGATCTCCCTTCCCAGCAGCTAGAACAGCATACTTGGCCTGACTGTCCATAGGGAGTGGGTCGTTTTGGATCCCTAGGCTTTTTTGCAGGTGTTTCATTTGTTCTTCGTTGGTATGAGCAGATTCAAAGGAGCGTAATATAGTTGCTAACTGTGGTTTTTTGCAGTCTGAAACCTGGAGCTGATCGAAAACTTTATGTCCATCTAGAGAGGTTTTCCAGCAGCCTTCACCACGAGTAGCTATTACCAACCATCCTTCATCTAAATTTGGACAGCCTAGGGCACCAACCTGAACCTGTCCTTTCTCCACTAAAGCTAGAGCCACTGCATACTGGTCTCCTCTCAAGAATCCTTTTGTGCCATCGATGGGATCTAGTGTCCAAAAACGAGACGCACATACTCCTCTTCCCCGGTCAATTAGGTCACATACCTGCTGCTGGCTAATGTCGGGGATTGAATCGGTTAAGAAATTTGTGATTTGTTGCAAAGTTTGTTGGCCTGGTCCGTTTTTTAGAGGCCCAGTATCTTCTTACGCTATGAAACA
>CAZASS010000081.1:0-9552 GCA_964487835.1 uncultured Acidobacteriota bacterium | reverse complement strand
CAGCGGCTTTCCAATGTACTGGTTAAGTCATTGTGAATGAGAATTCCACTGCTCGATCAGTTCTTTTCCGTCTAATTGATGAAAAGACCCAACAGTTATTTGTAGATGAGATAGCACCAGATGAAATACGCCATATCGGGGTAGGTGTAAAAATCGTTACAAAATATGCTTCTACTCCAGAACTTCGCCGTCTGGTGCTTAAGATTCAAAATCGTAAATTTTTGAGTACTTACCAGCGCTATCTTGTGGATTATCGTCGATTTGGTGCTGAGAGAACTGCTCCTGAACCGGAAGTGGGTGGCAATATAGTAGCCAGTTGATCGGAGAATCAATGGAGTCGGTCAGTTCCAAGGATGATGAGATAAATTTGTGGCTTGACCGTTTAGCTGACTATAATTTAGCTCCCACCGACAGAAAGTTGAAGGCTGAGGATCTTTTAAGAGTGATTGCTGAAATCTGGGATGATCAGGTTACCAGTGAGGAACTAGATATTGTTCGTCGGATTTTGTTGACTACTGAAAACCTTGTTGAAGGTGAAATTCAGCAGGAAGAGTGGGTGGATCGGATGAACCAATACTTTGACGGTGTTTGGGAAAACACCTGAGATTATAAAACAAGTAAGAAACAGAATTTGTAAGGAGGATAAATACCCATGACCACGAAAGTTGCCGAAGGAGTCCGCCAAGAGGACCTTTTTATTAATGGAAAAAGTCTGCCATCACTGGCTAAAAAAACTTTTGATGATTTTAATCCAACCACAGGGGAGCTTTTTGCTCAAGTTGCTGAGGGGGGTGCTGAAGATGCAGAAGCTGCTATTGAAGCAGCTGAAGCGGCCACTGAAAAGTGGCAATCCATTCCAGCAACTGGACGCGAAAAGATTTTATGGGATGCTGCAGATTTGCTTGAGAAGCAAGCAGATGCGTTTGTCGAGACCTTGATTGATGAATCAGGATCTACTGAGGCCAAGGCAAAAGGTGAGGTTTTTAAATCTGTTGATTTTTTGCGTGCCGCGTCCGGGGAACCTCGGCGTGTGGAAGGAGATACAACTCCTAGTGGGAAGTGTTCTTTTAGTATAAGGCAACCGGTAGGAGTTGTTGTTGCTATTACCCCATGGAATGTTCCACTGGCTTTGTCTCTTAAGAAAGTAGTACTGGCTTTGGCTACTGGTAATACAGTGGTATTAAAGCCGGCTAGTGCTACGCCTGTAGTCGGATTGATGCTAGGGCGCCTTATTAAACAAGCAGGGAAGCCGCCAGGGGATCTTAATGTGATTGTAGGTCCTGGGAGATCGATGGGAGATTTTTTTACTAGTCATCCGGCAGTTAAGACCATTACTTTTACAGGAGAGACTGTAACTGGTAAATTGCTAGCGGGAAAAGCGGCCTCTCATCTGAAAAGATACGCATTGGAATTGGGAGGGAAAAATCCAGCAATTGTTTTGAAGGATGCAGATATTGAACATGCCGTTGATGCTATAACATTTGGAGCATTTCATCATCAGGGACAAAATTGTATGTCCATTGATCGAGTGATCGTTGAGGAGCCCTTGTATGATGAGCTTTTGGAGCGTTTAGTTGAGAAGGCTTCAGCCTTAAAAGTAGGAGACCCTCGGCTACCAGAGACTCAATTGGGTCCCATGATTGATGAGGATCAGTTGCAGACTGTACATCAGTTAGTAACAGAAGCTGTTAATGCTGGAGCGAGACTATTATGTGGTGGCGAGCCCAATTCTCCTTTTTATCCACCTACTGTAGTGGCCGATGTAGAGCCTGCTATGACTCTTTTTCAGGAGGAGACTTTTGGCCCGGTAGCGCCGGTTATTCGAGCTAAGGATGCTGAAGATGCATTAGCTCTAGCCAACAACAGCCGTTATGGGTTGGCTGCTGCTATTTTTACTCGAGATGTAGAGAAAGGTTTGGCAATGGCCCGCCAAATTGAAGCAGGAATGATCCATATTAATGATGCGACTATTTATACCGAACCTACGACTCCTTTCGGAGGTGTTAAAGACAGCGGTTCTGGTCGAGAAGGATTAGGAGGTTGGTCCTGGCATGAAATGACAGAACCAAAATGGATTACGGTCCAATTAGGTGGAAAGAAATATCCTTTCTAGTTGGGATGATTTGCTAGATTGGTCTAATACGAGATTAACTAATACATTAGAGGTAATTAAAAACCGTGATAACGCTAGATTTGAGTGAAAGAGTAGCTGTGGTTACAGGTAGTGCTCAAGGAATAGGAACTGAATATGCTCGGGGTTTGGGGGAAGCAGGTGCAAAGGTGGTCGTTACTGATGTAATTGACGTGAAGCCTGCTGTGAGCGAACTTGAACAACGAGGTGTGGAGGTTCTGGGAATTGAAGCTGATGTGACAAATGAGGACTCGCTTAAGAGTTTGGTTGATGTGGTGGTTGAAAATTGGGGTAAGGTCGACATTCTAATCAATAATGCGGCAATTTATGGATCTATGGCAAAAAAACCTCTTTGGGAGCTCGGTTTTAACGAATGGGAAAAAATGCTCAGTGTTAATGTAATTGGCAGTTTTTTGGCTGCTAAAAGCTGTGTTTCCTTAATGAAAGAGCAGCAGTGGGGAAGAATTATCAACATTGCTTCAGGAGTTATTGCGAAAGCACCTCCCAAAATGATGCATTACAATACTTCCAAAGCAGCTATTATAGGACTCACCCGATCAATGGCCCGGGAATTAGGGGAATTCAATATTACTGTCAATTCTTTGAGTCCTGGTCTACTAGACAGTGAAGCTACAAAGAAACAAACATCCTCTGATTATCTGGACCAAGCTAGCTCACGTCGTTGTTTGCAGAGACGTGAAATGCCAGATGATGTGGTGGGAACTGCGCTATATCTTTGCTCCCCTTTGGCAGATTTTGTAACTGGACAGAATATTATCGTGGATGGGGGAGTAGCCTTTAGTTGAGTTGGACATCATGAACTCAGATATTGATGCCATCTCTTCAAATTCTCCAGAAGTTCTTGCACAGCAAGTTAATTCTGAAGCCAGGAAAATTCGACGGGACGAACAGCTAAAACTTTGGCTTTCGATCATCTCCCCTTTCAGCCTACTGTTTTTGTGGGAGTTTGTTTCTCAGGTCGGCTTGGTGGATATGCGTTTTTTCCCGCCTCCAACCGCAATTTTGTCGACTTTTTGGGAAATGATTCTCTCAGGAGAACTCGCTGAGAACACTTGGATTAGTGTCTTACGTTTTCTAGGGGGATTCATGTTGGGCTTTCTTCCAGCCATCGTACTGGGTTTGATTATGGGGCTTTATCCCTTGGTCAAAACCCTTCTTGATCCAATTATTGGGGCCTTGCTTCCCATTCCTAAATTGGCTTTGTTACCACTAATTATGCTTCTGTTTGGTATTGGTGAGGAATCTAAGATTGTAACAATTGCTAGTGGTGTTTTCTTTTTTGTTTTACTAGATACAGTGGCTGGAGTGGTGCACATTGATAAGATCTACTTAGAAGTTGCAAAGAGCTTTGGTGCCAGCAGGTGGATTTTTTTCCGGACCGTAGCTTTTCCCGGAGCACTTCCATTTATTTTTAATGGGATTAAGCTAGGGTTAGGAGTTGGGTTGTTGTTAATTGTAGCCGCTGAAATGATTGGAGCAGAAAGTGGTCTTGGTTATTTGATTTGGGCAGGTTTTAAGACTTTTTCTTTAGAGCGTATGTATGTGGGGCTGATTATGTTGGCTTTTTTGGGATATGTTTCCACTATCTTATTAAGTCAGTTGGAGAAGCTTGTTATTCCATGGAAACATTAAATAAGGAAGTGAATAGTTCCAAGATTCAAATCAAAAATCTGAGAAAAATTTTTCACTCCAGATTTCGTGAACCGCTATTGGCTTTAGATGATGTTTCTTTTAATGTTGGTGAGGGGAAGTTTTGTTGCATCGTAGGTCCGAGCGGTTGTGGAAAGAGCACCATACTGCGCATTCTTGCAGGACTAGAGACACCTACTAGTGGTCACGTGGATATCACTGACAATGGTAGTGGAAAAATGTTGAGTGCAATGGTATTCCAGGAAAATTCTATTTTTCCTTGGATGAATGTTTGGAAGAACGTGGCTTACGGTCTTCAAGTTCGTGGAGAGTCGGCATCTACCATTCAAAAACAAGTGAATTATTTTATCGAGGTTACCGGTCTTTCCAAATTTAAGAATAGTTTTCCCCACCAACTTTCAGGAGGAATGAAGCAGAGAGTAAGTGTTGCTAGAGCCTTCGCTTCTGATCCTGAAGTGCTGCTTATGGATGAACCCTTTGGGTCATTAGACGAACAGAATAAATATATTCTACAATAAGAATTGCTGAGTATTTGGAAGCAGAACCGAAAGACAGTTGTTTTTATTACCCATAGCATAGACGAAGCGATTAAGTTGGGAGACTCTATTTTAGTTATGAGTCGCCAACCCGGAAATATCAAGGAAAAAATTGAAGTTGATATACCTCGCCGAGATCGAAATGTCGAAGATTTACGAAGCCATTCTAAGTTTCAACAACTCTTCAAGCAGATATGGAACTCTCTCAAAGAAGAGGGCTTCAGAGAATAAAGCGGAAGGGTATTTTTATAGGAGGGAGAGCTGTAGGCTCCCCCTCTATTTTACCGAATTTCTAGTTAAGCTCTTCAGCAGAAAGAACAATGAATTTTCCGCCGGCTTCCTCTTCTAGTCGGATAAGTTCTGCTCTTGGAGGCATGGCAATTTCACCTCCCCTGTCAGTCATCTCTTTCTCCAAAAGTTCACGCACATAAGGATCTTCATCTTTGAAGGAGAGTTGGGTATTGCCAGATTTTAATCCCTCGGCTCCAATGGGATGTGACTCAGTTCCGGGAGGACTTCCTAGTCGAATGAAACGGGCTGGTTCTGTACCATTGTTGAAATGTTGGTGATACCAGTTGGTGGGAGGTACAAAGAGCACTCCTGATTCCCAGTTAGTCCGATGTACTTGGTCTCCTTTTCCATCTTTCCATGGGGTATCTGAAACGGAGCTTGGCCATAGCAGGGAGTAACCAGTTCCAGTCAAGAGAACAATAGTGGCTCCAGCGTTATGGTAGTGGGCTCGTTCATAGGTGCCTACTGGAAATTGTTCTACATGAGAACCGATACTGCTTTCTGACATATTAAAGTGGCGATCAATGTCTTTGTATCCCTGACCGGCGTTAAAAAGTCGTGCAGTCCAGACATTACGAACCAAATTAACAACTGATAAAGAGTGGTGCTCTGTGGTGGGTCCGTAATTTATGCTGTTTTCAGGATCGAAATAGTCAGGCTCACTGTTGTAGCGCTCTGGAAAATCAAATGGATTGTTGAAAACAAAGTCATTGCTTCGGTAAATATCCATAATTAAGGGCAGAGAAGTTTCAGCGACTATTCGGGCTGGTTCACTACCTTTGTTGAAATGTTGGTGCCAGGTATTCAGAGGAGGGACGAATAGAGTACCTTTTCTCCAGCGAATAACCGCTTTTTTCTCAGGAGCTGCCTCTCGCCAAATATGGGTTTCACCTTCACCTGATAAAATCAGAAGGTTTTCATCATACATATGCCGAACGGGTTTGCTGATAGCACCGGGGGCAAGTTCCATTACCCAGTTGTCAACTGATCCACCTGTTCCCTCCAAATTGGCATAAGCCCCGGAGACACCTGTTCCATGGCGTTTCCAAGGTTTGACGGGGGCCGTATACATTTGCTTAGCCCAACCGGTATAAACAGGAATATTTTCTGTCTCTAAAAACCGCTCATAAGCGGTTGTTTTTCCACGTTCTTTATATTCACTATCTGGTTGAAAACGGAAATCATCTTGCGCTAAAGCAATATTTCCTCCCAACAGGAGAGTGAGGATTAACAAGACTGAGAGAAAATGTTTCTCGGTCATCATATTAAACTCCTTTTTAAAATTCTAACTCCGAAGTTTTCTACTGCTGACTTAGTTCCTCGGCTGATAAGACGATAAACTTTCCACCAGCTTCTTCCTCCATTGCCTCAAGTTCTTCTCTTGGAGGCATAGCCATTTTAGCTCCGGTTTTATCGAGTTCCACCTGAAACATTTCACGTACTTCACGCGCTTCATCTTTGAATTGGATTTGCGTGTTATCTCCAGTGGTCAGTCCCTCAGCTGTTACCGGAAAGCTTTCGTTTCCGGGAGGGCCTCCTAGTCGAATAAAACGGGCTGGATCTTGTCCATTGTTGAAATGCTGGTGATACCACTGAGTGGGAGGAACAAAAAGCACTCCTGGCTCCCAATCGGTACGGTGCACCTGATCTGCATGTCCATCTGCCCAAGGATTTTCTCCAAGTTCATAATTCCACAACAGGCTATAGCCAGTCCCCGTCAGAAGAACAATAGTAGCGCCGGCATTGTGACGATGAGCACGCTCATAGGTTCCCACCGGAAATTGTTCTACGTGGGAAGGCATACTACTCCCTGACATATTAAAGTGGCGATCAATGTCTCTATAGCCTTGGCCTGCATTAAATAAGCGGTATGTCCAAGCATCGCGAACTATATTTGTCATGGATAGAGAGTGATGGTCAGTAGTGGGACCGTAGTTCACACTATTTTCAGGATCGAAATAGTCAGGTTGACTAGCGTAGCTATCAGTGAAATCGAAATCATTGTTGAAAACAAATTCACGGGTACGAAAGATGTCGAGTACGATGGGCAGAGTGGTTTCTGCGGTTAACCGTGCAGGTCCACTTCCCTTGTTAAAGTGCTGATGCCAGGTATTCAGAGGAGGAGCAAAAACTGTACCTCTTTTCCAACGAATGACTGCAGGTTTTTCATCGACATCTCTCCAAATATGGGTTTCTCCCTCTCCAGTCAAAATGATGATATTTTCATCGTAAAGATGACGAACCGCCTTTGTTTTAGCACCGGGGGCAAGTTCCATTACCCAGTTGTCAACCGATCCACCTACGCCTTCCAGATTGGCATATGCTCCTGAAACGCCTGGTCCATGACGTTTCCAAGGACCAACCTTAGCTGTGAACATATTGAGAGCCCATCCCGTATATACTGGGATGCCTTCTTCATCCAAAAATTTTTCGTACTCGGTTTGGGCACCCAGTGCTTGATATTCGCTATCTGGGCGAAAAGGGAAGCCTTCGCTGCTTCCTTGGCTCCAGGCATTGCCGCTAAAAAGAACTGTGGTTACCACCATCAGAGCGATAACTTTTAAGGTCAACTGTCTTGTGCTACTCATGTTTTTTTCCTCATTGGGTTCTTGAATATTAAATTTACAGGGCCTCTCGCACCTATTAATTCGTGCTCTGAAAATATATTAGTATTATCCATAATTCAAGTTTAAATAGTACTTGTATGGCCTTATTACTCAATTGAAAAGTGATCGTTGACAGAATATTTGCCCCCCAGATACAATCGTTACCATCAGGTTACTACCCATTTTTCTAAAACCGTTTTCTAGGTGATGAAGGCCTACTTCGAATCCAATCGAGGAACAATTTAATGAAAAAACTATTTCAATTCGTACACGGGCGTATCAAGAGACGAGACTTTATTGGTCGTATGGCAACTTGGATTGCCAGTTTTGGGGTGATGAAGTCAGCATGGGGTACTGCAAAGGCATCGACAGCCAGTAGGTCAGCACCTTTAGAAACCTCTCTCAACTTGAATTCTGAGACAAAAATTGTTGAGGGGACAGGGGGAGAACTGCTGGTCGAACAACTTTCTGCTATGGGAGTAAAGTATATTTTTAATTGTGAGAGCTCGGGGACCAATCCGATCTGGGAAGCCCTAGTCGATCGTGATGACATACAGGTAATGGCAGGAGTTCATGAAGGGGCAGTAGTTTCTATGGCGTATGGTTATGCGTTGGCATCAGTCAGCGAAATTCCCATTACCCTGTGTGATAGTGCCGGATTTCTTAACAAAATAACGCCTATTCACAGTGCTTTTGTAAGTCGAACACCTTTGGTGTGCGGTACTGAGCGTCAGGACATGATTCTTCAGGGTGGGCTTGAAAATTTTGAAGATTTTGATGAATTTTTAGAGCCAGCAGCTCCTGTTACTAAATGGAGATATAGCATGGACTCAGCTGCTAGGATACCTGAACTAACTCGAAGAGCCTTCCGATTTGCCGCCAATCCTCCTGGTGGACCTGTGGTTTTGGGATTCCCTAAGGATGTAGTAGGTCAGGGGGGAGTCAGGGCTCGGATTACTCAAGAACACATTGATACTACACCTCCCATTGCTCCTTCTCCTTCATTGATTGAGAGGGCTGCTCGAATTTTATTAGAGGCCAAAAGTCCTCTTCTCTTTGTGGGTTCTGATGTTACCTAGTACAAAGCCCAACAGTCTGTGGTTCGGCTGGCTGAGTTGTTAGGTATTCCAGTGTGTTTTCAGCGTTATGCCACTATCTACAGTGACTTTCCTTCCAGGCATCCTCTTTTTCTGGGTCTATTGATGGATCACATGCGTTTCCCGAAGGAGGTTGATCTTTTTGTCGATATAGGTGCCCGGATGCCTTTTGAACGATTTGGAAGAGTAGCACAGGGAACTAAGACCATTCACATTACCACTGATTCGGGAATTATAGGTCGAGAACATCCCATCGAAGTAGAAATAATTGCTGATGCTAAACAGGCTGCCGAGGCCCTGGTGGAAGCCATAGAGTCAATGGCCACGAAAGAAAGACTTTCCAAGATCAGCAAGCCGCGGCTAGCATCTTGCAGGGAATTTACCAAACAGATGGCGCGTTCTCGTGAGATGGCGGCTAAGTCTGTTTGGAACAATAGCCCTTTGGCTTGGGAGCGTATCGTCAGTGAGTTAGATACGGTGTTAGAGAAGGATGCCATCATTATTCAGGAGTATGAAAGTCACGATTTGACTAACTGGATGGACTTTGGACCCGAATCAAAGCATTTGATTGGTCTTTCTGAGAGTCTGGGAACATTGGGAGTTGGAGGGGGTTTTGGGGCTAAGTTGGCCCATCCGGATCGTCAGGTGGTGGTGCTTACAGGTGATGGTGGTTTCTTATTTGGTCAAGGAGAAATGTTGTGGAGTCTGGTGCGTTACTAGGCTCCCATTATTGTCATCATTTTTAATAACCGCAGTTATGATCGTCCTAGGACTCGTAAGCTTCTTAATGGTCCGAAACAACTGGCATTGGGAAAAGAGTTGACTTCTTATTTAGGAGATCCCAATGTGGATTATGTCAAAATTGCCGAAGCCTTTCACGTTAAGGGAGAAGCTATTTCATCTCCTAATGAAGTTAGGGCGGCTTTGAAAAGAGCAATTAATACAGCTGAAGAAAATAAATCAACTGATAAATACCTTAAAACATAACCTTTATTTTTAGATAATGTTATAATATCTGATTTTATTTTTTTCCTAATTGAGAGAATAAGTATGGGTATTGAATTATACCCCGGATTAAGAGGAAAATAAAACATTTCATATTGTTTCAAAAATTCTTTATTTAAAACTTTATTTTCATACCATTTTATAATATTATCAAGGTCATCACAGGGGTCCATTTTCATTATAGAAACATTATCATTTTTAATACTTAAAATAAC
>CAZASS010000080.1:0-9750 GCA_964487835.1 uncultured Acidobacteriota bacterium | reverse complement strand
TGAAATTCTAATTACTGGAACTGCTACTTTGGAGCCGGTTCTGGAGGCGGATTGGGTGCAGCCTGGTACTCATGTGAACGCCATGGGCCAGAAATGGGAGATTGATCCTCAACTTTATACTCGCACTAAAAACGTTGGTGATGAGGCAATGACAGGTATTACGGATGGAAAGTTAAGTGTGGCTATTGAGGCCGGAGTTATTACGAAAGAAGCAATGCATGCCGGTCTGGGTGAAGTGATAGAGGGGATGAAATCTGGTCGTACTGGTGAGGATGAAATAACCCTATTCGATAGTTCAGGTCTGTGTGTACAAGATATTGCTACAGGCGTGCATGTATATAAATTAGCTCAGGAGAAAGGGATAGGCAGGTCTGTTGAGTTTCATCACGATGAACCTCTTTGGTAGAGAAAGAGAACAAGGTGACGGTGATGCAGTTTGCAAAATGGACAGAAGTAGCTCAGGCATCTGTTACTCGAGAGATCCTCAAGATTACTCAGCAGCCTGGAGTAATTTCATTTGCCGGTGGAGTTCCTGCTTCAGAATTATTTCCAGCTGAGGAATTAAGTCATGCTTTCGAGGAAGCATTGATTGAAGCCCAATCCAGTTTACAATACACCATTACTGAAGGCCTATTGTCTCTGCGTGAATCAATAGCGGACTTAATGACAGAGCGGGGGGTAAGTTGTGGTGCAGACGAAATTGCTTTAATTCATGGTTCTCAGCAGGGTCTGGACTTAGTAGCACGGCTTTTTCTGGAGTCTGGAGATCTAGTTTTGGTAGAGGAGACCACTTACCACGGAGCAGTACTAGCCTTTAATCCTCACGGGGTCCGTTTCCAAGGTGTGCGAATGGATGATCAGGGCATGGATGTGGAGCATTTGCGTACATTGCTGCAGAAGGAACGTCCAAAATTAATCTATTGTACGCCTACTTTTCAGAACCCTACCAGTGTTAGTCTGAGTTATCAACGCCGACAGATTTTAGCTCAGTTAGCTGCAGATTTTGAAGTCCCAGTCATTGAGGATGATCCCTATTATGGTCTCCAATATAGCGGTGATATCCAGCCAGTCGTGAAGTCTTTCGATCAGGGCAATCAAGTTGTTTATGTGGGAAGCTTTTCAAAAATCTTGGCCCCTGGATTGCGTTTAGGATGGGTAGTGGCTAGACCTGATTTGATATCCAAGCTCAATATTGCTCAGATGGGTTCTACTTTGCATGTTGGCACATTGTTGCAATATGCCGTACAGGCTTATCTGAAGACTGGTCAGTTGTCCAAGCATATTGAGACTCTTTGCAATGCTTATCGTCCCCGTCGTGATGCTATGTTGGATGCATTAAATACGGTATTTTCTGATGTGGGACGCTGGGACCATCCAGAGGGAGGTTTTTTTGTTTGGGTACGATTGGTAGGAGGACTTTCTAGTACTAAGTTGCTGCAAGCCGCACTTGAGGAGAAAGTAGCATTTGTCCCGGGTGATGCTTTTTATGCCGCTGGTGGTGGGGAGGATAATTGTCTGCGTCTGAGCTTTTCCACTCCCACTGCAAAGGAGATTCAAGAGGGTTTTGGAAGGCTATCACAGGCCGTTAAAGGACTCATGTGAATTTATCTGGTGTGTTTTTTAGAAAAGGATTGGACGTCTAGGGCCCAGTTCCTACAAATTTATTAGTCCAGAGGACGCCTTCTTGGGCTGATATTTCTTGTGCAGAATCATCGATCATGCCTGCTTCTCTAGAAAAGTTAACAACCTTCTGCCAACCTTCTTGGGTCATATTTCCCCACTCTGGTATAGCGGGTTCTATCATAGAGAAGGCTAGATCAAAAACATCTTCCTCTAATCTTCCAGGATAGAAAAGGCGATGGGTTCGCATGGCTGCCTTAGCTTTTTGGGGATTATTCCGAATTAAGGCTCCAGCACGAGAAATCGCTCGACAGACAGCTTTTGTGATAGCGGGCTTTTTTTCGATGATATCAGAGCGAGCTACCAGAACTTCAAAAGGGTAGTCGTTTAATTCAGGAATTTCTCCTCTGGATAATGGAATTAAGACATAACCTCTGCCGGCCGTTTCAGTAATTTCTGCAGAGGGAGGGGATTGGGCAAAGGCTTGAACAACATTGTTAATGAGAGCTGAGGGAAGTTGAGCACCACCCAGAAAAGCAAATTTGAGTTTATCAGGATCGCCCCCAGCTTTGCGGATTAGAAATTGAAAAAGTTGATAGGAAATTGCTCCTGGGCTAGTCACTCCAATAGTTTGAAGTTGGGTCAATAGCTTCAGACGATCGTTAAGAGGGCTTTCTCGTGTAAGTCCAGCCTCGTCGACAATTTTCTTATTAACAGTGATTCCCATGGTCATGGTTCGATTGTGGGCTTGGATTGCAATGACAGGTGCTCCTTGCAGTTGGGCAAGTATTACAGCGTCTGAAGAAACGGCACAGAAATCTGCAGAGCGGCCTACTACCGCGGCCATACAGGGAGCTCCTCCTCCAGCTGAAGCGACGGTGGCTTTAACTCCTTCTTCTTCAAACATTTGAAGCTGTTCTGCTGTCCAAATTGCTGTAAATGCCATGTTGGGTACAGCGGTTAATAGGGTGACTTCAGGTAAATTTTGGGCTTGAATTTCGTAAGTAATAGCTGAAGACAGAGTGATAATAATTAAACCTATTAAGCAGATTACTGATTTATTTTTTGATTTGAGATTAAGTGCCATGTGGTGTTTGTCCTTTCTCGTCCTGATATGCATTCAAATAGATTAACCTTGAATCTGGACATACTCTGTTTGTACTTGCCAACGGAGTAGTCGTCGTTCAATAAGATCTGCAACTATATTCATAACAATTACAACAAACATTAGAACTATAATTCCTACAAAGACGTCAGCAGTTCTGAAAATGCCTGCAGATAAGCGAATGAAAAATCCAATTCCTTCGATAGCAGCAATGAACTCTCCTACCACAGCCCCGATAACAGAGAAGGGAATACTGGTCTTTAGGCCAGTCATGATGTGTGGAGACAAGGCGGGCAAAATAATCCTATAGCCGAGCTTATATCCTTTGGCCCCCATCAGTCTGGCTAGATCGATGTATTCTCGATCCATCTGTTTCATGCCAGAATAAGTATTGAAGAAATTTAAAAAGAAGGTCAGTAAAAAAACGACTCCCACTTTTGACCAAATTCCGATTCCAAGCCAGACAATAAAAAGGGGTGCTAGGGCAGTCCGTGGAATTCCATATAGGGCGATAATGATTGGTTCGAAGATTTCTGCTAGTGTTCTGTTTTGTCCAAACAGATACCCCATTGCAATGCCGAAAATAGCGCCCAAAGGAAATCCTATGCCAATCTCTGTTAAGGTTACCCACGTATGTCCTATTAGAGTTCCCGATTCGAGGTTAGATAGAAAAGCTGAGAAAATAAGGCTGGGACTGCTAATTAGTAGAATTTCAATCCACCGGCCTGCAACAAATTCCCACAGGGCCAGAAACAGTCCAACCATACTGATTCTTAAAAAATTGATCCAAAACTTTCGTTTCCAACGCCGGAGATTTATTTTTGAATTAGCTGTTGTATCCCCTTGGGACGCCATAGATTTATTTCCTTTAAGGGTCTCGAATGCAGAGGATTCTAACACCGTGCAGAATTACCAGTAAAGTATACTAGGAAGATCAACGATTTTAATGATGATAGTTTAAGAGAGATTTGGGGTAGGATTTTTCATGATTGGTCAATGGAATCCTTGTTTTTCGGCTGAATACCCAATTCGTGTCGAAAAATGCTCCACAGGTGACTGTAGGTTTCATCAAAGCCCTTCTGCCGATGGATTTCAAAAATATTTCGTGGACGATCCATAGGAACTTGCACAATATCCATTATCTGACCGGGACGATGAGTCATGATTACAACTCGATCGGCTAGGGCTACTGCTTCCACTAGATCATGGGTAACGAAAATAATAGTTTGTTGCATTCTCTCCCAGATTTTGAGGAGTTCATCTTGGAGAATCATACGTGTTTGAGCATCCAGGGGGCCGAAGGGTTCGTCCATTAATATCACTAGGGGATCGTAAGCCAATGAGCGAATAATAGATGCCCTTTTGGCCATTCCTCCTGATAATTCAGCAGGGTAATGCTTTTCAAATCCAGTCAATCCGGCTAACTCAATATAATGGCGGATGCGATGTTGACGTTCTTCTTCAGAATAGTCTCGGCATTCTAGGCCGAAGCCAACATTCTCTTCTAAGGTCAGCCAAGGGAAGAGCTTACTTTCTTGGGGGACGTAGCCGACTTGAGTGTTCAGACCTTCAACCCTCCGATCCTGTAAAAGGATGTTCCCCTTGGTGACCGAAAGTAATCCAGCAATTAATTTTATGAGGGTAGATTTGCCGCACCCACTGGGACCAACAACCGTGACAAATTCCCCTTTTGAAATATCCAGAGTATAGTCCTTCAGAGCTGTCATTTCATCCTGGTGTTGGCTATGGAAGACTTTGGAGACGTTTTGAACCTGAATAATTGGTTCTGAAGGTTTTGGTAAGCTATCAGACTGAGAGTTAATCACCTCATTGTTCCCATTTTTGCTTGTTTCCGACATTATTGATTCCAGAAAAAATAGGGGAGGTTATTCATCTTTTTTATTTGCTCGTAAAGTTGGCAATACCTCTTTGAGAAAACGCTGCATTTGTCCCTGAGTATCGCGTGAACAAAAGCGTATAATGGGAGTAGTACAACCCACATCGATGTACGATTTGATTTTTTTAATAACATTTTCAGGCGGTCCGTAGGCAAACCAATCATCGGCTTGTTCACGCGATATATAACCAGCGGGATAGTAAAGTGTCAGATATTCCATGGCTTCTGTAAGTGCTGTTTCTGGGTCGTCATTGATATTGGCCATGATGTGGGGACAAGACTCCAATTTAGAAGGATCACGTCCTTCTTCAACCATGAGCTGCTTAATTGTTGCAAGCCGTCTTCCGAAATCTTCAGCTGGTATGGAGTCGGCCTGCAAACCATCTGCATGTTTGGCTACTCTACGCAAAGAGCGCTGCACTACCTCTTCAGTAGTTTTGTATAGTTTTGGGTTAACAGCAATGAAGATCGGTGGAGGTTTTTGGATTGGCTTGGGTAGTGCGTTCACATTTTCGAATTGATGAAATCTGCCTTCGTGTGTGACACTTTCTTCACTCCAGAAACGACGAAGCAACCCTACAGTTTCTACTAAGCGGGCTGCACGTTCATGGGAGGCCACTCCCATGACTTCTAGTTCACGGGCAAAGTTTTCTCCATCTTTGGCGCTGGGTCCATTGCAGACGGCCAGCACAGTACGCCCTTCAGTAAGAATATCTAAACTAGCCCACTGAATGGCGAGTAGTATTGGATCACGTAGAGGAGTACTGGCAAAGCAAACAGTGCCCAGACGAACTTTTTTAGTACGCATTCCAAGGGCAGACAGGGTTACAATTGACTCTAATCTTGGTTTAGAAAGAAGGTTGTCTCCAATCCAGACACCGTCAAATTCTCCAGATTCTTCAGCCATTTGGGCCGAATCCAGGATTTCATCTAAGCTAGTCCAACCAAATATTACTGATCGATTCGATAGGCTAAGTCCAAATTTCAGCTGATTAGCTTCCATCTATTTGCTCCTATATTTGAAAAGTTGCTACATAAATTTTTCTTAAGCTTTACTCTTCGTGAATTTGAATACTATAGGGCTCAGGACCATCTACGTCATTTGAGCCTGCTACTAACAGATCCATTTCGGCTTTCATTTCTACCACGGCATCTGGTTCTTCGTCATTCAGGTGTTGGTGGTCATACCACATTTGTCCTGTTTCTCCATCGATTTTCATATTTTGAAAAATATTGAAAGGGCTAGGCATATCCCATTTAGTAATACCCCAAGGCTCCAGGGCTACAGTCAGATTCTCCCAGCATCCTCGTGGTGGCAGATCTTCCCAGTTGGGCCACCTGGGTTTCCATGCTTTTTGTTCCCACACGTCGTGTTTAATGATTCCTGGAGTTTTGAAATTAATCTCAAATTTTTTTCGGCTACAAGTGCCTTTTTGCAAATCGTGGTGCCATTTCCAAGTATCTTTCACAATGGTAAGCATTGGATTGTTATCTTTAGAGTAGAGAATATCTCCGGTGGTCAGAAAAATTTTCAACTGGTTGGTTTTGGTACGGGCTTGATCAAAACGTTCTTGAAGATTATTTAAGTTGAAGGCAACAAAGTCCACAGTGTGCCGACCGATGATTGAAATATACTGCCCCTTCTTGACTTCCCAAGCTCCTGCAGTGAATTGAGGTATCTCCTCTTCATGAACGAGTTTTCGCTGGATTGTAGTCATTTCAGTCTCCCTGATTTAGCCTGTAGCAAGCCTTGTTTGCAAAAGGACAACAGCTTATAAACTGTCTGGGTCAGATAGGATAGCATAAGGGTAATCTAGGACAAATAATTCAAGGGTTTTGCAACCATTCCACTGCATTGCTCAACATGACATATATGGCAACAAAAAGCATTAGTAGCAGTGTTGTATTTGTAGCCCAGTTATTTTTGTATTTACCCATTAAAGATTTATCATTTGTCAATTTAAGTAATGCAGGGGTTAATACTGGTACTAGAACTACAAACATGGCATTGACAATTAGAACTAGCCAGATTGGACTGACCCCAGTTAAGAGAATGTAAAGAGGGGAAATAGCCCAGAATATAATACAGGCTCGATAGACAGGATGTTTCCGCTTGTTTTCTCGATGAGAATCCTTCACAGCAGGTGTTTTGCTTACAAAATTACTGAGATCAGCTACCACAAATCCGTAGCCAATTAAAGTTCCCAGCAAGGTAGAGAAGGCTGCTCCCCATAGACCTAGGCCAAAGATAATTGCGCCAATAGTTCCCTGAACTTCGGCAAAAATTTGCAGTAAATCAATGGCGCCTTCCAGTTCAATCCCACGAGGGTGTGCGATAGCTGCTGAGGCAATTTGAAGAAGAGCCCCCATGAAAAATAAGCATGTTACACCGAAGATTAGATCAAAACGCTGCTCCTTTAAGTGAGAAGTGTTTTTCCATCCTTTTTCGTCGATATAGTAAGCGTAGGTTAGATTGGTTAGTGAGCCGGCCATGGTGCCAACTAGAGCCATTAGTATAAGCATGGAACTGTACAATCCATCGGATTGGGGAAGGCTTGGAATAAATGCTCCTCGTAAGATTTCAGTAGGATCAGGTTTGGAAATAATAGCAGCTACAATTAGGGAAACACCCATGGTCGCAATCAATACTTTGCAGAAGTTTTCGACCACACTGTAGCCACCCCAGGCCATCACAAAGGCCATTAGGACAAAGGATATGGCCCAAATTTGTGTGCCCCACTCACCAACGGCCCACGTCGGGAGAGGTAGCAATGCGTTGGCAACAGTACCACTCATTAATAGGGAATACATGGCGGAGAAATGTCCGATAATAATTCCTGAAATTAAGATAATCCAGACAACCCAGCGGCCTACCCTAGCGTAGCCTTGTGCCAGACTTTCTCCAGTGACTAAAACATACTTGGCTGAAACGCTGACCCAGACAAAACGGAAGAGAAGAGTGAAAGCTAATGTCCAGATCAGAGCGTAGCCGTAACCAGCTCCAGCCGCTGCATTAGAAACCAGATCTCCAGCTCCCAGTGCTGTCAGAATATACACGAAAGAGGGCCCCAAGCGGCGAACGATTTTAAACAGCCAAATCTGGGGTGTTTCTATTTTTTCGTCTGTCTTTTGAGTCAGTGGTTACTCCCGCTATTTGGTAATCTATCTAAATAAATTGGCATAAATCATATAAAATCCTACCAGTGTAAGGCAGATCAGAAGAGCATTGGTGATCCAAGTATTTCTGTGCTTTCCCATTATGCTTTTTTCACTAGTAATCTTCATCAATATTATTGTCAATATGGGAACGAGCCCAACTACTAAGGCACTGACGGCCAAGGTTATAAAAACAGGACTAACTCCTGTTAGGAGTATGTAAAGAGGAGAGAAGGACCAGAAAATAACACAAATACGGTAGATGCGTTGGAATTGTGGGCTCCCTCTTTTTCCCTCTTCAGGATTTTTGTTTAAAAACCGGAACAGATCAGCAACAATCAATGCACATCCTACTGTTGTGCCTATTAGTGTGGAGAAGGCGGCACCCCAAAGACCTAGACCGAAAATCCACTTGCCGATGATTCCCTGAACTTCGGAGAAAATTCGAACCATATCACCGGAATCTTTAAGATCAACTCCTAGGGGATGTATTGTGGCAGCGGCTGCAACTTGTAGGAGAATACCCATTATGCATGCGCAGGTTACACCGGTGAGTAAATCAAAGCGTTGTTGCTTCAAATGAGAGGTAGTTCTCCATCCTTTTTCATAGATGAAGTAGGCATACGTCATGTTTACGATGGAACCGGTCATGGTGCCAAAAAGTGCCATCAGCATAAAGTTAGCATCATATAACCCTTGGCTCTTTGGAATGCTGGGAATGAACAGGCCCTTGGCAATTTGAGTAGGATCTGGATCGGACAAAAAAGCGACTAAAACTAAAGAAGCTCCCATAATCCCAACCAGAACTTTACAAAAAATTTCAATTGCCCAGTAGCCACCCCAGTAAGCCATAAAGAATGCCACTGTGGCAAAGAACAAGGACCAGATGCCGGGACTACTCAGTGTAAAGCTGGTGGACCAGATGGTGGTACTTAATTCGGTCAAGGGGAACAATTGACTTATTGCATCACCGCTTACGACAATCATGTACATGTTATAGCCATGTACCATAACAATCATGCTGATTAGAATGAGCCATACTGTCCATTGTCCTACCTTGGCAAAGCCATGCATTAAGGTTTCTCCCGTTACCAGGACATATTTGGCTGAGACATTAACCCAGGTAAATCTGAAGATCATTCCTAGAACAACAGTCCAAATTAAGGCATAACCGTAGCCGGCTCCAGCGGCTGAATTGGAAACAAGATCTCCAGCTCCTAACACTGTGAGAATGTAGACAATGCCGGGACCCATTTGGGAGATCATTTGAGATAGGCGTGAATATTTGGTTGGGGTTGTAGCTGTTTGTTGAAGGGGCATTTCTGTATTAGTGATTGTCGTAGCTCCTTTTTTTAGTCCTATATGTTCTTTTTTGCCAGGTCAACAGCAACGTCAATTATCATGTCTTCCTGTCCACCCACTGCCTTTCGGCGGCCTAATTCTATAAGAATATCTCGGGTATCGACATTGAATTTTTTAGCTGCCTTTTGGGCATGAAGGAGAAAAGTGGAGTAAACTCCAGCATATCCAATTGTTAAGCTGGATCGGTCTATTCTGGGTATGTGGTGCATGATGGGTAATACCGTTTCTTCTGCTGTGTCCATTAGTTGAAATAAATTTACTCCTGTTTCTATCTCCATTTTATCCAGTACTGCTACTAGAACTTCGGTAGGGGTGTTGCCGGCTCCTGCTCCTAGACCACAGGTACAACCATCTACTCGGGTAGCTCCTTCTGCAATAGCAGCTAACGTATTGGGTACTGATAGCCCTAGATTGTTATGAGCGTGAAAACCTACTTCTATATCTTGGGACAATGCATTTCTTAGGGATTGGACTCGTTGACGAGCTTCTTCAGTCAGCAGGGTTCCTGCAGAATCAACCACGTACACACAATCGGCTCCGTAACTTTCCATTAAGCAGGCTTGTTCAGCTAGGTGTTCCGGTTGAACCATATGCGCCATCATCAGAAAGG
>CAZASS010000079.1:0-9866 GCA_964487835.1 uncultured Acidobacteriota bacterium | reverse complement strand
CCCCTAGCTAGTTCCTTAACACACCCCAAACCAATACCATTAGCCCCTCCCGTAACTACAGCTACTTTATCCAAAAAAAACTCCTCCATAATTCACCTCTTTCAAAACTTATTAAAACCTCATTTAAACAACTTCTTATTTAATTTTCTGGAGTGATTCATACCGCCCAAGATGCTGAAGTGCAAATTCTACGGCACTGTGGTCAATAATCTCATCGAGATCTATTTCACCTTCAAAATACCCTACCTCCCTATACCAAACTAGATCTTCGGCTAGCTCACGACTTAGAGCATATCCATCTGGATTCAGACCAGGCAAATGAACCATATTCCACGTATCGAGATCCTTTAACTCAGTGTATTGACTAAGAACTTTTGCAATTTCCCCCCTATCACTTTCTCTAAATATCTCATTGTAATCTCGAGCTCCCTTAATGTACGCCACCATAAATCTCCCAGCCAGATCAATGTTCTGAATAAATCCGGGACTAGCCAATACCACAGCATTTTCAGTAGGACCAATCTCTTCACACAAATCCTTCCACCGAAGCAAAATTCCTTCTTTTACCCCTTGAGAAATTGTCGGTTCAATAAGCATGGCAGCATCAGCTGATTTATTACTCAAAGCCAACAACATCTCAGCAGCTCCAAAACCACCCAAAAATTTCACATCTTGATGCGGAATTAAACCACCCGAACGAACAAACTTATCAGCCATCATTTCATCAGCACTTAATACTGAAAACATTAAGACTGTTCTGTTTTTGAGATCTGCAATATCCTGTATCTCATTAACTAAATCGGAACGAATAACTAAATCAAAATAAGATTCACCCGGCCGATTATGTCCTTTGTCTCCTATAATCTTAACCGCTATACCTCGAGTGAAGGCATTGAAAAGACTCAAACTAGTAATACCTCCAGCCACCTGAACGTGATCGGCCGCTAGTGCGGGGAGCATTTCAACGCTACCTGGAAATTTCACCCACTCAATTTGGATACCTAGATCTTCAAAGTATCCTCTAGCATGAGCTAAAAAAAAGGCAGCTCCTGAAACAGCTCCATCTTCTGCAACCTTCACTGTTACTGGTGGATCAAGAGGAGTTAAATCAGCACTCAACCCTCTGACAGGATCCTTCTCTGAAGTAGAACAAGAACTAAAAACTAACCCCATCAAAAGCATCAAAACTGGAACTTTTAATCGTGTTATAATTGCCATATTAGATCTTTCATTCAAAGCGTATTTATACTAAAAAGCACTCTCAGCATACTCCGGCTTCCAATAAAAAAACAATCACTCACTCAGATCACATTCTAAAATAATTAGCAAACCATCTATGCTCTTCTATACTGCTTTCCAACTTCTTGTATTGATCCTTATAAAACCCCTTCATCAAATATAAACATCAACCTCGTTTCTTTTCTGGAATGATATGATGTGTCTGTCTATGGTCAATCACGATAAACGCTTTCAGAGAGCTATACAAAAATTTGACAGTATCCATCTTGAAGATCCTAAAAAAATCTTAATAGATGGAGAAAAAATTTCCTGGTCCCTCCATTACCATCAACGCATGACTCACTGGGTTCAACATCTAGCACCTGAAGCTTCTGAACCCTTACTTCTGGCAGCCCATAGCCAACACATTCGCCGCTGGAAAATACCTCGTGAAAATTACCCAATGGATAAATCTGGCTACAAACGATGGCGTAAAACCCTAGCCAAGTTTCATGCCAATGAAGTAGCTAAAATCCTACTCGAAATTGGTTATAAACAACACACTGTAAATCGATTAAAGGAATTACTTCAAAAAATTAGACTTAAATTGGACCCTGAAGTTCAATTACTTGAAGATGCAATCTGTCTAGTGTTCTTAGAAAATGAATTTTCCGAATTTGCACAAAAACATGATGAAAAAAAACTAATCGGAATTTTGCAAAAAACTTGGATTAAGATGTCTTCCAAAGGACACCAGGAAGCGTTAGCTTTGGTAAAAGGAATGCCTAAGGAAGATTGTGAACTAATTCAAAAAGCTCTAGAAAGTTCATAATAAAAATTTTTGTTCATTAAGCAGTTAATGAAGGAGATGACATGAAATTAGATTTGAAAGCATTGAGTATCACCACCGGCCTAATATGGGCTTCATCAGTTCTAATTGTAGGACTAGCAAATTTAACATGGCCCTCTTACGGAATCGCCTTTCTGAAGATAATTTCTTCCATTTATCCTGGTTTTCACTCCAACGGTTCATTTGGAGATGTAATAGCAGGAACCCTCTATGCTTTAGTCGATGGAACGATAGTAGGTCTAATCTTTGCTTATCTTTATAATTGTCTAGCATCTAGAAAAACAATTTAAGTCCATTTATTTGATCTATAACAATAAAACAACAACCAAAAATATAATTTTTATTGCCTTTAGAGACGTTACAATTTAGCATCTGGTTAATCACATTGTACTTTCGTAACAGGTTGAATGACTCCTACTATGAAGACTGTTAACCAACTTTTAGAAAGTAAAAATTTCGACATTTGGTCGGCAACTCCACAAACAACAGTTCGTGAGGCCCTTTCCCTAATGGCCGAAAAAAATATTGGAGCACTGCTCATAATGGAGAAAGAGGAATTAGTTGGTATCTTTTCAGAACGAGATTACGCCAGAGATCTTAGAGAAAAGCCTGCTAGATCCATCCCTGTTGAAGATACCATGAGCAAAAAAGTGACTTGTATTGAATGGGATCAAACCATTGATGATTGTATGGAAATAATGACCAACAAAAGAATTAGGCACTTGCCCGTTCTTAAGGATGCCTGCGTCATAGGTATGATCTCCATTGGAGATGTTGTCAAAGATATTATTTCTACACAGAAACTAGCCATCAAACACCTGGAAGACTACATAACGGGCAGCCGATAATTTGGCAACTTTATAGTTAAAAATCAAAATGCAACACAGACCACCACCGCCTAGACCACCAAAACTACCTACTCCACCGACTCCTCCTCCTCCAGCCTAACAACAAAAATTGGAAGTGGGCCACACTCTAAAATGACAGTCATACATGGCTCAAACTTATTACCTATAGCCAACAAAACTTGCCAGTAAGTACTGTCGACACCTAAACTATTATTAATGTATCGACGTAGCCCTCTTCTCTTCACTTCGCTCTTAATCCTATTGATCTTGATTTTAGCTTTACCTACCGCCTTCTCCCAAATGTTTTCCCCTTATGATGAAGGAGCATTAGGACTAGCTTTTGCCCTTCGAAAATTACCACACACAGGTAGTTTTCTCCATACTGCAGCTCACCCAGATGATGAAGATAGCCCTTTATTGGTCAAACTAGGACGCGGTCAAGGACTTCGCACAGGACTTCTAACCCTAACACGTGGCTCGGGAGGTCAAAATGAAATTGGACCCGAACTGTTTGATGCCCTAGGAGTTCTTCGGACAGGAGAATTAATGTCCATGCATCGTTATGACGGAGCTGAACAATTTTTTACCCGAGCCCACGATTTCGGATATTCGTTTAGCGTTGAAGAGACTCTTGATAAATGGGGACCAAAAAAAATTCTAGAAGACATCGTTAGAGTTATTCGCACTTTTCGTCCAGATGTCATTGTCATGTTACCACTCAAGGGTACAGGGGGAGGACAGCATCACCAAGCTTCAGCTCATCTCACTGCTGAAGCATTCTAAGCAGCTTCCGACCCCAATCAATTTCCAGAACAAATTGCAGAAGGACTTCAAACGTGGCAAGCCAAAAAACTATACGAAAGAGTGGGATGGGGTGGCTCAAGTGGCCAAAAATTAGATAAAAACTCTCTCTTAAATATAAAAACTGGATTATTTGACCCTCTTCTTGGGAAAACCTACTTTGAAATTGGCACAGAAGCTCGCTCTATGCACCGATGTCAGGGTATGCCTCAATTAATACCTTTGCCAGGCCCAAAAACCTCTAGCTGGCACCTTATCGATTCAGTAATTGAGAATACTACTCAGGAAATAGATCTATTCAATGGCATTGATACAAGTTTGTTTGCAATTGAAAAATACGCATCTAGCCAAATAGGTAAAGTTCCCTTTATCCACTCTATGCTTTCTCAAATTCAACTCCGAATCGAAGATGCTCAGAAAATTTTCAATCCATCTTTTCCAGAAAAAACTGCTATTCACCTATCTCAAGGTCTTGAACTGGTAAGAAATTTGCGCACTAAAATTTTAACCAGTGATCTAAAAAAATGGGAAAAATATCAAATCAACTTCTTATTACAAAAAAAGGAAAAAGATTTCCAAAATGCTCTTTTTCTTGCACATCAACTCCGACTAGAGGTTTTATCATCAGATGGTCTGATCGAACCTGGCCAACAATTTAAATTGCAAACCTCTCTCTCAAACGGCAGCTCTCAATCACTGAACATTAAAGAAATTAAAATCAAGGCGCCAAAAGAATGGAAAGTATTAGTACCAACCAATTCACCTAAGACAATTCCAGCTCAGGGTGTAATAAAACAAGATTTCACGGTAACAGCCTCAAATAGTAGTGTATTTACTGAACCTTATTGGGAACCTAGTTCCCAAGAGGGTTATTACCAAATCATCCAGCCTCAATTTGCCACTTTACCTTGGAGTCCACCTGTCGTTACAGTCGAAGTAGAACTCGACAACAACAACACAAATTTCAGATTGGCCGAACCTGCACAATTTCGCTATGAAGGCACTTGGACAGGGGGAGAACAACGACATGATTTAATGGTAGTTCCAGCGGTCTCTGTCGAAGTGGATCCAAAAATTACCATCATTCCACAAAACCAAATTAGCCAAGGCAGACAAATTCGAGTCACCGCCACCTATCAAGGAACTACAAAGCGTCACGGGACACTCGAGTTTGAATTACCAGATGGATGGAACATCTCTCCTGCAACCTTCCGATTTACTTTTAATAAGGAGGGCGATTCAATCTCAAAATGGTTCCATCTTCGTCCTCCCATAAATACTCATCTCGGGGAATTCAATATTATAGTCTGGGCTGATTTAAATGGACAAAAATACGATCGTAGCCTTCAATCAATTGATTATCAACACATCGAACGCCGTCATTTCTACTACCCTTCAAAGCTTCAGGCTAAAGTTGTCGATGTAGCGGTAAAACCAGGGCTTAAACTTGGTTACATCATGGGAACTGGAGACAAGGTTCCTGAAGCATTGAACCAATTAGGAGTAAAGTTTAAATTACTAGAAAAAGATGACTTAGCCTCAAGCAACTTAGACTCCTACAACATCATCATAACGGGAATTCGCGCCTATTTAACACGCAAAGATTTACAAACATACAACGAAAGACTTTTGGAATGGGTTCGGCAGGGTGGCACACTGATCGTACAATACAATAAGTTCGAATTTAACCGTACTATTCCGCAAACCAACGGAAGAAAAATTATGTCTGACAGCCCTTGGACACCCTATCCGGCACAGGTTAGTCGAAATCGGATAACGGACGAAGACACAGCAGTAGAGACCATCTTACCAACCCACCCTATTTTCAACTTCCCCAACCAGCTAACTAATCAAGATTGGAATAACTGGGTACAAGAAAGGGGCCTGTACTTTCTAGAACAAAATGATTCCCGTTACCAAGAGTTGGTGAGAATGGAAGATCCATTCATATACAACAGTGGGAAAAAACACGGAGCCTTAGTTATTACTGATTACGGTCGGGGAAAGTGGCTTTACGTAGGATTGGGATTATGGCGTCAGCTCCCAGCTGGTGTCGAAGGAGCTTATCGTCTATTAGCTAATTTAATTAGTTTAGGAAGCTCTCAAAATACACAAAAGATTGACCCGAAAAATCACTAAATTATCTTGAACTCGACTATGGTTGTTACACCAGAAAGACTCACTCCACAACTAAGAGAAATGCAACAAACTGACGTATCTGAAATCGCACTAATCGAAAAAAAGGTGTTCCCAGATCCCTGGTCAGAAAACTTGTTTCACGACTGCTTCCGTCTGGGTTATGCGTGCAGAGTACTTGAAAAAAATTCTATGATTCAAGCATACGGAATCATAGTTATCGAGCACATTGAATCTCATATTCTCAACTTGTGTGTTCGATCCGAATTACGTCAAAAAGGTTTTGGTAGAATGATGCTAGATCACCTGTTAGATCTGGCCCGCACCAGCAAAACTAACACAGTATCTCTGGAAGTAAACACTACCAACCTACCTGCTATTCAGCTCTATAAATCAGCAGGTTTTCACCAAATTGATATTCTCAAAGAATACTATCCTCAATCGGATGAAGGCAGAGATGCTATAGTGATGAAGTTAGATCTCTGATTTAAAATAAAATAATTCCTGTAATAGAAATCCAACAGATCTAGCCTTCGAAGTATCCACTAGTATTGGTTCCTAAAATTTTTAAAGGAGACCTATTGAATCAGCCAAATAAAACTAATTCGACATCAACAATTCAAGACATTAGCTGGAATTTAGAAGACCTCTATGAGAATAGTGATGCACTTCTCCAAGACTTAGACAGAGTCGAACTAGCCGCAAAAAAATTTGCCAAACAGTACCGCACAAAAATTGCTTCCCTAGAAGAAAAAGCTCTGGCAAAAGCTATAGAAAAAATGGAGGATCTTCAAGACCAGCTTGGTCGAGCCTACACCTACGCCTATTTGAACTGGTGTATTAACACAGAAGATACTGAACGAGGAGCTTTTCTCCATAAAATAAGAGAACGGTATAGCCAGATAGAGCAAGGACTTCTTTTCTTTGATTTGGAATGGACTCAAATAGAGAATAAAATCGCAAAAGAAATTTTAAAAAACACACACTTAAATCCTTACAAACACTATCTAGAACTACAACAATAACAAAAACCTCATTTACTAGATGAATTAGAGGAAAAAATTCTTCTAGAAAAGTCAGTCACAGGCCGACAAGCTTGGAATCGATTTTTTGATGAAATTCTGGGAGCTGCTCGCTTTCAATTCGACAACCAAAAAATCACTTTACAAGAAACTTTATCCAAGCTTTACAAGCCTGACCGAGAAGTGAGAAAACAAGCAGCCCTTTCAATCACATCTACACTGAAACAACATCTCCGACAATTTACTTATGTTTTTAACACCGTAATTTCTGACAAATTTTCTGACGATAGACTTCGTCAACACACACATTGGTTGGCCAGTCGCAACCTATCCAATGAAATTTCAGATGAATCCGTCCAAGCTCTTATTGATGCCGTAACGGGGCGTTATGACCTAGTAGCCCGTTATTATCGATTAAAACAAAAGCTAATCGGCCTTGAAGAATTGTACGACTATGACAGATATGCACCTCTGGAAAACATCGAAATCAATTACTCCTGGGAACAGGCTAAAAAGACCGTACTAGAAGCCTACCAATCCTTTCATCCATTACTGTCATCCACAGCCGAAAAATTTTTTGACTATCGTTGGATTGATGCAACAATCAAAGAAGGAAAGGTAGGGGGTGCCTTTAGTCACTCGGCTGTTCCAAGTGCCCACCCCTACATACTTATGAACTTCACGGGAAGTGTTCGCGACGTTCAAACACTAGCCCATGAACTGGGGCATGGTGTCCACCAATATCTGTCACGCAAACAGGGAATTTTCCACTGCCATCCTCCTCTAACAATATCTGAAACTGCATCTACATTTGGAGAAATGCTTGTTTTTGACCGTCTTATGAAAGAAGAAAAGCAGCCTAATATCCGCCTCTCCATGTTAATGAATAAACTGGATGACACCATCGCTACTGTTTTCAGACAGATTGCTATGAATCGCTTTGAAGACCAAATTCATACTACCTACCGTAACAAAGGAGAACTTTCACCAGATCAATTCAGTGAATTATGGATGAAAACACAACAAGAAATGTTCCAAGGCAGCGTAACATTCTGTGATCACTATCGTATTTGGTGGAGTTATATTCCTCATTTCCTACACACTCCTGGATATGTCTATGCCTATGCCTTTGGAGAACTTCTAGTCTTAGCTCTACACGTTCATTACCGCCAAGGGAAAGATGGATTTGCACAGCACTACCTTAATCTATTAGAAGCAGGTGGATCAGACTGGCCTCATAAGTTATTGAAGCCACTAAATACTGATCTAAACGACAAACAATTTTGGCAACAAGGCTTGTCGGTCATAGAAGAACTAATTACTCAAGCCGAACAGTTAGCAAACAATCAGGACAAATCCGACTGACCGGCACCTTATCTAACTTTTACGCTGTGAAATAAACTCGGAATCATCTGTGGTAATAGTAGATAGAGTCTTAGCCAAAGGATAGGACTGTTCTACCTTGTCAGCACCAACTCCTACAGGAACAAAATTGCCTCCCTGGGCATCCCAGATAGCCTTATTGATACTATAAGCCCGGTCCCGAGCTAACTCATAGGATGTATCAGCAAATACATCTTCAAATTTGCTGATTTCTCCAGAGGCATCAAATGTAACCCAAGCTGAAACAGCAACACCACGACTATTGATAGTAGCAATAGCATCTTCAAAGGGAAGAGGTGTTGGGAACATAAAATGGGATCCTCGACCATCCCCTTGGGTCATATAAAACTGATCACGCATGAAAAGATTTAAAGCCCGGGCCAAAGGCTCAACAGCAAGTAAAACTGGGTCATCTTTGCCCAAATATTCACCCCCGCTTATTACAGCCAATTTTTCAGTTGATGCCGAAAGCAACACATTCCCCAAACTTGACTCCAACTGTGAAGGATTCCACTCTTCAGAAGTCCGCGCCCAAACCCTTTTAACATTGAATTTTTCAATTGCTCCCAACAAGTCTTGAATAACTTGTCCTTCACTCGTCAAATCCAGAAAAACACGCCGGTGGCTTTCCACATCCCAGACCTCTAGAACCGCGCCCTTCCCGCCGATTCCTTCCAAATACCCAAATAAACTGCCATCAGATGCAGCCTGATTCAAACTCCACCATATGGGAAGATTAAAGGCTGAAGGCCCAGCCTTATCAATAGCCAACAAACCAACTGATTCAGGCTGATTTAAAGGCAATTCAGCAAAACCCGGCCCCTGTCCAGAAACATTTCCCGAAAAGGCAGGTTCCACTTTATGTCCCTCTCCCTTATCAGATTTCCACTCTTGATAGGCTTTTTTTAAATCATCCATACGTTCTCTTTCAACAGGAGGAAGATACTCTGGTAAAAGATTAATAAAATCGTCTGTAAGATTAGCTAACTCTTCAGTAGTGCGACCTTCAGTCGACTCCCCTACCAAGTCTTGACCTAGACCGTACCATTTGTAGCCCAATACCTCAGCCACCCAAACCTGTCGGAAAAAAGTCCTATGTGAAAAAAGGTGAATTTCATTACTATCCGCCCCACGTTGGTGGCTCATAAGTAAATGTTCATCATCACCTACCTCAACAAATGCCGAAGTAGCAAAAATCAGACCTTGCGCCTTGGCCTCTTGGAGACTTGCCTCCGCTATGCCCCTGTAGTGATTAGGAATCGATGTATGTCCGACTTTTCCACCTGCATCCGCTTTGATATCAGAAAGAGTAAATTGGCTATTTTGATTAGCAGTTTCAACTAATGGATCACTCCCACTGGGTATTTCTGCCAAGCGTTCTCCCAACTGTTCAGCCTGCTGGGAAGCACGATGCTCAGCTGTTCTAGGATTGAGATAGGGTTCAAACTCTCCATGACCTACCATATGCTTTATCAATCGTGCAGCTTCCCGCTGAACACGACATGTTTCTGGACGAATTTGCGAAAAAACATCCACAACATCAGGCCACTCTGGAATCTGCCCACCACCATAAGCTTGGTAAGCGTATGCCGCAACCTTGCAAACACC
>CAZASS010000078.1:7161-9948 GCA_964487835.1 uncultured Acidobacteriota bacterium | reverse complement strand
CGAAGTAGCATTAACGACTTTGTGGGTGAAAATTTTTCCACGGTTAGTTTGTACAGCTGTAATACGGTTTTTTTCCACCAATAAATCTTGTACCTCAGTATGGGTATGAATTTCTCCTCCCAACCGGCTGACTTCACGGGCATAACCCCAAATTACTGCATCATGACGTATGATTCCTCCAGGTGGATGGTATAGCCCTCCTAGGATTTTATAGCGAGGTCTGTTGCTAATATCGATAGCGGGGACCAGACGCTTGATTTCTTGGGGGTCAACCATCCGACTTTCAACATTTAGCACTTTATTTGCTTCAGCTCGTACCCTCAGGTCATTGACCGATGAATCCGTGTGGCCCAAGGTAAGATGGCCCTGCTGTGAAAAGAGCACGTTGTAGCCTAGAGTAGCCGAGAGTTCTTCGTAGAGTTTCAAGCTTTGCTGGTAGAAAGGAATACCTTCAGGGGTACGGTAGTTAGCACGAAGGATGGCGGTGTTACGTCCACTGTTACCACAGCCTATATAACCTTTTTCTAAAATTGCTATGTTGTCAACTCCCTCCTGTGCGAGATAGTAGGCGATGGCTAAACCGTGTACACCTGCTCCGATAATAACCACATCATAGCTGTCTTTGAGAGGTGTGTTGGACCACATTGGTTCGAACTTAAAAAGTTGACGCATACTATCTTTCCAAGAGCTGCAGAGCGGTGAGACCAAAAGGACCTATATTAAATTCTTCTCCGGCTTCCATAATGCAATCCCATAAATACTCTCCGGATTCGCTGTTAAATACGATTTGATAGCTAGGCAATGTATTGAGGTTCCGGTGAACAATGGTGGTAGGGATAGCAGCCATTGGCACACAGGCACAACAAAGATTGGCAAAGTGATCTTCGCGAAGATCCAGTGAAGTAAGCTTGGACAATACTGTTCTAGCTTGAGGGCCACATAAGAGAAATTGCCCCAGTCCACTGCTTCGGTCAATAGGATGAAAACAGCTTGATTTGAATTTGGTGGTAATGAGTTTCAGTAGTGAAGAATTATCTTCTTGTTGGGTTATTAGCAGAGCATGATTTTGGGTGATCCGAATTAGGCAGTCTGAGCCTGTTAAGATCGCTGTTCCTGGGTTTGGTGATGGTTGGTCTAGATTTGATTTAAGAAATTCTTCTAGATCCTTGCCTTTCAGTTCCCATTTTCAATCAAAGATAAGTTCGAGCAGTCCCACACCCGCCTTCAATATTTTGATTTCTTTGTTGGGATCACTAAAACGTTCTACACACTGCCACTGTGAAATGTTTTCCAGTACTGCTCCCATTTTTTCTAGTTTGGAATGTACTGGAGATCGTTTTATTGGAATCCAAGAATTTGCCATTTATTGCCTCAACCGCTTTCCTTTTGGATCATAAAAGGGAGATTGGTAAACTTGGGCTGGTATCATTCTTCCTTCATGTAAAATAGTAATTTGAGTGCCGTCGGAGGAGATTTCAGATGGTACCCAAGCCAGGCCTACACATTGATTACGCAATGGGCTCATACGAGCGCTACTAATTCGACCAACAGGTTTTTGATTGACCACTACTGCACTCCCCTCTTGGACTAGTCGGTCACAAATAAAACCAACTAGTTTTTGCCGCAAGCCCTGGTCGCGCACTTGAGTTAGCAGTGATTTGCCTACGAAATCTTCTTTGGAAAATTTAACAACCCATTGCATATCGGCTTCAAGTGGATTGCTTAGGGCATCTGTATCTTGTCCGACTATAAGATGTTTTTTCTCCAATCTTAGAATTCTCTGAGCTTCAACTCCGAAAGGAGCAATACCAAATTCTGCTCCGACCTCCATCAAAACTTCCCACAAATACTGGCCATAAGACCAGGGAACATGGATTTCCCAACCTGTTTCCCCTACAAACCCAATTCGTAAGAGCCTGGCTGGTATACCTGCTAACGTACCTTCAGCGTATTGCATATAGCGAAAATTATCGGAGGAAATATCTATTTCAGTGACTTTTTGCAATATTTGTCGAGCTTTAGGTCCAGCCAAGTTAACAGCTGCAAAATCACCAGTCACGTTGGTGACATGAGCACATAGATCATTGATGTTTGCCCACCATTCAATCCAGCTTTCGACAAATTCAATATTTGCCGAAGTGGTTGTGATGTAATAGTGGTCCTCTGCCAGTCGACTAACGGTTCCATCATCCAAGATGATTCCATCGTCTCCACAGATGACTCCCTAACGAATTCGGCCTACTTTGAGAGTAGAAAAAATATGGGTATAGACCATATCCAGTAATTGAGGAGCATCCTTTCCTCGAACATCCAGTTTTCCCAGAGTGCTTAGGTCAATCAAACCAGCCTTTTCCCGAACAGATCGCCACTCAGTGACGGGCAGACTATAGCTGAAAGGACGTTTCCATTCTCCCATGTCCATTTGGCTTGCTCCAGCCTGAATGTGTTGGTGGTGCATGGGAGTTAGTTTGATTGGATGATGATGAGGGCCTGCTAGAACAGAGAGAGATACAGGTTGGACGGGAGGGCGCGAAGTGGTGGTTCCTGTTTCAGCAAGGGTTTGATCTGTTTCTTCTGCGCAACAAGCTGCCAGAGCCATCGCGCACATACGTCCCTGACAGGGTCACATAGCAGCGGTAGTGTAGCGCTTCAACAATTCCATCTCATTGACTCCTTCCAAGGTGTCTCCCTTCCCTCGACGTTCTGGACCTGCATTCGAATCAATTGCAGCAAATTGAGGTGAAGAACCCGGATTTACGGGTGTTAAACCTGGCTTCTAATTGCTTG
>CAZASS010000078.1:3628-7151 GCA_964487835.1 uncultured Acidobacteriota bacterium | reverse complement strand
ATTCCATCTCATTGATTCCTTCGATTTCTGCGAGAGTAACGTCTTTTCGAGTTACTTCTTCACATTGACTAACAAATTGTTTGCCTTGTTTTTGATTGTTTAGAGGAACAAGGGACTCTGTGTTTGATAGATATTGAGTTTCAACTTCGTCTAATTGATCTTTGAGCTGATTCAATTCCGATGTTAGAGGCTCAGGAAGAGGCTTTAAACATTGGGCGGCTTGCAGTCCTGCTAATTTCCCTTGGGTCATAATAATAGACAGATCTCGAAAACCTTTAATTTCACCAGCTATTTTGATTTCTGCAGGGACGACATTGGGTATCATTTGGTTGAGAGAGGAGTCAAAAGATACGCTACCTCCTGCCTGACGAAGCAGTTCGGCTGAAGGCGATCGACGAGAGGATAGACACACCAAATCACAGGTGTAGGTTTTTGTTTGAGACATATTGACTCGACCGTCGCTGTCTTGAGGAGCTACTGTCAGTGTTCGAACTCGTTTTCGGCCAGTAGCACGAATAGGAGTAAAAGATTCGATATATGGTATTTGTAATTTTAGAAGTTCCTGAATAGTGGACGAGTCGGAGGACTTTTGACGCTGATCAACCACTGCCACAATTTCAATTCCGGCCTGATAAAGATCCAGTGCCAGTTGTAGACCGCTATCATCGTTGGCCACAATCACAGCCTGTTTCCCGGGCTGTACCCCGTAAAGATGAAGCAGTCTAAGAGCACCGGTTCCTAACATAATGCCCGGCAGGTCATTATTTGCAAAAACGTTTGGGTATTCGTAGTTTCCAGTGGCTAATATGATTTGTGTTGCTCTGATTTGGAATAAACAATCATTCGAAGCAGCAGTGATGAGGTTCCCTTCATATGCTCCAAAGACAACGGACGATTTAAGGATAGTCAGGCGAGTACAATCTTTTAGTTTTTTTGATAGTTTTTGAGCAATTTCAAAACCAGGAAGAAACTTTCCTGAGTCTGGATCTAGAAAAGTTTGCTGATGGAATCGTAAGTGTCCTCCCAATTCCAATTGGACATCGATGAGGAGTACTTTAGCGCCTGTCTGACAGGCTGCCAGAGCAGCAGTCAATCCTGCTGGACCTCCTCCGATTACTGCAATATCAGTGTGTAAATGTTGCTCTTTGCCGGGTAAATCCCCTTTTCCGGAGAGATTAAGTTGTCCCAGACCTGCTAGGCGTCGAATTACAGGTTCCACTAACTTCCAGGCAAAGCGCCATTTGAACAACGTTTTGTAATAAAAGCCTACTGGAAGAAAACGATCCAATTTTTCAATAAGAGAAAGCAGATCTATTTTCAAGGAAGGCCAACAATGCTGGGAAGCTATCCGATCTCCTTGATGTACTTGCTGGGTACAGGCGCGAACATTGGGAATTCCATTCCGATTTACCAAGCAGTTTGGGCACTTTCCAGAAACACACAACAAACCTCTTGGACGGTGGTATTTGAAGCTCCGCGAAAAAATATCTATACCACTGGCAGCCAGAGCAGAAGCAATCGTATCTCCTTCGTGAGCGGCAAAAGATTGATTTTCAAATCGAAAACTTATTTGTTGTTCTCGGTTGATGATTTCTGACGGTTGTCGGTTAGTTCTAAGCATGGTGTTTTTATCTAGGATTTTTGGAGGGAGAGGACTCTGGATCAGTTTGAAAAGTGTGTAAATCTTCTGGCCAGAAAGTAGTTTTTACTTGGTTGGTTAAGGGGTTACGAATCGCTAGAAACAAGCAGCAACAACCCATTTGATGGTACCACCACTCGAGCTGATCTTGAGTGGAATTTTCTCGAAAATACAAGTATTGAGACCATTCCTTAGCAGAGGCGGTTTCAGCAGGTCGAGGATGATATTCTCCTCCAAAGTTAAACTCATACACTGAGCGTGGTCCACAGTTAGGGCAAGGCAACAAAAACGACAATGTTAAATATCAACTTTCTGAAGGGGGATCTCCTTCATTATTCCACCCTGGTCCTCCACCAAAAACGTTACGAGTTCCTACTAAAGGAACTCCGGTAATCATTGAAGACTCCAAGGTCAAGGCTCGTAGATCCTCAGGTTCTAAATCATGAACATCTGACTTCCCACAAGATCGAGCTAAAATCTGTATTTCTGAAGTTACAGCATGGAAAAAGTTAGTTACTCTATCGGTTGCTTCATCTATGGGTAATCTTGCTACCAACTCCGGGTCCTGTGTAGTGATACCCACAGGGCAACGTCCAGTATGACAATGATGACAGTAATGTGGCTCGGTGCCTAATGCATGATAATCTTCCAGATGAATTGGCTTGTTACAATTCATAGCGATCAGAAGAGCAGTCCCCATGTAAATAGCATCGGCTCCCAGGGCCATGGCTTTAGCGGCATCAGCGCCGTTTCGGATACCTCCTGCAATGATTAGTTGAACTTCTCCATAAAGACCGAGATTTTCCAGTGCTGCTCGGGCTTCGCAGACAGCTGCGAGTGTGGGGATACCTGTGTGATCCATTAACAGATCAGGTGAGGCTCCAGTTCCTCCTTCCATTCCGTCAATGACAATTACATCGGCACCTGCTTTGGCAGCTAACTTAACGTCATCATAAGTCCGGGAAGCTCCTATTTTGACAAAGATAGGGACTTGCCAATCAGTGGCTTCACGGAGTTCCTCAATTTTAATTATCATGTCATCGGGTCCCAGGAAGTCGGGATGTCGACAGGGGCTGCGCTGATCCACTCCTGCAGGCAGGTCTCGTATTTCAGAGATATCCTCAGATACCTTAGAGCCTAAAAGAAGTCCCCCGGTTCCTGGCTTGGCTCCCTGACCAATTGTCAATTCAATAGCGTCGGCCATTTTCATGTGATTGACATCGATTCCGTAGCGACTAGGGAGAACTTCATAGATAAGGATGTTTGAATGCTCACGTTCAGCAGGAAGCATCCCCCCGTCTCCCGTTGTGGTAGAGGTGCCTACCTGGCTTGCTCCGTTAGCTAGGGCTACTTTGGCGTTGTAGGAGAGGGCTCCGAAACTCATGCCAGTGACCATTAGTGGAATGTCCAATTCAATTGGTTTTTTGGCGAAACGGGTTCCTAGTACCGTTCGGGTAGTACATTTTTCTCTATAACCTTCTAGAGGAACACGGGTCAAGGTTCCTGGAATAAAGACCAGATCGTCGAGGCAGGGAAGAGGGCGCTTTCTTAGTGTGCCAAAACCGCGAATGCGATAACGTCCTAAATCGGCTTTGGTCTGGACGTCCTCAATCATTTCAGAACTCCAGAGACTACCTTGGTTGAGGGTGCGGTGATCTTTCACAAAGCTTCCTTCCAGAGATTGATCTCTCGTTTATCAAAGTTCCAGAGTTTTTTTCCCGATATTACCTTTTTAAAAGGGAGATTTGGATCAATTTTCCAGGCTTTGAGATTTTTTTCAATGAATTTCTGATCAGAATCTTGGAGTTCTTCTATCACGGCATCATTACCTAATTCCTGGATACTGCCTGCTACATAAATACAGCCTTCATACATGGAATCAGC
>CAZASS010000078.1:302-3618 GCA_964487835.1 uncultured Acidobacteriota bacterium | reverse complement strand
CAGCCAGAGCTGAAGCAGCATATCCACACACTACGATAACCCCTTTTTGCATCATAAATCCGGTCATGTAACCGCAGTCTCCTTCGATAATAAGTAATCCCCCCTTCATACTTATTCCAGCACGAGCCGCGGCATTTCCGTGTACGACTACGGTTCCTCCTCGAATGGATGCTGCACAACTGTTGCTAGCATTTCCTCTAACACGGATTGTCCCTGACATCATTGATTCGCCCAGACCCCATCCTGCACTGCCATGGATTTCTATATTAGGTCCATCAATAAGACCTCCACAGTAATAACCTACGCTACCTTCAAGGAGAATGGATGTTTTAGATAAGAGGCCGACAGCTAAATTATGTTGTCCCTGACATCCTGTTACTTGAATTTGTTCTTGCCCGGATTTTATTAAGTCCTTAATCTGTCGGTTAATTTCTTTAGAACCTTTTTCATGGCCCTCAATTTGTGTTGTGCTGTGATTTTTCTGAATCGTCATCAGAAGGTTTCCTGGGTATGAGTTGGAACTGACCACAGTTGTACGTGTTGTGCGGGGGCTTCCCATACTTCGAAGGATTTTCTTGAAATTTTTCTCAAGGCAATTTCTTCGGTGGCGAGGGCTACGAACTCCTCTGATTCGCCTACCATCAGGGGTTTGAGAGCAAATGGATCTTTGACGTAGGCTAAACAGTCATTATTGGCTGCTAAGTAGGAAAAAGAACCATCGAAGTCTTCCAAAGAGGCCCAGAGGGCCTCCTCTAGAGAGGAACCTTGTTCCATTTGATCTCGTAAATAAATTCCTATAATTTCAGAATCATTTTCAGTGTAAAAACGAATGCCTCTCTGTTCATACTGGCGCCGCAACTTATGGTAGTTGGTAATGTGGCCGTTGTGAGCTGTGGCCAAATCTGCCACTCCATGTGCCCAAAAGGGTTGGGAATGACTCAGATCCACTCGACTTTCAGTAGAGAGGCGTGTGTGGCCGATGGCATGTGTGCCACTTTTGCTGCGGATTCCGTAGTGACGTTCTAGGCTGTCTGGAGAACCTACCTGTTTGATAATCTCCAATTGGGTACCCAGACTAACTAGTTCCACTTCCTTTGCTGTTGATTCTACCTGGGCTATCAATGCATCAGAGTCTTCAACTGGCTCAACGATCAGTCGTAGGTATTCCTTAGTTGTTAGTTGTTCGTGAACGTGAGTGAGGCCACTAATTTTCTCCAACACATTGGCTGTTTGATCTTCCAGATTTTCTTTTTCATCTAGTTTGATACAAAGAATCAAGCGAGAATTGTTTGATGTCCCAAATGTTGCAAGCCCTGCCGAGTCAGGACCTCTTCGAGCTAAGGCGCTGAGCATTCGATAACAGATTTCTCCGAGGGGAGCCTGTCCATTTATATTTTTGTTTAGATAACCAATAATTCCACACATTGTTTTTGTATTCTAATAAACCCCTATTCCCCTGAGAGAGTCCACTAAAATATCAATCTGTTCGACAAAAACCAAGGTTCTATTAATTCCACCTTCCGATGAGACACTAATTCTTTTCACGCCACACACCATTGTTATGATGAATTTAGAAGTTTATCCCATTCTAGAAAAAGAGTTTAATTAGAGATCTATTCAAAATTGAAGTGTGTTGTTGGAAGACTTTTGGGTAGCTGAAATTGTTTTGGTTATGTAGGAGAAAATCATTGGTGTCTCTATGAGGGGTGATACGTAATGGCTGTTTTGTTGTCAAAATCCAAAAATAGAGCAGGTTTGATCTTGTGGTTTTTTTTGTTCCAAACTGGTTTGATTTGGGCCAATCAGTCCTTTTATCAAGGTAAGACTTTAACCTTTGTAGTTGGTCACTCTGCTGGTGGAGGGACCGATATTGAGTGTCGGCTCTATGCTCGTCATTTAAAACGACACCTGCCGGGCACACCAACCATAGTAGTACGGAACCGTCCGGGAGCCAGTAGCATGGTGGCGATGAATTTACTTTATGAGAGGTCTCGACGTGATGGAACCATTGCTGGTTGTCAGACCAATACCATCATGTATCAAGAATGGTATTTGGGAAATCCTCAATCAGTGGGGTTGAGAGCTAACATGGCGGAAATTATTCCAGTTATGTTTTCCCCCTTGGTTTCAGTTGGAGTAGTAAGAAAAAATTTGTCCCCTGGTATTACAATTAACAGACCTGAGGACATATTGAGAGCTAAGGGATGGGTTGCCGGAGGATTCCGATCCAATGATACCAAGGATCTCAAATTTAGAGCGCTTCTGGATTTGGTAGTAGCCGACTATCGATATGTTACGGGTTATCCGGGATCGGCTGATCTTTTGGCAGCCTTTCTACGAAAAGAGGTCGATTATGTTGATGGAAGCACTCCGTTTTTCTTAAATAGGGTTAAGCCGGTAGTGGTAGACAAGGGGCAGGCGATTCCTATTTGGTACGACAGCCCAATGGAGCTTTCCCAACTAGCTCCTGCCTACAAAGCAGAAGAGTTTGTTAGAAAATTGACTGGCCAGGAGCCTTCCGGTCTTTTATGGCAGATTTTCCAGATTTCAAAAGCCTATCGTATGATCTTATTTCCTCCCGGGGTCCCATTGGAGGCTGTTAAGGCTCTTCGGGCGGCTTTTGAAGCTTTGGGTAGGGATCCCCAGTTTTTAAAGGAGTACTATAGGATTGTAGGCGTTCAACCAGCTTTTTTAACCGACGAGCATGATTTAGAGAGGGTTTTGCAACCTTTGAAAACTGCTACCAAGGAACTTAGGGATTTCCGACACCAGTATATTTCGAAAATAGAGTAACGAATGTTTGAAACCTGTGTGTTTATGGAGTAATCCATTACCTATTTACCAAGCTTGGAGTTTTAATATTTTACCCGGCGGACTATAGTCCGGTATCCATACAGTGGCCGGTGTGGTAGATCCATCTACATAGATGTGGCGGATTTCCACATTTGCTTCCGGCATAAGAAATTCCGTAACCTGTTTAGTCTGCATGTCAAAGCGCAAAGCTCTATTGTTGTTAAAGTCGTTTGTCCAAACGGTTTTGTTATAGTTGTCGACAGCTACGTCATAAGGTGCAGCATAAGGATCATCGGTAACTTTCCATTCCTGAATAGTTTCTGTTTTTGGATCTAGCATAGCAATATTGCCGGCAAAAAACTCAGCAAACCATAGTCGATTTTGGTCGTCAATATCCAAGCGTCTAGGTCCAGAGTCAGGTGTTGGTGTTGGCCATTCTGTAAATTTTTCTGTTTTGGGATCGAACCTGGCTACTTGGCCCCCTCTAAACTGGCAGTAGTAGAACAAGTCGTTTGAGTCGACG
>CAZASS010000078.1:0-292 GCA_964487835.1 uncultured Acidobacteriota bacterium | reverse complement strand
GCCAGTGCTGACATTAAGTTTATAAACGCCATTAGTGGCAGAGGAGGTTGTCCATATGTTGCCGTCTGAAGAGATTCCAAACATGCCGTGTCGGGCTCCCTTTTCTGGATTAGCCCACTGTTTCCATTCTTCTGTTTTAGGGTTGAATCGAACAATCACTCCCTGCCAGTTTTGTGCTTGCCAGATGTTTCCTTCCTTGTCAAAGAGTAGCTTGTGAGCGCCTTGTTGTTTTTCAGGAACAGCATTGGGGTAGGCGAATTCTTTGATTTCTCCAGTTTCTGGATCCAGTCTA
>CAZASS010000077.1:0-9969 GCA_964487835.1 uncultured Acidobacteriota bacterium | reverse complement strand
ACTACCGACCTCACGCTTATCAGGCGTGCGCTCTAACCAACTGAGCTATAGGCCCGTGGCTGAATGAGACCTCTCAAGAACACCAGCATAATAACTGACAGTCTCAAATACTTCGGGCACCTGCCACTACAGCGAGGTGCCCATTTAAAAGACCCGTAGGACTATCGAAACAAACTGTAGAATGTTGGTCGCAGATTCCTGCGGCACCAACAAAAAACTACCAGTTTCCTCTATCTCCGCCGCCGCCGCCGCCGCCGCCGCCGCCGGTACGGGGTTTTCTCTCCTGTGCGCGATCGACCCGCAGGGAACGACCCTCAAGATTTTTACCGTTTAACACAGAAATAGCTTCATCTAGATCCTGTTCTCCACCAAGCTGAACAAAACCAAACCCTCGAGATCTTCCCGTGAACCGGTCCCTAATAATATTGACTTCTTCAATCTCAACACCGCACTCCTTGATAAACATTTCCAAGGTACTATCAGTTACGTTGAAGTTGAGATTCCCTACAAATAATTTTGACATGGACAGACACTCCTCTTTCCGTTCCCGCAACACGGTAACGATTTCACATTAATAACCCAGCCTGTTTTGATTGTCATGGACACCGCTATCATCGTGGTGGGACCAATATACGAGCAGATCAATTAGGCTAACTAAACAAGATGATATGAGTTTTGTTAGCTATAAAGCAAGAATTTAGAAATATTTCAGAGAATTAAAGAATCGAATATCTATTATTTTTTACTTCTTACCTGTAAGTTTTAAAGCAACAGAATTGATACAATAACGTTTGTTGGTAGGCGCGGGCCCATCGTCAAAAACATGACCAAGATGAGCATCACACCTATCACATAAAACCTCAGTACGTTCCATCCACAAACTACGGTCACTCTCTGTTCGAATGTTTTCCAACTCCAAAGGAGCTGAAAAACTTGGCCAACCAGTTCCAGAATCAAATTTTGTTTCCGAACTAAACAGAGTATTTTCACAACAAACGCATTGATAAATACCCTCTTCGTGACAATCTGCATACTCCCCGGTAAAAGCAGCTTCAGTACCTTTTTGCCGGCAAACTTTGTACTGCTCAGGAGTAAGTTGCTTTTCCCACTCACTATCAGACTTAGTAATCTTATCCTTCATCTCTAACTCGCATTCTAAAATATAGTCGACAGGAAGGAAAGGCTCGACTTGCTACTTCATATAAACGGTGAATCCAGATGAAATGTTCCACAATTACTTGTAAATACTTTTAGCCCCTACAAGCAACGTAGTTTCTTGAGAATAGCTTCAAATAATTCTCCCAGTTCCACCCAGTTTCTGCTATAAAAACCAGCGTCACTCTGAAGACTATTATACTTTTCAACAAGTAAATCAAACGCTTCAGCCTTAAGTTCCAACACCTTCAGTTCTTGTTCATTCATATCCACTGAGAATATAATCTTCTCCTCACGAATTAACAACAGCACGAAATGATATATAAGGGTTCCACTGCGATTTGTGCAGAACTACAGTAAAATAATTATCTATGAGTCAACCAAGTAAACCAAACATGACAATTGACGAGCAGGTTTCCTATCTCTTGAAGGGCTCCTCCGAAGTAATAAGTGAAGAAGAGATGCGTCGAAAGTTAAAGAAATCTAGTGAAAGTAGCACTCCTCTTGCTATCAAAGTCGGATTTGATCCCACAGCACCAGATTTACACCTTGGACATACTGTTTTACTGCGTAAAATGAAGCATTTTCAGGATCTAGGCCATCGTGTCATTTTTCTAATTGGAGATTTTACCGGCCTCATTGGCGATCCTTCTGGAAGAAATAAAACACGTCCGGCATTGACTAGAGATGAGATTCTGGAGAACGCCGAAACTTACAAAAAACAAGTCTTTTGCATTTTGGATCCAGAGAAAACAATCATTGATTTTAACAGCCGTTGGTTGGATTCTCTCTCTTCTCAAGACTGGATTCGACTTTGCGCTAAGTACACAGTAGCACGGATGCTGGAACGTGATGACTTCTCAAAAAGAATTTCTGCTAACCAACCCATCTCAATACATGAACTGATCTATCCTTTAGCTCAAGCTTACGACAGTGTCGTTTTGGAGGCTGATTTTGAGTTGGGAGGAACCGATCAAAAGTTCAATCTCTTAGTAGGCCGCGACATTCAACGAGAATATGGTCAAGAACCCCAGGTATTGCTAATGACTCCCATACTAGAAGGACTAGATGGAGTTGAAAAAATGAGCAAATCGCTAGGGAATTATATCGGAATTAAGGAAGCTCCAGAAGAGATTTACGGTAAACTGATGTCCATAAGTGATTCATTGATGTGGCGCTACTATGCCGTATTAACGGACTTTTCTGAATCAACAATTGAAAAATTCAAATCCGAAGTAGATTCGGGCACTCGACACCCGATGAAAGTCAAATCAAACTTAGCATCTGAAATCGTCAAAAACTTGTACTCAGAAAAGGCAGCTCAGGAAGCAGAAAATCACTTCAAACGAGTAGTTCAACACGGCCAACAACCCGAGGATATACCTATCTTCAAAATTCAGAGCGACGGGGATTCTATCCTGATTACAGACCTAATCTGCCAAGTAAATTTTGCAACATCCAAATCTAATGCCCGTAGATTGATTCTCCAAGGTGGGGTTTCAATTGATGATGTGAAAATTGAAGATCCAACTTACAAAGTCCCTCTTGAAAAAAATATAAAATTAATTTTGCGAGTAGGCAAACGTAAATTCGGACAAATCCAGCCAACATAAACTAATAGACAACTTTTTAAGTTTTTCTGTGAAAAAAATGAGGAAAGACTGTGGAAAAATAAAGACTTTTGGAATCAAATCTATTAAATCATTTGAAAAAATATCCTACAATTTTTTAAATGTAATATCCTGAGCGCCTTTCCACAATGCCAACTCACCCAACTCATTTAAATTGTCAACACCTTTTACAATTGTTAGAAAGTGGTTTCCTGCCAACTGTCCTACCCGACTGGCAAAACACGCACTACCATAAGCTAAAAGGATTTCGGTTTCACTAAATCCCCCTGGATACAAAATAACGTCGCCTCGAGACGGGTGGCTCGTATGGTTTTCGAAATCTATGCCAGTTTCGAAATCACCCATGGGAATCCAGACTGCTTCTCCACTCCAACGGCAATGAACAATTTTGTTTTGAAAAGGTAAAAGTTTCAAGAAAGCCTCACAAGTTCTGGGAGCTTGTGCCTCTTCCATCTTTGCTTCAAACTCAAAGGGTCCTGCCTCGATTAATAATTGTGTCATTCCCACTTCCCCTCCATCATTCAAACAAGACTCGTACTGAAGAAATTAGACACAGTACAGTAATGATTTCTCGGTGAAAATGCAATCTTTGCAAAAACAACAAGAAAAAGCCTTCTAACTTGAGAATCACCAAAACTAGATACTAGTGTCTCTAAATTGATATCTCTGACAAAATTCTCTCGCTCCTCAATCAATCTTGGGCTCAAAATGGTTCAGATGACGCACTTTTCTTCACGAGAACATGGGATAAGTTTTGGAAAGAAATATTAGGCTGATCCATCAAAATACGGGCTACGAAACCAGTCATATTAGCTACTGAAAAACTGATTCCTTTCAAATTTTCACTAGGAGGAACTCCAGGAATATCGACAGGATAGCCTGAGGCACAGAATGCAACTCTTTCTTGGGTTAAAACCTTGGATCGATATTCGCTTCGTGGACAATCCCAGTCTAAAAGAACAGGCAGAACACCTGGAAGACTGCCCGGCAAATATCGAACTCCCTCATTCTGATAGGCACTAACAATTATTGTCCCTCTCTGCCTAGCAAAGTGAACAATCTCTGATAGCACCTTTTTATGTTCTAATTTATCTGTACCCAGACTCAAGTTGACAACCTGAATACGGGAATTAACTGCCCATCGAATAGCCTTAACCAACACTTCAACACGACTGGAAAGAGAACGATGAAAGACTTTAACTGCGAAAAGTTCTGCCTTTGGAACCTTCTCGCGAATCACAGCCATAACTGCTGTCCCATGCCCCAGGCGATCTATATAGTCATTGTGCAATCTCCCATCAGAATCAATCGCGACACCACCAGAAACTCCATTGATGTGTGGATGATCAGCATGCACTCCGCTATCTATAACTGCCACCCGAACAGGAACTCTTCTTCCCTCTGCAAAAGATTCCTGAGCTCGGTTATCAATAGCAGAATGATCCATTATCGCGATTCTCCAAAAAGTTGAGTGAATATTCCTTGTTTTTCTAATAACTCTTGTGGAGTCCCTTGATCAACAACACTACCCCGCTCCAAAATCACCACCTTTTCGGCTTTACCAACTAGCTCTAGACGGTGAGATATCAAAATCGTAGTTCTCCCTTTCTTGATAGCTTCGTAACCAGAAATTATCCGCCCTTCAGATATTTAATCTAATGCAGAAGTTGCTTCATCCAGAACTAATACTGAAGGATCGGCAAGAAAAGCACGCGCTATAGCAATTCTCTGACGCTCTCCAGCTGAAAGAGTCATACCTCTCTCACCCACTGGCGTCTCATATTGTTGTGGTAATCGTAGAATGAATTCTGCAATTCCAGCTTGATGGGCAGCCCGTTCCACATCATCATCTAAGGCTTTTGGCTGAGCATATCGAATATTCTCGGCAATTGACGAATTGAACACAAAGGGCTCTTGATCCACCAATACTACCTTGCTCCGCAAATCGCTCAGACACAAAGACCTCAGATTTTGCCCATCCAAACACACCACACCTAAATCGGGATCAAAGAGACGAAGCATCAAATCTGCAATAGTAGATTTTCCGCTGCCACTAGAACCTACCACTGCGACTGTTTCTCCAGCCTGTACTTTAAAAGAAACCCCCTTAAGAACTTCTTCTCCCCGATCAAAAGAAAGAGTGACATCCTCAAACGACACCTCTCCTCTCACCTCTATACAAGACACAGCATTTTTCTTTTCTGAAACTTCCGGGGCAGTATCTAAAATCTGATGAATACGCTGCAAAGAAACTTGAGCACTAGCTAGATTAGCATAAAGCCCCATCAGTGCCTGGATAGGAGAAAAAAGCCGCATTTGATAGGCAGTAAAAGCCACAAAGGTACCTATCGTTAGTGTTCCCGTAATCACTCTGTATCCACCGTAGAGAAAAACAATAGCGGCACTAGATGAGAGAATTATTCCCGGCAATCCCCCGGCTAAATAAGTGTGAAATTGCATAGACATAAGTGCTTGAATAAAACTATCGTTCTTGTTCCGAAAACGATCAATTTCTCTTGTTTGGGCATTGGAGGTAACAATCAACTTCATACCTTGAAGAGTCTCAATTAGAAAACTGCCAATATCTGCGCTAGATTCTCTGAGAACGATCACTCTGTCGGCCAACCGCTTACGATAATGAATAAGTGCCCACAAACTTATTGGAAGCAAAGATATACTCAAGAAAAAGAGCTTCGCATCCAACCACAACAACATGAAAACGGTCCCCAACAAAAAGAGCACATTGCCTAAAGAAGCCAGCACCGTTTCTGCAGCTATACGCTGAACTTCCCCAATATCGTTATTTATTCTCGAAACAATTTCACCCAGAGGAGTCCGAGCGTAGAAACGTGGAGAAAGACACTGCAAATGCTTATATAGATCTAATCGCATATCAAAGAGTATTTCAGCTGACACTCTTGTGTACCGCAAGCCAGTCCAAATATTCAGAACAAAGCTCAGGACAGTAATAAAAACGAATACAAACACAATGTAGAACAAAGTGTGCAAATTCTGTCCAATCAGGGCATCATCCACTAGATATTTCGATAAGTAAGGAAGACACAAAGACAGTAAAGTCCCCACCAGGCTGAGCACTAGCACAGGTATCAAGCGATATCTGTAAGGAGTGATGTAAGACAAAATACGACGAAACGTCGGCTGTAAAATGCTCTCAAACATTAACTCAACAGAAAGGGGTTAGCTTTGGCAATCAGGAGGTCTTTTAATTGACACATCATCACTGAAAAGGTACGACCTGTAAATCGCCGCGCATATCTGCATCTAAAGGAATACTTCTTAAGTACTCATAAGTAGCAGCATCATAGATATCGATAGTATCGTTGGCCTCGTAGATATATAAAAGCTTACCGTTAGAACTGATTTGCAGTTCCATACGGGGTCGCCCTAAAAATTCCTTTCTACTGTGCAGTCTTCGATTGTCAAGATCGAATGTCCAGAACTCATAACGTCCAATTTGAGAACGCACTCCATAAGCCCTCTTTCGGCCTGGTGCCAGCAAAAAACTTACTTCGTTTGCAGGACCCAGTGCGTAAAAGTCCATACTCTTCTCTAATAAGTTTAACCGAGTTATTCCCATCAACCAGCGATCTTGTAAAGGATCTCGGACAGTAAAAAGATTAGTGAAAAATCCAGGCTCCTCATTGGCTACATCAACCGAACAATCGTTCTCTGACACGTGGAGTCTTCCCAATCCTTCTTCAACCGGTTGTGAAATTTCCCATATATCTATTTTCTCCAACTTGTTCGTGTCATAAATCAAAATATCTTCAGCAAAAAGATAAAGCAGTTCTCCATCAGGAGAAAATAGAATCCTTCCACATTCTGGTTCTACCTTCTCAGGCCAATTAATACTGTTAGTTACCTTGTTCTGTTTTAGATCATATTGGACTAAAGCCAACGGACCAATTTCGAAACGATCTACTAGCTTAGTAGCGCTACGACTCAAGAGAAAAATATATCGTTCCAACGGATCGATATAGAATATCCAGCTGCGCACCACACGATTACCCTTGCTAAGACTGAAAGTATCTATAGTCCTACGGGAAGATGTCTCAATACCCTCACTATCTTCCATATCGGCGTTCAGAACATACAAGCGCTTACGATTATAGGAAGATTGCACTAGGCGGGGAGCACCAGTTGCAAGTGTAATTTCATCAATAATTTTTTCTGTGAATTCATCGATTACAAGCATCCGATTTGGCAAAGCACCTATAAAAAGGGTTCCTTTGCCACCCTGAATTTTCTGGCCAAAAACTTCAAGATGCACCCCAACCCAAATTGCACTGAGGCTTAAGACACCTAAAGTTGAAGCCAACAATATCCGTTTGGTTTGCATCAATAAATCCATCACATCAAATTAGGGAAATACTAGATCAATCTTGCGCCAATCTTTCTGTGCTGAGGCACATCCGCTCGTCCAATCTGGTGAATGATTGAGCTGATCTGGAACCTGAGCTGGCCAGAAACAGCTCAGGTGACAATCAAATAAATCTCGTTCAATTGGCTGGCACAATCCGGCTGTTCCCCCTCTATCATCTACCTCCCAACCCGGTGAAAACACCTGGGAACATCCCATAGGAACATGCCCCCCCTGCAAAGCCACCACATCCCCTTCAGCACCCTCTTGATGATCCAAAATTTGTTCTAACCGTTCGGCTTTTCGATTGATCGAATTGAGATGCTTCATATTATTGCCTTTCGTCAAACTGTTTCAAAAAAACAGGATTGCGCTCTGCAAGTTCTCCATAAATTTCTAAACAGATATGAGTCCACCCTCTAATCCATTCGCAATAGTGCAGATTGGGATGGGTGGTTTCACCGTAGCGAGTATATGCTTCGTGATAACAACCGCCCGAACACAAAGGACGAGCCCAACACTTGCTGCAGTCTGTCTTATCAGCTATATGGTTCTTCTCTAAAAAATCAATCTGTGCTTGCTGATCTAAACCTTCATGAACGGTACCCAGTTTGTGTGAATCAGACCCTGCAAATCGATGACAAAGTGCCACATCACCATCAGTCGACACTCCCAAAAGCCCCATCCCGGCACCACAAGGATAGGCTTTGCTAAAACCCTTGTGAATCTCTTCCAAAGTGTCTCTTACATTAGAAAAACCGTGATGACGATTTTCAACCGAATATTCCAAAAACTCTTGAGCCAGTTCTCGGAACTGTCCCAACATCTCATCCAAACCATCCTCATCAATAGAGTAGGATCTATTCGGAGAAGTAGTAACTGGAGCAAAACCTACCTCCCAAAAACCAATATCGTCTCTTAAATGACGAAAGATTCTTTTTACATCCATCGTCTGGGAGGTCAGTGTGACCCTAGCCCCAATGGGACGACTGCGATGGCGGGCTAGAAGTTCACGAATTTTGGGCTCTACAACATCATAGCTCCCCTTTCCACTATGAAAGATACGAAATTCATCCTGCATTTCTTTTGGCCCATCGATGGAAACCGTTACTCCTACTCGGTTCTCTGCCAAAAACTCGATAATTTCAGGCCGTAATAAAGTAGCATTAGTGGTAAGGCTAAAATCAACTTCCTTGCCCATTTCAGCTGCACGACGTCTGGCATAACTGATAGTACTTTTAAGAACGGGAAAATTAAGCAAAGTTTCGCCACCAAAAAAAGTTAAATGTGCTGTCTTATTGGAACCGGACTCTTTAAGCATGAACTCGACACTTTGTTGAGCTGTCTCTTCAGTCATAAACTTGGACTTCATACCATTTTCAGTATCAACAATTTTGTCCTCACCGTATTCATAACAGTAACTACAGCTCAAATTACACTGGTTTGTTACGTTTAAGACCATGGTGGAAAGCGGGAAAGGAGTTGGAGGTAAAATCTTGAAAACCGGTTCCTCAGGTACTTCAAAATCAGCTATAGCTCTCACATTTTTGAGTTCAATAATGGTCTCTTCCAAATCAGAAATTGAAAAACGGTGAGAAAGTTCTTGGACTAGTTCTGATTCGGTCATCCGACTCTCACCTAGTCTGCTTAAAATAACCGAAGCCATACTATCAAGAGCAAAAACGGCAGCACTCGGAACTAAATAAACAAAATCTTTCCCGCCCGCCTGAAATGAATGAAACTCCCGAAGACCTAATTGATTCATGGACTTACCTCCGGCTGATCCCATTTAACGTAAAGGGGAATCGTCACTAAAAGATGAGCACGAGCACGTATGACCTTATCGGAACCCTTTTCCTGAAAGGTTGCCACAATCCATACATCTCCAAAGTTATTAGTATTAAGGTAACGATCAGGATTAGGCCCATCTACATTGGGAGTAAACAACCCAAACTGATTGATTGTTCCTACGAATTTCTTGTCATCATCTGCAAAAAGGGCTGGGTACTCTTCCACACTCCAAGACACATCAACCATTCCAAGCTCTAAATCATCTTTAGTAGCAGGTTTATGATCGGGACCATTGTGATAAGCAATAGCCTCAAATTGCTGATATCTTTTAGGGAAATTAGCTCCTCCAACACGAGCCATTCCTGCCTGAGGTTTGACTCTTATAACGTCCACTTTGTCAAAAACGGCTAGAGCCTCTGGCTTAGTGGCTCCTGCCAAAAACAGATCTCGGACACCCACACGGGCATCTGAAGCAACCTTGATCTCAAATTCCACGACACTAGGCTTGCTGCTATCCACCCGTCCCACTTCTATTCCAGGTCCCAAATCAATATCCCCTGGAGAGATCTGGGGAAAATTCAGACCATGAATTCGAACCCTGCTACGTTTAGAAGAAATTTTTACAGCAGGTGGTTCAACACCCAGAACAACTGGAGCGGTACTAATTTTTTCCAGCTGGACATCTATGCCAATCTCATCATAGGCACCCGTAAACCAACGTCCCCACATTTGTCTCCAATTCCGCTCAACGAACATTACCTCGCGCAGCCCACCATCATCTTTATTCTCTTCAAAGGAGCGCCCACGCCATTGGAAACCAGTATAAACAATAGATTTACCCTTTCTCTTGACCACTTTGCCACTACGACTATAGACATAGTGAATCTCGGTCATAAACTCATCTTCCACCTTGGGATTAGCAGCAATAATTAGCTCTCCATAAATGGCACCTTTTCCTGGCTGACGACCTGAAATTGCCCAGCGGCCTTCTAGCTTGGGAGCCCGCATATT
>CAZASS010000076.1:0-10053 GCA_964487835.1 uncultured Acidobacteriota bacterium | reverse complement strand
CCAAGATCATGGCAATTTCAACGACAATTCCGACTTTGATCATGTCCTTTAATTTGATTTCACCAAATCCAAATGCAGTTGCTGGCGTTGCTCCTGCCCAAGGGAAGATCACTCCCATAGCTGTGCCAGGAACCAGAATGGCAATAGAGGCAGGATTCAATCCTATTTCTTGTGCAATTGGAATTAGCATGGAAGTGTAGAGTGCTGTAGCTGCCACTCCCGAAATAAAGTTTGTAGAGACCGAGGTAACTAGCCCTGTCAAGTAGGGCAAGGTGTAGATACTGATCTGTGCGTCTGAAATAGCCTGTGTGACTAGTGCCATGAATCCAAAGTTTGCCAGAGCATCTGTTACTCCTACGGCGGAACTGATCATTAGCAGAATATGCCAAGGAGCTCTAGCATTAGCTTCTTTCCAGTTGAGCACAAAATCTCGTTCCTTCAGATTTGTAGGAAGTGCAAAAAGCAGAAAAAGGACAATAGGTGGCACCACCCAGATAGACATAACCTCATCCACCCAGAGTGTAAACACATGCAGTTCGCCCAAAATTTTTGGTAGGAGAGGCGGAATTGTAAAAAGTCCGGCCATAGTGATAAAGACACCAAGTACGTATTTTTCTCCCAAGCTCATGCCGCCGAGGTTTTGGCGCTCGTTCTGTAAAAATTCCTGACCACCTGGAATTTCAACGATTTCTGGTTTGAAGAAAAAACGCAGTATAAAGTAGTTGATGATCAACAGGCATATGGAAATCGGTACTCCTACCATCATCCATTCAAACCATCCTATTGTTCGGGTTGGCTCACTGAAGGCTTCCAACTGGGCCACTGCTACCGCATTATGGGGCATGCCTGCGATGGTTGTAATACCTCCTGCTACAGCTGCATAGAGGGTTCCGAGAGCAAAAAAAGTTCCTAGCTGGGTTCCTTTCTGTCTTTCTCCCTCACCACCGGCAAGGGTATGTATGAAGGCTTGAATGGAAAGTCCCAGAGGGAGCATCAGGGCAATGGAAGAGGCATCCGAGACAAACATTGACACCATAGCGGTGGTGACCATGTAAAAGAAGAGCAAGCGGTAAGTGGTTTTGCCAACACCAGGAATACTGAGAAAGAACAAGGCAAATCGTTTTGCCAAACCATGTTTTAGGATGGCAAAACCTAATAATTGTGTTCCCAAAATCCAGAAGAAAATTCTCTGTCCATAGAGAGAAGAGGTCGCTTTAACTGATAGAGCTTGAGTTAGAGGGAATATAACTAGAGGGAGAAGAGATGTAATAGCCCAGGGAACTGGTTGGAGAACCCACCACATTACCATCCAAATCAGAGTACCTAGGGCAATTTGGGCTTCGTAAATGAAGCCTTCGACTTCAATTGAGCAAACCATCAAGAGAACAGCAGGACCTACTAGTAACTTGAGGGCAAAGAGCAAATTTTCTGTTCCCGATCTTTTTTCACTAGTTTCCATTGGTTTTTACTCCTGTTCCGTTCTGTCCACATGCCAGGACGGATTTAATGTGAGGCAGATTGGTTATTTTATTGTACATTTGCCATTCTGCAATTCTGCCGAAGTTGAAGCGTTCGAAAGCATCGGCACTCGATATCTAGTATTCCCTCCTTAAGCTAATGAGGAACTTGATGGAATCTTATATACAAAGTCATGATATTTGGCAAGGTAAAGGGAAAACAAGAAAATAATGTAATAGACTCTCTTTATGACTTATAGGAGGAAAGGGTGAAAGAGATTCACATGGCAAGAAGCCTGTGATATATTCCGGTCGAAAGATGTCTAGTTATCACCATCGAGGTTCTGAGTATACACGTCGAACATTCCTAGGGCACTCTGCTCTAGCAGCCTCCTTAGCAACTGTTGGTTCATCCCCATTGCGCGCTGTTCCTCAAAGTTCACCTGCTATTGTTTCAACCGACTGGCCTCGATTTGGTTGTGATTTGCGCAACAGTCGTTTCAATGCCGGGGAGTCTACTATTGGACGGGAAAATGTTGGGAACTTGGCTTTGGATTGGACTTTTTCAGCCGGTGCGCCCATTCAGAACTGTCCAGCAATAGTAGGAGATACCCTGTATTTTGGATCATGGGATGGTTATTACTATGCCGTTCACTCTCAAACAGGCGAGCTCAAGTGGAAAGTACATATAGGAGTTCCCCCTTATGACAATGGTTGGCATAATATTCGCTCCTCTCCCGAATACTCAGAAGGACGTATCTACTTTGGAACGGGGGATGCCAGAGTAGTTTGTCTAGATGCAGAGACAGGTAAAGAGGTTTGGCAAACTCTTTTGGATAACGTACCAACCAATGAGCCTCAAATTTCATGCTCTCCTATGATCTATAAGGGAATGGTTTTTATTGGGAGCTCTTCTGGACATGCACAAATTGCCTGTTTGGATGCCCAAACAGGTAAAGTACGTTGGAGATTTTATACTGTTCCTAGTTCTCAAAGTGCAGGTGGTTCAGTTTGGACTTCACCTGCAATTGATGAAGAATATGACATCCTCTACAACGTTACGGGCAGCACGAAGGGATTTATGCCTGCGGGACCTATGCTGTATACCGAGAGCATAGTAGCCCACGATCTTCACACTGGTCAGCTGCTTTGGTTTGATCAGCCTCGACCTGCCGACGTTCATGATCTGGATTTTGGATCTCACCCCATGATTTTTGATGCAGCTAGTCCACTACAGAGAGGTGCACGGCGCTACTGTGTTGGGGCCGGGAAAAAGGAAGGATTTTTTTGCTGGGATCGATATACCGGCGAGCTCTATTGGAAGGCGATGCTAACTAATGTTAGTCCTAGTGGAGGTCCTCGGATGAGTAGTACAGCGGTAGCTAATAACCGTGTTGTGGTGGTGTCGAATGCAATGACCCCCAAGGGGGCGATGTCGGTGACAGCAGCACTGCATGCATATACAGGTGAAATAGAGTGGTGGCTTCCTAATTCAGCTACTGTCCGAGCTCCTGTGGCGATTGCCAATGGAGTTTTTTATCAAGGATTGCTTGATGGAAGCCTGGAAGCTTTGGATATTAGAACAGGGAGACAATTGTGGCAATATCAGCTTCCCAGTTCCCACCGAGGAGGCTTTGCTATTTCTGGTGGAAGACTTTATACCAGCAACGGTGAATTGAGTTTGAGGGGCAAGGCAACGACTGATCAACACTCGATTTATGCATTTTCTTTGGGTGGAGGATAGGGAGTAATGGCAAGACAAAGGTCTAGCAGACGTCAAGTTAACCGGCGTGCTTTTATGAGAGCGGCTGGGATGGGTTCTTTAATTCTAAGTGGTACAAGCCAGGTTTTTAGCCAATCTTCAGATGTTCCAGAGATTCGTATAATCAGTAGTTATGCTCAAGCTCTTTGGTATTACAACCTGGTTGGTCTCTATGTAAAACCAGGTCAAACAGTTCGTTGGGTTTGCACCAAATGGGGAGCGTCGGTTACAGCTTTTCATCCTGAAAATGATAATCGAGAGTTGCGGATTCCAGAGAAGGCTCAACCTTTTGATTCAGGTTTACTTGGAGACGACATTAATAGTACTTTTGAGTGGACCTTTGAAGAAGAAGGGACCTATGATTACTTCAGCCGAAATCACGAAGTATTAGGCACTGTTGGCCGAATTGTAGTTGGTCAGCCTGGTGGTCCAGCTGAAAAACCTTTGGGCTATGGAGGTCGAGAGGGCCGGTTGCCTATTTTCCCTCGTGCAAAGGAAGTACTTGATTTTGTAAGTTCACAGGAAATTGTAAATAAGAAGCTTATCCGTTATCCGAGTCAGAAATTTGAGCGGCGGTTTCCCTACTGAGAGCTTCAGTTAGACGGTATAAGACATATCAGATCCAGGGTGCGAACCGTTAAATCCCATGTTTAACGAAGAACAGATAATGTTGCTGCTTGAGATGCAACGTGCGGGTATTTTTGTATTCGATAGAGAAACTATCCAAGCTAAATATGGCTTGGGTTCTCCCGTTTATTTGGATTTACGGGAAAATCTTTATAAACGATCTGATCTGATTTGGAAGATCGGGGGTGAATTTACTTGCAAGATAAAGAAATTGTCTGCACCGAACTTATCTGAACAGGGAATCGTGGGAGTCCCTGATACGGCTACTCCGTTGGCATTGGCCAGTGCTCTTTATGCCTGGAAAGAACAAATTTGTCCTTCTTTTCGTTATATTTTGCTTCGCAAGGAACAAAAAATCTATCAGCCTGGGAATGCTTCTTACATTATTGGAGGTCGGGATTTTGAGGACTATGAGTGTAATTTGATTGATTATGTGGTTGCCTCGGGTTTGAGTAAGTGGAAGGCATTGAAAAGACTACAAGATGAGGGCATTAAAGTTAATAGAATTATTGTTTTTCTAGATCGCCAGCAAGGGGGAACTGAGCTGTTAGCCGCAGAGGGATACAGGGTTGAATCAATTTTTAAGTTGTCGGATGTGACAGATCTTTACTTGCAGAAGGGCATAATTGACCAAGAGCAATATCAGCAAGTGTTAGATTTTATTCAAACCCATCAATTTAAGGAACCCTTATGGGCCTAGGGATTACAGGAATTAATTCTCTCTTGTGATGATTTGATCATAAGCTCGGCGAAGGAAGGTGTGAATTAAACTCCTTTTGTAGTCGATACCTCCTTCTGCATCGTCTACCAACTCAGCTTGATCAGCTAATATGTCAGCTACTTCATCTAGTTTTTGTTCTACTAAGGATTGTTCTCCAACCATTAGAGTTTCTGCCTCGCTGCAGCGTTGAGGAAAAGGACTGACACAGCCTACTGCGACGCGAGCGAGAGTGATTTCTTTGTTCCCATTAGGAATCTCTAATAGTAGAGCCAATCCCAGAGTCGGACGTTCATGAACCTGAAATTTGGTATAAGCCGTTCGCTGGTGTTGTTCTAGAAGAGGTATTCGAATTTGTGTGAGTAATTCACCTTCTTTTAGGGAAGTTTCATAAGCTCCGATTACAAACTCTTCAATAGGAATTTCTCGCTTGTCCTGGGAAGATTGTAAAACAACGGAGCTATTTAGTACGTTAAAGAGTGTGGCAGGATCTGAGTGAGGTTCAGCAAAACAAAGATTTCCCCCAATGGTGCCAGTTGTTCGGACTCTAACATTAGCTACTTTGGATTCCATTTCTGCCACGACTGGTAGATGTGACCGAATCAGTTCGGATCGCTCTAATTGATAGTGCGTCGTAGTTGCCCCTATCTCAAGATGAGTGTCAGTGACTTCGATGTTGTTTAATTGAGATATTTCTTTGATATCCACCAGATGAGGATAGTGTAATACCTCAAACTTCATGGCCAGAAGAAGTTCAGTTCCACCTGCATAGGTACTTGCCTCATCTCCTAGATCTTTAAGCATATCCGAAGCTTTGGAAATATCGGCAGCTTGATGAATTTTAAAAGGTCGTAACGGTATCATTAGAGTTGTATGGTCCTTGTTATGGGGTGAGATTTGTGGAGGTTAATTGATTCCCACAAATCTCACCTTGTTTGGTATTAGCGCAGTTTGGGTAGAACTTCTTTACCCAGTAGGTCTATACCCTCGAACCAATTGTCATAGCGATAACGGAGATCAAAAATTAAATGGTCAATTCCTGCCTCCATATATTTTTGGGTTTCTCTGACAATATCGTCTGGGGTGCCAAACATCAAACACCCTTCTAAATCCTCTGGCTCAGAAAAAGTTACCGAATCAGGTTTGACCCAGAATCTATTTTTGTTGGCATTTGCGAGAAGGCCTTCCACATTAACAGGCCCTAGGGCAGCTTCTCGACTTTGATCAACGCTAGTGATGGGAATACACCCTTCAAGCACTCTAGGTCTACCTTGTTCTTCAGCTCCTGCCCTCAGCTTCGCAACCCGTTTTTTGTAGGTTGGGAGTGTAATGCGTCCTGGTAACCATCCTTCACAGTACCTTAGTGCTCTGCGGACCGAAGCGGGTGTTCCGCCAGCATACCAAAAGCGCTGTGGAGAAGGTGGAGAAGGACTCAGACCGCAATCTTCAAAGTTATAGAATTTTCCTTCAACTGAGACACTTGGATCAGACCAGAGCTTACGAATGATGTCTAATTGTTCTGGTACTAGTTCCTTACGTGTCCATTCTCCCATTCCAATGGCGTCGAACTCGTGTTGAAAATTACCAAGTCCAAATCCCCATTCGCAACGATCACCTACTAGATTAACAAGTCCATTGATCATAGCTGCCGTTAAAAGTGGATGGCGATGAGGAATTAGAGATCCAGTTCCGAGTTTGATTTTGGAAGTTGCTCCTCCTATAGCTGCCAAGACAATAAAAGGGTCGTAGAAGGTTTTGTCGGTGCCTTCCATTCCATGGGGATGAAAGATTAAATGGTCACGGGCCCAAACTGAATCGAAACCTAGTGCCTCAGCTCTTTTGGAGCCTTCCAAAAGCTTTTCAGCACTTGCGTGTTGTCCAAAATGGGGTAAAAGTAGTCCAAATTCTGTTGCCATAATTAGTTACCTCTTTAGATTATTTTTTAGATTGTTTTTAGATTGGTCTTGCTAGTTTGCCATAACCAGGTTTTCCAACCACCTTACTGTTTTTGTAAACAAATTGTCCTCGTACTAGAGTGTGAATAGGTACTCCAAGAAGCTTTCTACCGGCAAAGGGAGTCCAGCCACACTTACTCAAAACACTTTTATGGGTGATTCTAGTTTTTTTATCAGGATCCACCGCCACGATATCAGCATCTGAACCGATCCTCAACACACCCTTCTTTGGATAAAGTTTGAAAAGTTTGGCTGGTTCGCTAGCGGTTAGTTCTACCAGCCGTTCGACGGTCATAGTTCCTTCATGTATATCATTCAAGAGTAGTGATAGGTAGTACTGTGCTGAAGGAGTACCTGTGTGTGCCTTCCATCCATCTTTCCACCCGCGTTCTTTTTCTGCTTTGGTGTGTGGGGCGTGATCAGTTGCAATCACATCAACTGTTCCATCTAGAATGGCCTGCCGTACTGCATCTGAATGATGAGGAGCGACATAATAGGAAAGGGCATAAGAACCCAGTCGTTCTACAGTTTTCCAATCATTACTCAACCAAAGGGCCCATGGATTTACTTCTGCAGTTACCTTGTTGCCCTCGTTCTTGGCCTCCCTCAGCATTTCAAGACTCTTTTTGGTTTGCATATGCAGAAGGTGGAGGTGGACTCCAGTAGCGCGCTGCAAGTTGAGGAGAACACCAACGGATGTGTCCCACATTGCACCGTCATAGGCAGAGTAGGCTTTAGCATAGGCTCGGTAGTCGCGTTGGCCTTTATCCCAGAATTTTTTCTCAATTACATCCATTAATGGTTGATCGTGGGGATGAACCATAATAGGTAGATCTGTTTTTGCTACTTCTTCAAAGATCTCTAAAATTTTCCCATGGTCATGTACTCCAATCCCGGGCATATGGGGGTAGGAACGACCTGTATCAACGACCATGAAGACCTTAAATGACAAGATTCCCATCTCTTTCAATTTGGGAATTTCCTCTAATTTGGTGGCAGAGGGATTCATGTTGTAATCAATAATTGATTTTTCGCGATAGAGAGCAAAAATGTCTTTGAGAGTTTTCGCATTAGTTGGAGGAGGACTAACGTTGGGCATACCCACACTAACTGTGACGCCGCCTGCAGCACAGGCACGCGTGGCAGTAGTAATGTCTTCTTTGTGAGTAAAGCCTGGCTCACGATGATGTGAGTGTACGTCAACCAGTCCCGGAAGAAGCCACATTCCAGAAACGTTAACAGTACGTTTAGCCTTCAAAGGCTCCCTATGAGCAGTAATCGAAGCTATTTTTTCTTTAGAAATCCCGATATTGACCGGAAGAAGTTCTCCATCAACAAAGGCTTTTCCACCTTTTAGTAAAAGATCAATTGCCAAAATAACACCCCCAAAATTATGATTTTTTATTTTTTGCTTCTTGAAGTGCTCTCCAAACCCTTTCAGGCGTGAGGGGTACTTCGCGAACACGGACACCAGTTGCACGATAGAGAGAATTGGCTAAAGAAGCTGGAATGAGATTCAAAGCTCCTTCGCCACCACCTTTAGCCCCGTAAGGACCACCTCCATCCTGATTCTGTGCCAGAATTAGTCGAATGTCCTTGGGTAAATCAGAAAATCTAGGTACTCGGTAATCCATAAGAGAACCATTAACTAGTTCCTGACCTTCATAGATCATTTTCTCATATAGACCAAGTCCAAGTCCCATAGTAGCCGCTCCTAGGTCTTGGCCTTCCGCCATTGTTGGATTGATCGCCAGACCCACATCTCCTACTGTCGCCAATCGTTCAACAGTGATTTGACCAGTTTCTTTATCTACTGAGATCTCCACTCCGGCACATCCGATCTCCCAGAAGGGAGGAAGTTGGGCCAGGTCTCCCTTCTGATATAAGTATCCGCGGCCTACTATGCTAAATCCTGACATCTTGGAATATTTTTCTAAGATTTGGCCCCAGGAGAGAGTTTCCTTGTTGTATTGAACTCCTCCTACTTCTTCAGTTAATTCGTCTATTGATGTATTCCAAAGTTCTGCGGCCATCTCAAGCATTTGTGTGATAGCGTCCCGACAGGCTTCCACAATTACACGCCCCATTAAGGTTGTACTTCTGCTGGCACCAGTGGAGCGATCAAAAGGAACTGTACCTGTATCCGAAGCTACGACTCGTACATTTGAAAAGTCCACTCCCATCTCCTCCGCTGCGATTTGAGCCATGACTGTATGTCCGCCTTGACCTAACTCAGTGGTTCCCGAATGAACAGAAACGGAGTTATCAGTGTAGATTTGAACAATGGCGGAAGACACCGGTTTTGAACCGGCGTCACTGGCTGAACAACCCACAGCTCTTCCTCTATTCTCGGGAAGAGGATCAGACATATTTAGTGCTTCTGCAAGGAGTTTTAAGTCGGAAATCAAATCAGCATCCAGGCCTCGTAGAGCCTGTTTTTGAGTTGACCCTGAAAATCTTTCTGGATGTGTTACTTCTCCAGATTTGGCTAAGTTTTTGAGACGAAATTCGACTGGATCTAGACCTATTTGATCGGCTAATTCATCCATTTGTGATTCTGCTGCAAAGCTGACTTGAGTCGCTCCAAATCCTCGAAAAGAACTGGCTGGGGCGCTGTTTGTATAGATTGCATAAGAGGACACTTTTACATTAGGAATTTTGTAAGGCCCTACAATTCGATTGGCCATTTTACTGCAGACAAGAGGACTATTTTCTGCATAGGCTCCGGTGTCCATATAGATTTCAGCCTGGCGGGCCAATAGATTGCCATTTTTGTCAGTAGCTGTTCTTACATGTACTTGAGCACTATCACAACGAGTGGTTAGCATTGCTTCATTGACACTTAGTTGAAGTTTGACGGGTCTGTTCACGTGTAGGGAGCAGGCAGCTGTTAGAGGTTCTATTTTAGTGTACGACTTACTTCCATATCCACCTCCCACGTATGGAACAATGACACGAACCTTATTTAAAGGAACTCCGAAAATTGATGATAGATCATGGCGGACAATAAAGGGATGCTGGGCACAGGTATGAACTGTAACCTCTTTTTTATTAGCGTCAGCTACACAAGTGTAGGGCTCCATGGCATAAGCATAGGCCATGGGATAGGAGAACTCTTGGTCTTCTACAAATGTTGCTTCTGAAAAGGCAGATTCTATATCACCCCATTCCAAGTGGACTTCTTGGCAGATATTAGTGACTTCTGAACTATGTTTGTCTTCGAATCCGCGGAATCTTCCTGCCGAATAAGTTTCTTCATGTATTTTGGGACTATCGGGGGCAAGGGATTCCTTAACATTCATGACTGGAGTTAATTCTTCATATTCGACCAAAATATCATCGAGGGCTTCATGGGCAATTCCTTCACTGATTGCTATAACAGCAGCTACCGGTTCGCCGGCAAAACGGACCTTATCTATCGCTAGGATAGGATGGTCTTTAACCGCATGTCCGTAATAGGGGTCTATCCCTTTCAGATCTTTACCTGTTAAAACTCCAATGACACCATTTCGACGGCAGGCTTCAGAGATATCG
>CAZASS010000075.1:8218-10055 GCA_964487835.1 uncultured Acidobacteriota bacterium | reverse complement strand
CGTGGAAAGATTGGGAAAGAGAAATAATTTCTTGGCGACCAGTAAAAGCCCGAGCTAGCTTGATGGCGTTTTCATTGGCTTCACTGCCAGAGTTAGCCAGAAAGGTTTGATGGTATGGGGCTCCTGCCATTTGAAGCAGGTGCTTGACTGTTTGCGCTCGCATTCCATTGTAAGTCACGTTGGAGTAGAAGATCAGACGAGCTGTCTGTTCGCGAATGGCCGCGACCACGTGAGGGTGGCAATGACCAGTTGAAGCCACAGCATGTCCAGAATAAAAGTCTAAATATTGCTGTCCATCTTGGTCGTACACATAGCACCCCTGGCCTTTTTCGATGGCGATGGGAAACTTTCCGTAAGTTTGCAATTGATAGCGATTTTCGTCGCGCCGAATGGAATCAATCACGATTCTTTTTCCTTTCTTTGTTTTTAAAATGTGAGCCCTTGGAAAATATTACTCAAGACGCAAACCTTTGCATTATGGGTGTGCGGGGAGGGCTTCCAAGGCCTGCTCCTCGGAAAATCCGCAGGCTAAATTCATGTTTTGAACAGCCTGTCCAGCAGCTCCTTTTTGAAGATTGTCTAGTACTGACCAGACAATCAAATAATTGCCTTTAATGGCTGCTCCGATGTCTACAAAGTTAGAATGGCGGACGAAATTAACATCGGGGCAAGAAGGTGTCCACCGAATAAAAAAATCGTCTTTATAATAATTCGCGTAAAGCTCACAAACTGCTTCGAAAGTAACAGGCTTAATTAATTCTGTGTAATGACTGGCAAATATTCCGCGAACAAATGGAGCAGAATAGGTTTGAAAAATAAGTGGATAATCGGGATGTTGTAGCGCCTCATTAATTTCAGGCAGATGCTGGTGCTGGAAAGGCTTGTAGGCAAAAAGACTATTCATTCGCCGAGGATGATGTGTGGTTTCACTGGCAGTGCGCCCGGCTCCAGACGAGCCCGTTTTGGTGTCGACGAATACAGGCCCTTTGATCCATTTTTCTTGTGTTAAGGGGTGAAGTGCGAGCAGTGTAGCCGTGGCAAAACATCCGGGGTTAGCAATGCGTCGGGCATTACTAATTTTTTTGCGGTTAATATCGGGTAATCCATAGACAAATTTCTGCTGGTCTTCGCTATCGAAAGCTGGGAGATGGTAAAACTCCTCAAAAATTTGAGGGTTGGAGATCCGGTAATCTCCACTCAGATCGATAATTAATAAGTCATCGGACAAATCCGGGACAATTTTCATAGCGTGCCCGTGGGGCAAGGCTAGAAACAGTACATCCAAATCTGCAGCAGGAATTGGTTCTAGGGGTGAGAAGTAAATGTCCGAGCAGCCATATAGCTTGGGATACAGTTCTGCCACCTTCTTGCCGGCATAGCGCCGGGAAGATATCCAGGTGCTCTCGCCTTCGGAGTGTTGTAGAAGAATGCGAGTTAATTCAATGCCTGAGTAACCCGAACCTCCAGCTATTCCAACTCTAACCATGGCATTAAAGACTCCAAAACGTGAGTACACATTTTAGCGGGGCCATCGAAAGCATTAGCTGCTGGGAGGTTCCAGTTTTTTTCGATATAGCGAACTCCCTCTGTGCTATCGGTTACCCGGCCTGAGATTAACATGCGAGGCATTTGCTGTTTCTGCTGTGAAAACCACTGGATCAGTCCCCAAGCGCCCATAAGATCGTTGGCACACAAAATCATTGATACACAGCGGCTCATCAGGTGTGGGTCTTCCAAGAGAGAGGAGACGCGATAGCCCCCTAAAACCCCATCGCCTAATTCTAGCAGTATAAAGTCTGGTTCGGATTGGGAAAGGTGGTGGATTATAGATGTGGCC
>CAZASS010000075.1:2413-8208 GCA_964487835.1 uncultured Acidobacteriota bacterium | reverse complement strand
CGTCATTTGAGGCCACGCGTTGTTCTCGGGGGGCTGTCATGTAGTGCGCTATAGCCTTTTGGTTCTTGCCAGGCGCCTTTGCTCGCCTTTGCTCTCGCCGCGCAACTTTAGAAGTTGTGCGGCGGAAGGCAAGCCAAAATCTTGAAAACTCAGCGTTTCTTTGGCCCCATGTTCTTGCATCACAACCAGATCGCGCAGACAGGCGACTCCCGCAACTTTTCCGGCATTCACAGTGAAATCTTTTTTTGCAAAGCGCTTGAGAAGTTGCTTGCAAACTGAAGTTTTCCCGGCATCCATGCAGGTGCCTGCCACTAGGACTAGCGGAGTTTCAGGAAGAGGCTTATCGATAAGAGGGAGTGCAAAATTTTCCAAGTTTAAGATTTGGCCATTGTTTTGCAAAGTGGCCAGGTATTCTACTTCAGTTGGCCATTCCAGCTCTCGGTGAAATCCGGTGCATTTGCCGATCACTCCTCCTCGGTTAAGCACGAAAAGAGACATATGTGGTTCTAGATTTTCAGGGACATCCCCAGAGAATCCTATTAATGCCCGTCGAGCTCCCAAAACACCAACCAGGATTTTCCCAGGTTCCAGTGAAACTTCCTCGCCATTTGCAATTTCTATTGATGAATATTTGCCGCTCACTTTTTTAACTCGTACTAGAACAAGGTTGCCGGTTTGGGGGGGAGCATCGAGGGTTAGCTGTAGCGGTGTAGACAAAGGAACCCGGTCTGCAGAAGAGCTGATCACATCAGGCTCTAGGTTTTCAGTCACAACTGGAGCGATCACTTTTGCTGTAGATTTCACTTACATTAACCTTATCTTTGCTTAGGCGTCTTTATAGAAGCTGAGGGATAAAAATTTCTGCTAGATTAGTTTACTCAGCCGCATAATGATGGATAATTATGCATCTTATGATGGCTAATGTCAAGGGAGTTTTGAATTATTTAGGCAATATTTATGCATAATATATGCATAAATATTGTTAGCTTTTAATAACTTGTTGGTAAATTTCTCTTTTCGGTTTGTTTAATTCTTGGGAAGCGCGTTTAATCGCATCCTTTTTGGATAAGCCGTGAAGGTTTTGTAATCCAACTACGTATGCTGGAATGTCTAGTTTAGTAGGTGTTTTGCGAGAATAGATTGCTGAGTTCTGCCCTGTAACCACTAAAGTGTACTCTCCTCGCGGTTTTTCCTTCTGGATTTGTTCAAGAATGTCTTGCAGATTGCCCAAGTAGTGATTTTCGTGCAACTTGGTCATTTCCCGACCAAGAAAAGCTCGGCGATTACCTAAAGCTTCTTGGATGCGTTGCAAGGTTGAAAGAGCAGAATGGGGGGAAAGATATATCACTAGAGTAGATTTTAGTTGGCTAATTTTCCCCAATTGTTTTTTTTGTAGTGCTACTCGTTTCGGCAAGAATCCCTGAAAGAAAAAATGGTCAGTTGGCAGTCCCGAAACCGACAGAGCTGCTGTGGCTGCCATAGGGCCCGGAATTGGATAGACGGAAATGTTTTGATCGCGGCAGCTTTTAATTAAGTGATATCCAGGATCAGAGAGTAGAGGAGTGCCGGCATCTGAAACTAAAGCGATTTGGTTGCCTTGATTTAGCTTGTTAACTAATTTAGGAGCCTTGCTAAGCTCATTATGTTCGTGATAGCTCGTAGTGGGAGTTTTAATAGAAAAATGCCTCAGGAGTTTGCGGGTGTGACGTGTATCTTCACAGGCGATTAGGTCGACTTCATCTAACAGGCGAAGAGCTCTCGGGCTAAGGTCTTCGAGATTGCCAATAGGGGTTGCTATTACGTACAGAGCAGCTGACATTAGCTGTTGTTCGCCGGTGAATTCATGGCTTCTAGCATTTCTTTTACTGCCCGCTTTATTCCAACCAGGGCGGACCGCGCCACAATATTGTGTCCAATATTCAATTCAACAATTTGCGAGACAGTTGAAACAGGCCCCACGTTTCGATAGGTTAGCCCATGCCCCGCCAGGACTCGTAGACCTATTTTTTCTGCTAATTGACTTGCTTTAACAATTTTTTCTAACTCTTGTTTAAATTGTTTATCGTCTTGATCAAGTCCTTTGGGTACTGCCTCGGCATATGCTGCAGTATTGATTTCAATTAGGCTGGCTCCCAGTGAAGCGCTTTTCTGAATCTGTTCCGGATCGGGATCTATAAAAAGAGAAACTTGACGACCAGATTTATGCAGTATCTGAATGGCACTATTGACTTCTTCTGCCATTCCAACAACATTCAGTCCACCTTCAGTAGTGATTTCTCCCTCTCGTTCAGGAACTAAGGTGACCGTATCTGGAAGCAGTTGGCAGGCAATTTTTACCATTTCGTCGGTAGGAGCCATCTCCAGATTGAGCCGGGTGGTAACCATTTCTCGTAGTAGGCGTACGTCGCGCTCCTTAATATGGCGGCGATCTCCTCGTAAATGGACAGTGATTCCCTGAGCGCCAGCTAATTCTGCCAATAGCGCCGCAGCAACTGGATCAGGTTCTAGGGCCCCACGGGCTTCCCGGATGGTGGCAACGTGGTCCACGTTAACGCCTAGCTTTGTCATAGCTGCAACGTTACAACAGAGAACGTCTAACTGACAACTAGTAGCTGTAATCCTAAGTGCAGTGTCGATGGATTGGGTCAGCGTGATATGACTTTTTTAATCCCATTGCTTGGGTATTAAACATGTTCGTATTGGCCTTGCCGATCGGCCCATTTAATTTTGAATAAATCCCAAAGCATAGTTATTGCATCGAGGGGAAGATGTACTTGACTGCCGTCCTGGTGTTTCCAAACAACAGGGACTTCTTTTATCTTCAGGCCCCATTTTCTGGCAATGTACAAAATTTCTACATCAAAGCCAAAGACTTCGATAGATTGTTTTTGAAAAATTGTTTTACAGTGACTCATTTGGAATAGTTTAAATCCGCATTGAGTATCGCGAAAAGGGAGTCGAACAATTAGACACATAATGCGATTAAAAATTTTTCCGCCTGTTTCTCTGATCCAGGATTGATGAACTTCGATTCGTGAGTCCTCCATGTCACGAGATCCAAAAGCGATGTCAGCCGAACCGTGGATTACTTCTTTCTCCAGTTTAGATATTTCCTCAATGGGAGTGCTTAAATCAGCATCGGTTAGTAAGGCATAATCCCCTTTAGACAACAACATGCCGTAGCGCACAGCATATCCTTTTCCCCGGTTACGATTGTAGCGGTTAACGTGGACTTGTGACTGCAAATTTTTTTGTGCGGAGAACTGACGAACAATTGTTGATGTCTGATCTTGAGAACCATCATCAATGACTAAAAGTTCAAAATTCAAGTTGCGAGACTGCAAGTAGGACACGATTTGATCTAGGGTAGAACCGATTCGACCCTCTTCGTTGTAAGCGGGAATTATCACTGATAAAAGGAGATTGCTCATTGAAGAAATCCAATCAAGTCGTTCAAGCGATTTGCAGTTTTTGTTCTTCCTAAGACAATGATTACTTCAAAAATTCCGGGTGCTACTGTTTTCCCAGTTAAGGCAACCCGAATTGCTCCAATGAAACGTCCTGGTTTTATCTTGTGTGTATCACCAATTTCGCGAAGAGCTTTTTCGGTTGTGTCCAAGTCAAAAACTTGTAATTCATTGTAGGCCAGCATGAGGTCTTTCAGAGCTTCTATTAGAGCAGCATGTTCATCTGATTGTTCAAAAGAGAGATACTTTTTGATGGCCTGTGAGTCATATTCGAAATCATCGGTGAAAAAGGCCTTGCCCAGATCGGCAAAGTCTGAAGGTTTGCGAATGCGCGGTTTTAACAGGTCGATGATTTGCTGGAAAAGGTGGTGCTCTTTTGTTTCCCAAACGGGATTCCACAGGTTGTTTTCTTCTAATACTGAGCGGACTGTGAGTTCCAATTCTTCAGCACTCAAAAGAGATATGGTTTGTGCATTCATCCATTCTAATTTTTTAAGATCAAAGATAGCGTTAGTTTTGTTGATACGTTTAATGTTAAAGAGTTGAACTAACTCTTTGCGATTTAGGAATTCTCGTTCTTCGTTTGGTGCCCATCCTAGAAGAGCCAGATAATTGGTAAGGGCGCTTGCCAAGAAGCCTTCCTTTTCATATTCCAATACCGAAGTTGCACCGTGGCGCTTACTGAGGCGCTTTTTGTCAGAACCCAAAATAAGGGGTAAATGAACGAAAGAGGGCAGTGGTTGTTTTAGGGCTTGATAAAGCAAAATATGCTTACTGGTGTTGGCTAGGTGGTCTGCCCCTCGAATTACATGCGAGATTTTCATATCGATATCATCTGCAACGACACTTAGGTGATAGGTGGGCTGACCACCGGAGCGGAGAATGACAAAGTCTTCGATGTTTTTATTTTCAACCGTTACATCTCCCATGACAGTATCTTTAAAGGAGATTTGTCCAGGAGGAATTCGAAAGCGGACTGCAAATATTTCTCCTGATTTAGAGCGTTGCTCACTTTCTGATTGAGACAGATTGCGACAACAGCCGTCATATTTCCAGAAGTCTCCCCTCTTGATTGCTTCCTCTCTTTTTTGTTTGAGCAATTGTGGAGGACAGAAGCAGCGATAAGCTTTATTTTCTGTTAGCAATTGAGTGCAAATGGAATGATGAAACTCAAGACGTTCCGATTGATAGTAGGGGCCTTCATCCCATTGTAGGCCCAACCATTTGAGGCCGGCCAATATTCCTTCTACCATTTCTTGGCTGGATCTTTCAGTATCGGTATCTTCGATGCGGAGGATGAATGTCCCTTGGTGTTGTTTGGCGTATAGCCAGTTAAACAAAGCAGTGCGGGCGCCTCCAATGTGCAGGAAGCCGGTCGGACTAGGTGCAAATCTTACTCGTACATTCATCGTGTTCTTTATTTAAACCCCAGAGGTTGATTATAACCGTTAGTCGGTTTCAGGGATCAAGTATGAATTGCAATCAAGCTGTCAGGCACTTTGAACATTTATGCCCTGTTTCTTTGGAATTGTACAATCGGTCATTATTTTTCTTGCTTAGGGAGCCTAGAACAGCATGGTAGACTTAGATTCCAAGAAGCCCGGGTGGCGGAATTGGCAGACGCACAGGACTTAAAATCCTGTGAGGGTAACCTCGTGAGGGTTCGAGTCCCTCCCCGGGCACATTTTGGTTTCGAAATTTTTATGTTTTAGTATTGCTAGCATGAATGGTTTTGTTATAATTTTTCGTTGAAATATGAAGTTGTTTAGGAAGCGGGCAATTTATGGTGTTTCTGTTCGACAGGCCTTTGCTCTTTTGGCTCTCTGGGTTTTAATTCCATTTCCACATGAGTGTTTAAGTCTTATTTATGGTCAGTCAAACTGTGCTGAACACGGCATGATATGTAGCTGCGTTATTGCTTGCAATATGACTTCTCGGTCATTGAGCAAAAGCTCACAGCTGTCAGATTCAGGAGAAGCCTGTCACAGCACAACATCTAAACACGAACACGAGGCTTCTTCTCACCATTGTTCTTCCGAATTGTGTTCGCAAAATCCACAATCTCAATCTGAAGAGGATCAGGTCGGCATTCAACTGGGTAATCGTGCATGGTTGGTTGGCGATTTGTTACTTTGGACGATTAATTTGCAAGTGGAAGTTGTTGCGCCAGCACTTTTTGCAGAGGAGATAGCTGGATACTTCATGCTTTTCGATGAACCTCCCCAACTCAATTTTTCTTAGTATTTTCAATTTTTAAAAATTTCTAGCAATTTTAGTAAACATTGACCAGAAAGCGTGCTCGTGTGAGTAAGTTGACGGCGTTTTTGT
>CAZASS010000075.1:0-2403 GCA_964487835.1 uncultured Acidobacteriota bacterium | reverse complement strand
AGAGGGATCTATATGAGAAAAATAATTTTTATTGTTTTGATTTTCTTTTCTGCAGCAGTTTTTGCTGAAGAAAAAGCGACAGATCATGCCCCGATTGGAGTGATGGGAGACCATTTTCATAAAAAAGGGCACTACATGGTTTCGGTTAGGCATTCAAAAATGTTTATGGGAGGCAACCGAAACGGGACGAAGGATTTGTCTGATGCAGAAATAATTCAACTCCCAAACCCCTATCAAATGGGCAGTATGCCGGCCAAACTCAGCGTGGTTCCCCAAGACATGAATATGGATATGACCATGTTCGGAATGATGTATGCCCCGAGTGATTCCCTTACTTTAATGGGCATGGCAATGTACATGGGCAAAGATATGAAAACGCATACATATAAGGGTGCGATGGATAGAGCGTATTTAGGGGTATCCAACACCTCATCTTCTGACCTGTCTGATATCTCAGTTTCGGCATTGATCAAACTGCTCAAGACGGATACTTCGCGATGGCATGCCGAGCTAGGCTTTCAGCAATCTATTGGAAAAGCAGATGCCAAAGATACGATGTTGAGTCCGATGAATCAGAGGAAATCGATGCTTCTTCCCTACGGGATGCAAGTTGGCGACAAATCAACAACTTTAGTTTCTGCTTTAACCGGTGTGGGGAATAGGGGAGGATGGGTGTATGGGGCGCAATTGAGATTGAAAAACCATATCAACAAAGATGTGTGGCATTTTGGAGACAGTATTGCTACGACTGCCTGGTTGCAAAGGGGTTTTTCTGTAGATACAGCTCTTTCGTTCAGAACAACTTACCGCGCTCAAAATGATATTAAGGGGCGCAATACTTCAATTACGGCACCAGTGCAAACTGCGAATCCTCAAAATTATGGAGGGAAAATCGCGGAGTTGGGTATTGGGATTAACCAACTATTGAAAGTAATTCCTGGTGATTATTCAGATAGAGTAGGAGTAGAGTTTGTTGTGCCGGTTTATCAAGACTTGAATGGTCCTCAAATGAAATCAAAATGGGCAGTAACCATAGGTTACCAAAAGGCCTTTTAAGGTGAAGGGGGAGGCTTATGTTGAGGCGTTGTGGATTGTTTCTGGTAGGGGTGTTCCTGGTTATGAGCTCCTGCGGAGATTCGAAGCCTCCTAGCTTTCTTTCGAATCCTGAGATTAGTTCTAACCCGAACACAGCGGCCCCTCTGGTAGCATTTCTCGAGTGTAGTACCGACGAACCCAGTCGGGTGGCATTGATTGTTTCAGATGGCAAAGCAGAAAGAGAAATCCAGCTTCGCGAGGATTTTTCTACTGATCATCGATTGCCTGTTTTTGGATTGGTTGCCGGCAGGGCTTACAGCATCAGAGTTCGTGCTGTTGATCTTGCTGGAAATTGGGTTGAAGCCGAAAGTCCATTGGAATACCGTACGCCTTCCCTGCCCGATGATTTCCCCCCGATTGCAGTTCAGGTAAGCCGACCGGATCGAATGGAACCGGGAGTAACTCTTTTGGAAGTCAGGAGGATGCGTAACAAAGAGCTATATTTTTTTCTGGCGGTTAACTCCAGCGGTGAAGTCATTTGGTACTATCGTCACAAGGATTCCACTCGCTATTTGAGTATTTTGCCCAATGGGAATCTTTTGTATCTTTCGAATTATAACAAGGTAACTGAAATTCGGTTGACAGGAGAAATTGTTCGGCAATGGCACGCAGCTAAACATCCCAATAATGGCAATCCCCTCGATGTTTCCAGCGAATCTATTCCTGTGCATGTCGAGACTTTTCACCATGAGATTATCCAAGTGCCCAATGGAAATTACATGACGCTTTCTACTGAAATGCGGACGGTAAATAATTTTCCAAAGGACCCTACAAATCCGAAATCCCAGAAGGTAAAGGCTAATATTATTGGAGATGTTGTTGTTGAGTTTCAGCCCGATGGGAAAATTGTAAACCAGTGGAAATTGCTGGATTTACTGGACCCTAATCGTTATGGATACTCCTCAGGTGGTCCCTATTGGGACAGTAAGGGATATGGTCACGTTCAGGGGGGTACGAAGGACAGGGATCATGCCAATAGCCTTAGATACGATCAATCGAATGATTCGATTATTGTTTCTGTGCGACATCAAGATGCAGTTGTAAAAATTTCTCGACAGACTGGGGATTTAGTTTGGATATTGGGCCCACATGCAGGGTGGACGAAGCGTTGGAAGTCATTTTTACTGCGACCATTAGGGTCCCTTGAGTGGCCATCTCATCAACATGATGCTCGCATTACACAGGATGGCTTATTGTCCATGTTTGATAATGGGAATTATCTTACTTGGACGCCTGAGTCTAAGGCTCCAGCCAGGGAAGACTATAGTCGTGCTGATAATTTCAAGGTAGATGAGCATGCACGTACTT
>CAZASS010000074.1:4363-10178 GCA_964487835.1 uncultured Acidobacteriota bacterium | reverse complement strand
CACAATGTCTCGTACTGCCTTTGCCACATCAGCTGTTCGTTCAACAAAAGAAGGAACATTACCCGGGCCAACACCGAAGGCAGGTTTGCCTGAAGAATAAGCCGCTCGCACCACTCCTGGCCCCCCCGTTGCAAGAATAAGATTAGTCTTTCGATGCTTCATTAGTGCAGTAGTGCCCTCAAGGGTCACTGTTTCTATCCAATTTATACAATCTTCTGGCGCACCAGCCTGCAGGGCAGCTTCATACATAATTCTGGCAGCCTCACAAGTGCACTGTACAGCATTAGGATGAGGACTAACGACTACGGTATTCCTACCTTTTAACGCACATAAAATTTTAAAAATAACGGTAGAAGTGGGATTGGTAGTAGGAGTAATAACTGCAATCACCCCAGCTGGAACAGCAATATCCACTACTCTCTTTTTCTTGTTCTCAGCAATGACATCACAAGTCTTTATGTCCTTGATGTGCCTATACACATCAACAGCAGCAAATAAGTTCTTTATAGTCTTATCTTCTACCTTTCCATAACCAGTTTCCTCAACAGCCATTTCAGCCAATCGACGAGCATGCTTCTCGACCTTATTGGCCATACTCATAATAATTTGATCGACTTGTTGTTGAGAAAAATTCTTAAAGGTAAGCAGAGCTTGGTGGGCATTCTCCACCAAAGTACGCGCTTGCTGGATTGAGACTAAATCTTTGTCTTCAAGCACAATCCAATAACACTATTTTTTATTTTTCCTGGTAAAAGTGGTTATACGTGGCAGCACCTTTTCTACCTCTTGATGCGGACTGGGAATAACGTGAACACTAACAAGTTCTCCCACCCGGCGGGCTGCAGTAGCACCAGCATCAGTAGCTGCCTTAACCGCACCCACATCCCCTCTAATGAAAACCGTCACATAACCAGCACCTATGTACTCCTGGCCAATTAAAACCACATTCGCAGCTTTTACCATAGCATCCGCAGCTTCGACAGCACCTACAAAACCGCATGTTTCAATCATTCCAAGGGACTCTTGAGACACTCGAACCTCCCCAACACCGTCCAATTACTAACGGCTCTAATGAAATGAACCCTTCTGTTATTAATCGGCCTTTTCACAGCCTCGAGAACTGCTACCCACAAAGGACTAGTAAGCACCTCGCTGGCCCCACTTCAAAGCCCCCTTACATCACTCAGGCTGGAACCGCGCTAAAACTACCACGGGTCGAGGAACCCAGTCAATCATGGTAAGGCTTTACTTAACCTTCCACCCAAGAGCAACTTCATTATCCTTAATTCAAAAAGTCTCGTCTGTAATATAATAATTCATACCTAGAACATCATATTTACATCACAGTAATAATTGATACACTCAAAACAGAATGTTAATTAAAGATCAGATCCAAAGAATCAACACTATATATTCCGATGAAATCTTGACACAAAATACCCGAACTATCTCACTGACAGGCCGAAAATGTCAGCCCCGTATCATCTATACCTTTCTCGGTTTTGAACTTCAAGCGGGCCGAAAAAGAATTAATTGTCCAGACATGAACACTGCACGCTATTTGAAAATTTTTTCCGAACTTGGCATGCCCTCTATCGAAATTCCTTATAATCCTATCCAAATAAACCAAGTTCTCTCTGAACTAGAACAGGGATTAGAAGCTATTAAGAAACTACTCTTGGCTGAAAATTTGGATAAAAAACAACACCAATTCAAATTAAGAAAACTATATAAAGAAATTAGAGCACAGCTCAGACAATCAGAGACTCAAACTAAAACGTAATTCTACCAGTAAATTTCTTTCTACTTATTTTTATTTGTTGAAATAAAGTCTATGACTTGTGTGGGTCTTTCACTTCATTCTTCAGCGGATCAGATTTTATTTCTGATCGAGGATTCTGGGGATTCAATAGAGCAAATTCACGAAGAATCTTTTTAGAACGCTCATCTTTGATTGTAGGAAGCACTATTTTCACTTCCACTAATTGATCTCCAAACCCTTTTGATTTCACCAATGGCACTCCTCTACCACGCAATCGAAATCTTTGACCACTCTGAGTCCCCAAAGGAATTTTCAGACGTGCCTTTCCGTCAATAGTGGGAACTTCTATTTCAGCTCCCAATGCAGCCTCAACAACTGTTATTGGAATGGTACACAATATATCGTTATCTTGACGTTGGAAGAAGGGATGCTGTTGAACATCAATCACTAAAAAAAGATCGCCTGGTGAACCACCAAAACGATCTGCATCACCCTTTCCAGAAACTCGTACCTGAGAACCCGATTTGACACCAGGAGGGATCTTTACTTTAAGTGCCTCAACATTTTGCCCTAATCCCTCCCCACTACAAGCCAAACAAGCCCCTACACGAATCCTGCCCCTGCCCTGACACTCTGGACAAGGTGAGGGAAAATTCATAGCCCTAGAAATTCTCTGGCCACTTCCTCCACAATGCAAACAGGATTGTTCTCTAGTAGTAGAAGTTGTTCCAGTTCCCTTACAACGAAGACAAACAACTTTCCGGGTCGCATTGATGCGGACCTGAGTACCCTTAATCGCACTAATCAGAGGAACACGAATCTGAACTTTAAGATCTTGTCCCCTCTTTACTCTAGATGCCGTCTGAGATTTTTTGCCACCAAAAAAATCTGAAAAAATATCACGAAACCCCGTCCCACCACTCTCAAAATTAACCCCAGAAAACCCTCTAGGATCTTGAAAACCTTGACCTACTCCAGGCCCTTGTCCATAACGATCGTAAACACTTCTCTTTTCTGGATCACCCAGTACTCCATAGGCTTCTTGAATTTGCTTAAAGCGTTCCTCAGCCAGCTTATCTCCTGGATTTAGATCAGGATGATATTTTCGGGCTAACTTTCGATAAGCCTTCCGAATACCCGATTGAGTTTCACTTCTCTTAACTCCAAGGGTTCCATAGTATTTTTTTTGCTCCATAGAACATTACTTCTTTTCGTCTACATCGACATACTCGGCATCAATGACCTCATCCTCCTCCTTTTGGCTCTGCTCCTCTCCTTCAGGAGAACCTGAATCAGCATCCTCACTTGCTTGCGCTTGCTGAGACTGGTACATAGCTTCGGCCAACCGATGTGATGCTTGTTCCAATTTCCCAACAGCCTCATTAATTTTTTCAATATCTCCATCTTTATCTTCCAGAGTTTTCTTAGTTTCTGCTAAAGCTTCCTCTATGGATGCACAATCATCTTCGGACAATTTATCCTTGTTCTCATTTAGAAGTTTCTCAGTATTGTAAACCAAACTATCTGCTTTGTTGCGTGCTGCAACACCCTCCTGTTTGAGGGCATCATCCTCTTTATGAGATTCTGCATCGTCCATCATTTTTTTAATTTCAGCATCATCAAGACCACTTGATCCAGTAATTGTAATTTCATTTTCCTTACCAGTACCACGATCTTTTGCGCTGACATTTAGTATCCCATTTGCATCTATATCGAAAACAACCTCAATTTGGGGAATTCCACGAGGTGCGGCAGGAATACCTTCAAGATGAAAAGTTCCTAGTCTTTTATTATCAGCTGCCATGGACCGCTCTCCTTGCAAAATAACGATTTCAACAGAAGTCTGATTGTCAGCAGCCGTAGAAAAAACCTCTTCCTTCTTGGCAGGGATAGTAGTATTACGCTCAATCTGCATCGTGTTAACCCCACCTAAAGTTTCAATTCCCAATGACAAAGGGGTCACATCTAGCAATAATATATCCTTAACATCACCTCCCAGAACACCAGCCTGAACTGCAGCACCTACAGCAACCACCTCATCTGGATTCACACCCTTATGGGGATCTTTTTCAAATAACTCTTTAACAATCTGTTGAACCCTCGGAATACGAGTGGATCCTCCTACCAAAACTACTTCATCCACATCTTGCGGCTTCAGGCCAGCATCCTTAAGAGCCTTTTCACAAGGAACTCTCAACTTTTGCAAAACATCTTCTACTAACTGTTCAAATTTAGCTCGATTTAACTTCATATTGAGATGTTTAGGGCCTGCTGAGTCCGCTGTAATAAAGGGAAGATTAATATCTGTTTCCTGAGCAGTAGATAGCTCCATCTTGGCCTTTTCAGCAGCTTCTTTAAGTCGCTGCTGTGCAATCTTGTCCTGTGAAAGATCAATTCCTTGATCTTTGTTAAACTCTTCCACAATCCACTTCATAATCCGATGGTCAAGATCATCACCTCCCAGATGAGTATCACCGTTAGTTGATTTAACCTCTACCACTCCCCCACCAACTTCTAAAATGGAGACATCAAAAGTTCCACCTCCGAAATCGAAAACAACAATGGTTTGTTCGTCTTTTTTATCTAAACCGTATGCTAGAGCAGCAGCTGTTGGTTCATTGACCAAGCGCATAACTTCCAAACCCGCAATAGTGCCTGCATCTTTGGTAGCTTGTCTCTGCGCATCGTTAAAGTACGCTGGAACAGTAATTACTGCTTGGGAAATCTTTTCACCCAGATACTCTTCGGCAGAAGATCTCAACTTTTGAAGAACCATTGCCGAAATTTTTGGTGGAGGAAACTGTTCACCACTTACCTCTACACAGGCATCGCCATTATCCGCCTTGATAATTTTATAGGGAACCATGCGTTTTTCTTCACCAATATCCGATTCCTTACGACCCATAAAACGTTTGATCGAATACACCGTATTTTCAGGATTAGTTACAGCCTGACGCTTAGCTACTTGGCCAACTAGACGCTCTCCATCCTTAGTAACAGCAATTACCGAAGGAGTCACTCTACTCCCTTCTGGATTTGTAACAACAGTGGGCTCACCACCCTCTATAACAGCGACAACCGAATTAGTTGTACCCAAATCAATTCCAATAATCTTTGCCATTTCATAACCTCCTCAACCTGAATAAAATCAGGAACTTTATCTTGTTATTTATATAAGATCTGAGTTTTCCCTTGTCAAAGTACTTCCAAAAGACATCTTCTTCTCCTGTGGAGGAACATACAAAATTTACAATCCTATTCCCCTACCTGTCTCAAAGGGAAAAAACCTAATTCACACTAAAAATCTATGACGGGAGAAAAAAGAACACTTTAAAATACGCTAAAGAAAACAATTGAATGAAACACAGAAAAAATCAGGGGAAGAAATACATTCTGAGAAAAAGTTACTTAGGATTTAATATCATCTTGCCGCTGAATCGTCTTTACAAAAGATTGCAGCTTTTCATCCACCTTCTTCTGCTTTCTTACCAGATAAAGTAGGTACAGAGAAAGAATGGTCCAGATGACTAAGTAACCAGATAATAGATATAGATTCATGCCTGCTTGATCCTACTGTCTAACGCCTTTTGGGTCAATTCATCTAACAAACTAGCATTCAACCGCAATGCCATACCTATCGCTACAAGAACTATATACAATAAAGTGAAAGTAGCCACAGAAAGCATCAATACTTGGGTCATTTCTGGCTCTAATTGAGCTCCAGATTTCGTAATAACCACTGGATGAATAGTGCGCCATAGACGTATAGAAAACCAGACAATGGGCACATCAAGAAAACCAATTATTCCAAATACAGCACAATACTTATATTTCTTTTCCCCATCAGGCAAACTGGTTCTTAAAATTAGATAGGAAACATAGATTAACCAGAGCACCAGAGTAGTCATCACTCTCGGATCGCCCCAAGGCCACCATGTATTCCACACAGGTTTCGCCCAAATGGGACCGGTACATAGAACAATAGTGGTAAAAATTACTCCAACCTCAGCGGAAGCAGCTGCTAGATGATCCCACTTCTTTTTGCGTACTATC
>CAZASS010000074.1:1662-4353 GCA_964487835.1 uncultured Acidobacteriota bacterium | reverse complement strand
CCAGGCAGCTCCAACATGAAAGTAGAAAATTCTCTGCACCTCTCCCATTTCTTTTTCAGTTGGAGCATATAGAAAGACACCATAGAGGGCTAGCACCATCATCACATACAAGGGTCCTAGCAACCATCGGGCAAACCGAATATAAACCGTTGCAAAATTAAACAATGAACTGTCAGTCGCCAACAACATAGTCAAACACCACAAATCCTGAAGACAAAAAAATTACATCAAAAGCAATCACTAATTCAATCCACTGAACCAAGAACTGTGTATCTTCTCTAATAAGCACCTCTTGTGTCCCATTAACAGCCGCAAGAATTATAGGGACCAAAATAGGAAAGAGCAAAATAGGTAGCAGCACTTCTCGAGTACGAATACTGCTAACCATAGCAGAAAAAATTGTCCCTACCGCTGTAAAACCAATACTAACAACCATAATCAACAAAACAACCCAACCCAACTGAGCTGAAAAAGAGAAGTTAAAAAAAACAATAAATGCCACTAAAATCAACAGATCAATTAGCACAAGAAAGATCCAGTTAGCAAAAAATTTTCCAAGGAACAAAACTCCTCGATCTATAGGAGAAAGCATAATTCCCTGGAGAGTGCCTTCCTCGGTTTCCATCTGAAAGGAACGGCCAAGCTGAATCACTCCAGGAAATAGTAACGCCACCCAAAGAATGCCAGGAGCTGCCTCATGAGTAGCTCTACTCCCGGGATCAAAAGCAAAATTAAAAATAATCAGAATGAGAAGAGCAAAAAATAGGATATTTAGAAATGCCTGTCGTGACCGATACTCTATCGTTAAGTCTTTAACAGCAACGACCCAAATTAATACTAGTTGGCGCAGCACCTTAATCTCCTACCATCTGAAGATATACATTCTCAAAATGAGATATTTCTAGTTCATCTGAGGATGCCTCAAGAATCAATTCTCCTCGGTGTTGAATCACAGCTCGCGAACACAACTCCAGTCCCTCGCGAAGATTATGTGTAATTAAAATGACAGTTGAACCTTCTTCCTTCACATTTCGAAGAACACTAGTTAACAGACGACTCCCATGTTGATCCAATCCAGTATAGGGCTCGTCCAGCAATAACAGGGAGGGGACGTGCAACAGGGCCCGAGCCAAGGTCAGTCGCTGTTTCATCCCTCTAGAATATTCCCTGACTAGACGCTGTCCTACCTTCTCCAACCCCATCTTAATGAGCATTTCACTGGCTCTGGTACGTGGCTCACGAAAGTCGTACAGGTTCCCATAAAACTCCAGGTTTTCAAAACCCGTCAACTCGTTGTAGAGAAAACTTTGATGAGATACATAACCGACTTGAGCCTTCCCCTTATTCACATTCTCTTTTGAAAATTCAATATGCCCAACAGTAGGCTGTGTTAATGAAGCAATTATTCGAAGCAGGGTAGTTTTTCCGGCTCCGTTAGGTCCGAAAATAGTCAGAAAATCACCGGAAAACACCTTCAGATTGACATTGCTGACAGCTCGAATTCCTTCAAATCTCTTGGTAATTCCAGAAAGATGTAAAAGCGGAGTAGAATCTGACATCCTCAGGATTTCTTCTTTTCGGGTTGGTCCTCTTCTTCCAGTGCTTCAAGCCGTTGAAATGCCTCAACCGCTCGTTGCTCAAAATCAAGTTTAAGAGACTCGTAATCCTGCTGAGAAAGCTTTCCCATACGAAAGTCCATGTCAATATCCTTTAGAATATCGACGATTTCTTCCTTTTGTTGAACGGCCTGCTGTTGTTCCGTCACATTCTCTTTCTGGCTTTGAATTGTTTGGCTCAAAAGCGGATAAGCAACATACAAAACCGCGCCAATAAATAAAATAGGAGCAACTAGCAAAATCATCTATTTACTTAATTCCCTTTCCAAAAGTGCTCGATATCTAGTCTCGATCTGTACATTCTTCTTTTCTGCTGCACCCGGAGTTTCATTGGGCTTAAGTTTTTTGATCACGACAAAAATTAATATAGCTCCAGCCAACAATCCCACAACAGGGAGTATCCAAGCCAACAAATTAAATCCTTCGGGTTTAGGTACAGCAAGAACACTAGCTCCGAACTCCTCTTCAAAAGCCAAATAAATCTCATCTTCTTTCTGACCAGAAGCCATCATTTGCTCAATTTTGCTAATTAACTGAGGGGCTACCCCACACTCATCGCCACACTGCCCAATCAAATGAGGACACCCACACGTGCACATCAATTTACTAGTAATACGGGAATCAATCTCTTTCTGGTCCAACTGATTCCCAAATAGTGGAGCCCAACAAAATAAGAAAATGAAAATCCAGTTAAACAATTTCATTGCCGCTCTCTTCCTGAGGCTTTTTCGGACCCACCGATTGGCTTCTTTTAGTATTGGGAAATAAAATAAAAACTCCTCCCATAACCATAACTCCAATCCCTATCCAAATGGCTTGGACCAGAGGGTTAACAAACACATGAAAGGTCGCCTGTCTCTGTTTGTTCCACTCAGATATATCGGATAAAACTAAGTATAGGTCTTCTTTAAAGGTAGACCGAATCCTTACCTCTGTCATGGGTTGCTCGCTCTTATGATGAAAGTCCTTCCGTGGAAATAATTCATCTATTTGTTTCCCATTTTTCCACACCTCCACATGAGCCTGTCCTACATCCTTTTCTGGATCCTTTTTCTCTGTCAAAGATTGAAACTTG
>CAZASS010000074.1:0-1652 GCA_964487835.1 uncultured Acidobacteriota bacterium | reverse complement strand
TTCTCCTTGACGTACTGTAAAAAACTGTTCCACGCTAAAAAAAGAACTAGCAACAATTCCAACAAATACCAAGACGACTCCAAGATGAATAATATATCCCCCATATCGTCGTTTGTTCATCAGAGTCAGATCTAGAAGCGCAACCCAAAAAGAGGTTGGCCGAATAGTCTGTCGAGCACGAGATCCTTTATAAAATTCATAAAACATAGTGGCGGCCACGAAACCAGAAGCAGAAAAGAATAGCAGCGGAATCCAATCTAGAATTCCAAACAAGGCAACTATACCCCCACTTAATAGACCTGCCATCAAAGGAACTATGAAATTTCTTTGGAAATTTTTTAGAGAAGCTTTACGCCAAGCGATGAGAGGACAAATCCCGGTTAAAATAAGTAAAGCTAATCCTAAAGGCATATTTACTTGATTGAAAAAAGGAGTAGAAACAGTAATTTTTTCACCCGTCACCCACTCTGAAAGAATAGGAAATACCGTTCCCCAAAAAATAGTAAAACAGATCGAAACAAATAAAAGATTATTCAAGAGAAATGATGCTTCACGAGAAAGAAAAGATCTCATGCGCTGTTCGCTTCGCAAGCTTTCTGAACGATAAAAAATCCAAAACATGCCAAACAGCGTACTAATGACTAAAAAAACTACAAAAAATGGTCCAATGTTAGACAAGGCAAAAGAATGTACTGATGAAATAATTCCGCTGCGAGTAATGAATGTCCCAAAAATAGAAAGCTCAAATGCCAGCAAAATTAAAATGAAATTCCATAATTTGAGCATTCCCTTCTTTTCAGTGATCATGATTGAATGTAGAAATGCTGTGGCAATTAACCAAGGCATGAAGGAAGCATTTTCGACAGGATCCCAGGCCCAATAACCTCCCCAACCCAGTTCCTCGTAAGCCCATGCACCACCCAAAGTAATCCCAAAAGTCAGGAAAACCCAAGCAACTAAGGTCCATTTTCTAACAGTATGAATCCAAGATGTATCTAACTTTCCACTAATTAATGCCCCCATGGCAAAAGCAAAAGGAATAGTCAAACCCACGTAACCTAGAAAAAGGCAAGGAGGATGGATAATCATATAAATATTCTGCAACAGTGGATTTAGTCCTCTTCCGTCAACAGGTCTTGCCTCCAGAGTTTCAAACGGATTAGTGGCAAAGTTTAAGAGAACCATAAAAAACAAAATGGCCCCCAAAAGTACCGCTGTGGTATACGGCATTAGATCTCTATTTTTATTGCGATTTTGAATTACAGCTATGCCAGAAAACAAAGAAAGAACCATTGCCCATAATAAGAGGCTCCCCTTTTGTCCTCCCCAAAAGGCCGTAAATTTGTATGCTGTTGGAATATCTCTAGCACTATAGCCAGCTACGTACTCCACCAAAAATTCGTCCGTTAGTAACAAGTACCAGAGGCATAATGAAGCATAACTACACAACAACAAAGAAGCTAAAAGGGAGTAATGGCCGAGTTCAATCATATTGACTAGTTGGCATAATTCTCAATAGGAATACCCTCGGGATGCTCTTCCCCAATGGCTTCATACTTGGAAGGACACTTGGCTAAAAGAACAGTTGCGTGAAAGAGTTCTTCGCTGGAATCATAGGCCCCTTCCACTACAACTTCAGAATCATCTTTAAA
>CAZASS010000073.1:0-10336 GCA_964487835.1 uncultured Acidobacteriota bacterium | reverse complement strand
GACTATCCTCCAAACTCCCATCCATTATGGGTGGAGAATCCACATAAACAGCCAGCAGTTCTCTTCTAATAAAGGTATCTCCCTGAGTATTCTGGGATTGGACCGGTAGACAGAACAAAACTAGCACTCCGCCACAAAACAATACTTGCTTGAAATTGAAAGGAAAACACAAAACTAGCTTAAAAAATGTCACCAGAATAGAAACTCTACCATGTAAGCACAATCTACGGAGATCTAAGATCTCATTAAAAATCAGCAGAAATTATATTGCTTCAATCAACTAACAAGACTTATCATCGAGATCTAATGAGAAAAAACCTATTTATTGCTATTTGTGTACTGACTTTAATGTTCTCTTGCTCCTCACCGTCACCATCATCAGATCCCGCTACAAAAGTTCTTCAAATTTTGGATCAACCCCGAAAATACTCTACTGTTCCTGAAAAACTTTTCAACCAACTCGGATGGCAATTACCCGACGGTGGTAGGCATGTGAAAACTATCGCCGACGCTGCTGCTGCCTTTGACCCAAAAAAAATACAGGATCTGCCTGCCGACCAACTTGGATATCAAGCTAGCTGGCACATTCAGAGATTTAGTTTTTATGGATTAGATTGGGATATTACTGGGCTAAAACTACAACCCAACGAACCTATGGATGGAATGCCCACACTGGCTATTATTAACGGCGGATCAACCAACTGGTATGAGTTCTTAGTAGATCCCTTAAATGGTCCGGGCATCGCTCAATATCTTGCTCAAAAAATTCCAATTATCCTAGTTACCATCCCAGGAAACTATAAACCCGGAGGATGGGACCAAGACAACTCCGAACGAATTCCTGAATATCTTATAGGCCAAGATTTAAGTGTTAGAGAGGGCTATATTCGTAATGCAATTTACACCTTTAAACTGGTCGCCGAAGGAGTACGTCTATTACTAGAAAATATCTCTTCAGGGCCTTTATTAATTGTTGGACACTCTACTGGGGGAGAACTTCAATTCATGCTCAAAAACTCTTCCTTAAAGCCGCGTCTACGAGATCTTTCTCTTGGATGGGGAAGTGGTCCTCCTGCTTCTATCAAAAAAGAATACGACGAACAAATTGGAACTCGAGCAGGAAGAGTGGAAAGATATGGACGCTTTGTGGCCTGGAAAGCTAGAAGTAGAAGCCCAGAAGGATATGTCTCTGCACATTACGTGGGTCCATTAAATCCAATCCAAGCAGCTTCCCCGCTTGAAGTAGCTCTGAAATGGTTTGAACTTGAAGGCACTAGACGGCCACATTTCAAACAGACTCTTCAAGACATTGAGCATCAGGGAATGATAGAAAATGCAAAAAAAATGGAAACAGAAATACGAAAAATTCTCACTAATAACCCCTATAAGATCATTCCCGAAACTGTTATTAACGACCTATTTTCCCCTAGCCGGGCCCCTCTTGAAAACTATCGAAAGATGGTGTGGGTAGTAGCACAACTAGATGCCAACCATTGGAACCAGAAAGAGCCAGAAAAATCTCTGGAAGTTTTCACCGCTGAACGCTTTCGGGAAACTAATCCTGACATCCCCATTCGTGTACTCTTACTAGAAGCTCCCATCACTCACTACGGACACATAGAAAGAGCTCGACAAGTGGCAGGAAGTTTATTGGCAGCTACAGAATGGATTTCGCAATAAAGTTTGGACCGAAATACACGTCCATTTGCATATAGATTTGATACGGCGTGTCTGCGTTCCTATAATGGAAAGAGTAATGGAGGTGCGATGTTTAAAAAAATAAGTTTTCACAAAAAGTCATTAATAGTATTTGGAGTCGTCTGTCTATCGTTTCTACTAACCCCTCTAATGAGGATTACCACCGGGCAAGATAAGTACTCTGAAACTAATAGTACGGAGTTTGCAAATCAAGCATCGGCTACCGAAAAACAAAAAGAACTTTCTGCTGATGATGCTGACTATCGTTTTAAGCCAGGTGAAGAACGCCTCTCACTGCGAGGGACTAGTGCCTATAGAAAATTTAAAGAGAAAGAAGGCCTACCTCAATACACTGGTTTTGCTGTAGATGTTTATAAACTGAAATTGGGTCCTTGGAAACGCATGGGAACAGGAATTGAGGGAGCCTACATTGATTTAGACGGAGCTGGTGCGTTAGTTAATTCTTTCTTACTGGAAATTCCAGCTGGTGGAGAAACTATAGCCACCCGCCATCTCTTCGAAGAACAACTTGTGTTCTTGAGCGGAGAAGGAGAAACCCATATTTGGCAGAGTGATCCATCGAAAAAAGCTGTTATCCAATGGAAAACAGGCACTCTTTTTTCGCCGCCTCTGAATGCTTGGCATCAACACTTCAACAAGGGCACAGAGCCAGCTCGCTTGGCAACAGTAACCGACCTGCCCCTGAAGATTGATCTTTTCCGGAGTGCTGACTTCCTCTTCAATGTCGATTACGATTTTACCGATCGCTACGACGGTCAAGCCGATTATTTCGATCCAGAAAACAGTCAAGACTATGCCCCGATGGCCCGCAGTCACTCACTTTCCATCGTAAATCTAGTCCGCAATGTCTGGACATGGAGACTGTTTCACGCCGGACAAGGCTATAAAGATATCGATCGTCACTTTCTTCTTTCAGATAACACCATGACTGGCCACGTCGAGCAATTCCCGGTAGGCACATACGAAAGAGCTCATCGGCATGGTCCGTCTTCGACTATTGTTCTACTAGGTGGAACTGGGTACAGCCTCATGTGGGATACAAAACATGGGTATACCCCTTGGAAAAACGGAAATGGCGAACATGTTAAAAAAGTCGACTGGCATAGAGGGGTCATGGTTATTCCTCCCATCCAATGGTTTCATCAACATTTTAACAATGGAGCCGATCCAGCCCGCTTTATCAAACTGGGAGGAAGCCCCGGGCACGAGTTATACCCTATGACAGGTAACGTTCTAGAGGGCGGACAAAGATATACCGTTCTGTTTCGGAATGAAGATCCATATGTTCGCACCTATTTTCTAAATGAATTAGCAAAAAACAACGCTAGCATCGCCATGCCTCCTCGAGACGAACTGATTAGAATGGAAAGAGAATCGGGTGAGGGACCATTAACACTGCCCTAGCTGTTTATTGGATGATTCCCCAATGTCCTGGCAGGATATTGGGGAAATAGTCCCCCAAAATACTAAGTGCAAAGTAGGCCTAGTTGTGATGTGTTCTGGAGTTTAGTCCGATCCAAATTCCAGCATAAGATTCATAGCAAAATTAGCAGATTGGGTCCCGGGAAAAGTGTCCATGATGTGCCGACACTGCTCCAAAACCAACTCCCCGTATTTCTTGGTCTTACTCACGTCATTTCTCTCAAGATAGAGAAAGTAAAGTTGATAATAGTCTAGGGTCAACAACATTTCCAATTGAGACCGCATGCTAAAGTCTGGATATTGTTCTAAAAATTGCCTCTTCTCTTCTAAATTAGCCAATAAATTTTCTGGGGTTTTCTCCCCTCCTGATTGCTGGTAGAAAGCCCGTTCAATAAGGGCAAATCTAGCCTCAGCAGCATACTTTCCTTGGGGGGCAATTTTGAGGTATTCTTCAAATTCCTTAAAATCGTATACATAGATAGGTTTTCCCTTGATAGGACCAATACCAATTTTCATATCTTGGGAGCGTTTTACAGACAAATTAATAAGGCCTTGCTGTTCGTCTCCGTGTGCTTCAATCTCGGTATTAATTAATTTCATAAGGGTGTAGGCCTCGAAAGCAATATTGAAAATTTCCTTCTTCCTATCTTCCTGAGAAGGCTGTCCATCCAAAATTTTTCGAGATTTCTGCAGACTCTTTAAAATACGATTAACCTCGACAGGACCCATAACAAAATGAGGCCACACAAAAGAGGAAAGACATAAAAAACAGATTATAAAAATGCAAAATCCCTTTCGAATAAACATTAGCTTTCCAAGATCCTTTCAAACAACCAAACTATCCCAAATACAAAGATAAACATTGCAATGCCACGAATCACCCACATACGCCAATGGTATCTGCGAATGAACAATAGCAAGGGGAAAACCATACTGACAATAAAAATCTGCCCTATCTCCACCCCAAGATTGAAAGAAAATAACGAACTGGCTAGTTGAACCGAAGAAAGTTCCATTTCTTTCAAGACACTAGCAAACCCAAATCCATGTACAAGCCCAAAAACGAAAGTAGTATGCCATGCTTGGGTCCAATGCTTGTCAATCAAATTTTCCAGTCCAATATAAGCAATACTCAAAGCAATCCCAGTTTCAACCAACTGCTCATTAGGAGTCAAAATACCTAAAGTAGCCAGTACTAATGTAAAACTATGCGCCACTGTAAAAGAGGTCACAATTTTCACTATCTGCAAAAGCGTTTGGCCCAATAAAAGAATCCCAATTAGGAATAGAACATGGTCATAGCCCAGGAAAATATGTTCCACCCCAAGCACTAAAAAATTGAAAAACTGGGCCCAAAATCCTGTATCTTCTGGAGTCCAACTGGTACCCGGATTGGATTGGTCAAAGACAAGCTGTCGGGAACCTTCCTCAGAATTGATTAAAACTAGAGTTTTGTGATCTGGAATTAACTCTTGGAAAATCTTAACTACAAACTCGACTTGGGATATTTTCTCCGATAAAACGACCTCTTGCCATAAATCCACAAACATATGGTCCTCTTCATCAGACCAGAGTTCACGATTCTGGGGAAACAGAGTTATGGGAGAATTATTTACTTTAAGTTTTATTTGCTCTTGCATGTAGTGATCTATTTGGGAACTGGCTTTTTCTACCTCGCCCTGTTGATAAGTTCCGTCTAAGTTTTCATCTACAAGAAACAATAAATCCAATTCCGCCATGGGAAGACGGTATTTAAAGTTAACCTGGCTGCCCTTTAGAGTAATTTCGATAAAGCTGACGCTCATGCTATGAGCAAATAACTGACCACCACTCCAAACAAGCCACACAAATAGGAAAGGGATAAGATTTCTCTGTAACTTCTGGAATATTTGACAAAAATTTATCATCCGCATTCTGGAATAAGATCTCACTCCATTACTTGAACGAAATAAAAAATTCATGTTCTCTTCAATCAATCATCTAATGACAATATTGCCTGACAAGAAGAACAAGAAAGCGCATCAGAAGATACTCTCTCTCCACAAGAAGGACAGCGCGCCATAACTAACGTTAATTGCTGACCATCCCAGGACAACATGGTCCAACAGCGGTGACACTGAACAGTTCTGTGCTCAATGGAATCAATTGTCAGAACCCATTTACACTGAGGACATTGAGTTTTTGTCACAGCATCACACTTATAAGATCCTATCGCTTTTCTAAAAACTCGTCCAAACTTGAGATCCCCTTCTCAGAAAGAATATTGGCTAACCCTTGGTTAATTACAGACAACAGCGATGGCCCACGGTAAATTAAACCTGTATACAACTGAACTAAGGTGGCTCCCATATTCAAATATTCCCAAACCTCCTGAGCGGGGTGCATCTTTGGATCACAACCTACTCCTCCCAACGCAACAATAGGGAACCTGCCATTAGTTCTTGCAAAAACCTTCCCCACCATCTCCTGAACGTACTGCTTCAACGGTTTACCACTCACGCCCCCAAACCCAAAATCTTCCAAGATTGTCTGAGAAGTCCTCAGATTCTCACGCTTAGTAGTGGTATTACCAATGACACACCCATCTATCTCATAGCTTTGGCACAACTCCAAAATTTGATCAAGTTCGTTATCACTCAAATCCGGAGAGATTTTTGCGAGTACTGGTTTGAAAGGACTATTGCCTTCGAGCCGATATTGTTTAATTTTCTTCAGAAAGGGCTCTAAAAGTTCAGGATCTTCAAAGGTTCTACCTTCCGATGTGTTGGGACAGCTTAAATTTAAGGTAGTAAAGTCACCCACAGAATAAAAACGGCAAAAACCTTGAAAATAGTCATCAACTGCCTCTTCCCCAGCAATGTCAGGATCGGCAGTTTTGACTAGATTGACTCCCAAAGGTTTTTGAAATTGAAGTTTGGTCAGACGGCTGTGGACAATATCTGCACCCACACTATTAAGACCCAGCCGATTGATTAGACCCCCATCTTGGGGGAGTCGCAACAATGTTGGAGAGGGATTACCTCTCCAATATTGGTAGCTTACTGAGCCTACTTCCATGTGTCCAAATCCAAGAGACGCTATCAGGGGATGGACCTGACCGTGCTTATCAAATCCCGCCGCTAAACCCACAGGGTTTTCAAATTCAATCCCCCAAACTTTTACTTTTAAAGTTGGAAACTGAGTATCGTACATCCTCTTTAGCATCTGACAAGCCAAGGAGGATTTCGAAACTAATGACCCTATCTTAATGGTGCTATTATGCGTAAACTCAGGATCTAAACGGAACAAAATCGGACGAATAATATGATCGTAAAACATTTTATTAAGTGGATATTTTAAATCCCTACCCCCTATTTTTTCCAGTATAACATTAGCTTCCATTGCACTTTCTAGTTTCACTCAGAAGAGTCTCATCCAGAAATCAGCTCGACATTACAAACGAACGAATAGTAAAGTTCACAGATGCGAAAATTTACTTTCCTGCTATTTTTGATAACTCCAGTGCTGGCTCAATCAACAGCAGAAAAACGTGTTTTGGAGCGCGTCCAAAATATGATTAGACAAGACGGCCAAGTAACCTTTTCTGATCTCCACAATAACAAAGAATTAAGTGAAGCAGAAAAACTCTTCGTTGGACGCCTATACGAAATATTCTTTCAAATCCCCTCCTTTCTCAAGGTGGAGTATGAAAGCATGCAAAGAGTTCCAACTATAAAAGAGATAGCAGCTAGCTTTGGAATAACTCGTCAATCAGCAACTTTACTTTTGTCGGTCATGGAGTCAGATAGGCGCATGCCTAACCTATTTAGTCGCGATCTTGTAACTGGAGAAATTGAATCTCTAAAACTCAAACAAATTGAAGCCTTCATTGCTAATCGTGGAACAAACATTAAAATTACCCAATGGGAACTGCAGCCTCTTCCTCAATTTGAGATGCTTGATTTTCAGGGAGAAATACTCCGTTCTACAGATCTTATTGGGAAAAACACACTTCTTTACTTCTGGTTCACCGGTTGTCCTCCCTGTGTAAGAATTGCACCAATTCTGGAAAACCTCAATAATCGTTACCAAAATACTAACTTTCAAGTCATTGGGGTTAATGCTGATCGTGTTCTATCGCTAAACATAACTGATCAGGCAAGAAGATCGCACCTTGAGAAGCATCACCTCAACTTTGCCAATGTTCATCTAAACAAGTCCGCTCGAGATGCCTTCGGAACAATTCAAGTCTTTCCTACTCTATTCTTTGTTAGTCCAAATGGTACTATTCTCCATCATTTGATCAATTTTCAGAACCGCAAAATTTTAGATGAATTGACTCAGAAACTATTAGAGGATTCCCAATAAAAACACCGTTGCTCACCTGACCATTGCCAATCAATTACTAGAGGACTGTGAAATGAAATTGTTTCGTGAAGTGGACTTATTTTCCTCCACATTCCTAGTTGTTGGAAACATTATTGGTATTGGGATATTCACAACCTCAGGACTCATTGCCGAAGAAATTGGAACTGGAATCTGGCTATTGGGCATTTGGATCATCGGAGGTCTGCTAGCCTTGCTTGGAGCAATTTGCTACGCAGTTCTAGCCCTACAAATACCCAAAGCAGGTGGAGAATACGCTTTCCTCTATCCTTCCTATGGTCCCCTGCCAGCGTTTTTAGCAGGATGGACATCTCTCCTAGTTGGATTTGCCGCTCCCACTGCCGCCGTGGCTCTGGGTTTTGCCCACTATCTCGCATTATCTCTAGAAATAAAAATATCGGACAACCCATTATTTTTAAAGGGGATAGCATCTTTATCTATTCTTGTTGTTACGATTTCACTTACCACAGGGTTGAAATTAGGAACCCGTATTCACTCAATCATAACCTTCTTTAATCTGTTCCTAATCGTTGTCTTTTCAGTGCTTGTATTAGGAAAGGCCCCTATTACTCAAAATCTGGGCCCAATTCTGGAACAGTTTCATACTAATTTAGATCTATCCTCTCTAGCTACTGCCGTCGTGATGGTTATGTTCTCTTTTAGTGGATGGAATGCCGCCGTGTACCTAGCTGAGGAAATTCGTGAACCCCAAATTAATATTCCTCGTTCTCTAGTTCTGGGAACATTAACGGTCACTCTCGTCTATTTGCTAATAAACTTGGCTTATTTTAGTTCAGTTCCTGCATCTGAACTTTCTGGAAAAATTGCAGTAGCTGAGATAACAGCACGAGCTACCTTCGGAACTGCAGGCACTCTGCTTACTAATATTCTGATTCTATTTTCCATCCTAAGCTCAATGACGGCTATGTCAATTGCCGGACCACGGGTATATTTTGCAATGGCACGTAATCGACTCTTTCCCAAATGGTTAACTAAAGTCCATCAAGAAAAAAAAATCCCCTTGGGATCAATATGGTTCCAAAACAGTATAGCTCTGCTCTTAATTGCTATTGGGACTTTACGTGAAATTCTAGTCTACTCTGGGTTCATTCTTCTTTTTTTTTCCACCCTAACCGTATCCATATTGCTTATTAGAAGACATCAAATACCAATAACCCTGTCCTATCCAGGAATTTACATCATTTTGGCAGGATTTTTCGTTCTAGTGAACTCTACAGTACTCTTGAATGTGGCAATCTCAAATCCAAAGGAAACTCTAGCTAGTCTTATAACAGTAGCCTCAGGACTGCCGATATATTTTTTCTACAAAACCTAGTAATTCCATTTTAATACTTCTTAATCTGGCTTCTGCACTTTTCCCGTCATAGGAACAAAACGAACGCTAGTCACAAAAGTTTTTCTTAGTTGACCACCTATCTTAGTGGCAAAAATTAAGCTTTGGATCTCACCTACTTTTCCTACAGGAATCACTAACTTTCCATTCTCGGCTAACTGATCCACTAAGGGGGATGGAATACGATCAGCTGCAGCAGTCACAAAAATAATGTCAAAAGGAGACTTTTCTGACCAACCTGCATAACCGTCTCCTGCACGCACAGTAACGTTTTTGTAACCTAATCTTGAAAGAGTTTCCCGGGCTCTGTATGCCAATGACGGAATAATTTCGATTGTAAAAACTTCAGCTACTAAATCTGATAAAACTGCAGATTGATATCCAGATCCAGTTCCAATTTCCAAAACCCTATCCTCAGGTTGAGGATTGGCAATTTGAGTCATCAAAGCGACTATATAGGGCTGGGAAATAGTCTGATTTTGACCAATTGGTACTGGATGATCCTTATAAGCATAAGCCCGAACCTCCGAAGGCATAAATAAGTGCCGAGGAACTACTTTCATAACCTCCAAGACACGTTCGTTCTTAATATCACGGTTTTTAAGGTGTACCTCAACCATTCGTTCTCGAAGGCTGCCATATTGATCTTCTGTGTTTTGCGCTGCCCTTATCAGATACCATTCGCCAACAAAAAATACCCAATAAAAAAATAAAATGATTTTCAAAGAAAAAATAAAGGATATTCTGACTGATGAAGCCGTCAACACAAATTGAACTCCCTAAGAATGGGACAGATTACAAAAATTCATGGCCATCTCCTGTCCCTCACTTGCTATTCGAAAATAACTGACTCTTCTCCATCAGCAACTATTATTCACAAGTCATTGATTCTATCGATTAGTTGTCTGAGACGACCAAAATCACGTTGATTAAAAAAAAGACTTAAACGAGGAAGTTCTAGCAAATCTGGCTCATTATTTTCCTCGGGAAATGGCTTACAGGACTCGATGACACCATCGGAAAGAATATCCTGAAATTCCTGATTCAAAATCTCAATAGAATCTTTGGATAGGATTGCTTTTAATCGCAAAACCAACTGGCGTCTCCGATCAACATAACGAGAAGAATGATAAAGACGGTAAAATTTTTCAATTTCAATACAGGCTTCTTCCACATTATCGGTAACAAAAAATAGCGATTCATCTTGGGGTGAAACATATCCCCTGTCGAACAGTTGTTCTCGAACAAAACGTTGCCAACTTTTCCAATAAGTTCCTCCCGGAGCATCCAACATAACAATAGGTGTGGGTTCGCTCCGTCCTGTTTGAACTAAGGTTAGTGTTTCAAAACCTTCATCATGAGTACCAAATCCTCCAGGCATCAAAACAATGGCTTTCGATTCCTTTACAAAAAAAAGTTTTCGAGTAAAAAAAAAACCAAAATTAATAAGCTTATTGTCTACAAATATAAGTTGAT
>CAZASS010000072.1:10174-10448 GCA_964487835.1 uncultured Acidobacteriota bacterium | reverse complement strand
ATATTGGAGCTTCTTCTGATTACGTCCGAACTGAATTTCGTCGTAGAAGGATAGGATTTGTATTCCAAGGCTACAATTTGTTACCCACTTTAACTGCAAGAGGGAACATCGAACTGGCAAGAAGTATTTATGGGAATAATAGTCAGGGAGAAACAAGTGTGCAACAGATTTTAACACTACTTGGATTACATGACAAAATGGACCATATGCCCTCTGAATTATCCGGTGGTGAGCAACAACGAGTAGCTATAGCTAGTGCTGTAATTAATAGCCC
>CAZASS010000072.1:3758-10124 GCA_964487835.1 uncultured Acidobacteriota bacterium | reverse complement strand
AGCGGATGAACCTACTGGAAATTTAGATTCTGAAAACACAAAAAAAGTGTTGGAAATTCTTAAAAAATTAAATCAAGAATATGGTCAGACTATTATTATGATCACTCACGATCCGGAAGTTGCATCAACAGGTCGTGTCGTTGAAATGAGAGATGGTAGAGTTTTGAATCGATTTCAAAATTTATATTATGCTACGGAGGAAAACCGTTTGTAAGATGAAAGCTATATTGAAAATTTTATTTTGGACATATGATCGCGGAAGTTGGCAGTACGATATCCTGTGTAGTCTTATTCTTGTCTTTATCTTGCTTTTTTGACTTAAGTGGATGGGTTTTAAACTCTAATTCTATTATCTTCTAAATTAATTATAAAATTTCTATTTGGAGGGAGTTTTTTTGAAAAACGTTTGGTTTAGTTTTTTTCTTTTTGGTGTGTTCGTGTGGTCAGGATTATTTGATTTGTCATACGGGAATGCCCCTGAATCTCTTAATCTGGAACAGATTTTGACAAAAATTGATCAAAGGGGTCAGACGTTGCATTCCATGAGTTCAGTGATTATTCAAAAAAGATGGACTGAAATTCTGCAGGAGTTTGACGAAGGAGAAAAGGGCAAATTTTATTTTTTGAGAGAGCGAGGAGATGTTTATTTGCGCAAAGACATTTCTAACCCTCAGGAGAATACTTTGGTAATTGCGGAGGGCAAGGTTCTCTTTTATCAGCCTCGAATAAAGCAGGTGCAGAGCTATAATTTGGGGGATAGACGTAATCGAGCAGAATTTTTATTACTAGGATTTGGATCTAACAAGGATGCTCTTAGAGAAGCGTATAATATCCGTTTTCTTGAGAGAGAGAAAATTGAAGGAAGAGAGACTTATTCTTTGGAGTTGGTGCCAAAATCGGATAAGGTGTCTGCCTACTTTTCGAGAATTGTAATTTGGATAGATTCTACTCTATGGGTTCCGGTTCAACAGAAATTAATGGAACCTACGGAAGACTTTATATTAATTAGCTTTCAGGATATTCAGCTGAATCCGAAAATGCGCAAATCTGATTTTAAGTTGAAACTTCCCAAGGATGTTAAAATTGTCGGAGCCTAGTAAGGGATCGAGTCACCCTTATCGAGTTGAAGTAAGATTTGCTGTTTTTTAAAGCCAGTCTGATTTTTCCAAAGTGTTACTCTCTAACTTCGTCAGATATGCTGTTCATTTCGGGAGCAGATGATTCAGATAAGAGGACCCATTTAGGACGACCAGTCATCTTTGCTTTTGTATATAAAATGCGGTGTATTACTGTCCAATTGGAAAGGACAGCGATTACCCAGAGAACTGGATCCATAAAATAGAACGACCCAATAATCAATAATACAATTCGTTCGGGTCGTTCGAGAAAGCCGACCTTACATTTATCTATTAACGATTCCGCTCGGGCACGAGTATAACTAGTTAATACCGATCCCATCATAACGATTCCAACTAGTACTACATATGACATTCGGTCCTGTTGTCCGTAATAGATGAGCAATCCTATATATACAATCAGATCGGAGTAGCGATCCATTACTGAATCAAAAAAAGCTCCAAAAGGTGTTGCGCAATGGGTCTGGCGCGCTACCATTCCATCCACCATATCAAACAGTCCAGTTACAATTAACATAACTCCAGCGGTCGTAAAGAGACCTCGAGCAAAGAGCCAAGCTGTAACGATACTCATAATGAATCCGAGAAATGTAAGGTGGTTGGGGGTGATGTGCAGAAGAGTAAGTATTCGGATAATACTCTTTAAAATAATTTGAGCTCCCTGACCTATTTTTTGAGAAATCATAAATTAAAAAATCTCGAATTTTACTGTTAAGAATTTTTTGGGGTCTTGTCGGAAATCGTAGAGTAGTTTTACCATCTCTGAAGATACTTGATTCATATTTTCATAGAGTTTTTCGTCTTTTGCTAGTTTCCCCAAAGTTCCTTGTCCCTGTTCCAGAGTTTCTACAAGGTTAAAAAATTTGTCTAGTGAAGAGCTCAATTTAACATAAAGCTGATCATCAACAGATAATTTACCTAGGGTTCCTTCTCCTGAATTCATGCGGCCAGTGATATTTTCAATGTTGGTTGCAACTTGGTTACTTGTATTGTAGAGAGAGGGGTCGCTAATCAGCTTGCCTAGTGTGCCTTCCGCCTGCTCAATTCGTGCTAAGACCTTCTCCAACCGGTTTGAGGCGAGATTAATCTTTTCATAGATCTCTTGGCTTTGAGTTAGACGACCAAGTGTTCCTTGTCCCTCTTGGATGTTTTTGAGCAGAGTGGAGGTCTTATCAACTGTTTCTTTAGCACCAACAACTGTCTGGTTGAGGTTGTCATAGAAGGAAGTATCTGTCATGAATTTTCCCACTGTGCCTTGACCTTCGGATAATCGGTTGAGAATGTCACCTAGTTTATTAGAAAGGAATTCTACATTGGTTAGAACATCGTCTGCTCCGGTAATTAGTTCTTCAAAACCAGGTTGGGTTGTTCCTGTAATAACAACTACTTCCTGGGTTTGTGTTCCGATCAAAGCATCTATCTGATCTTGAACTAGCGCCGGTGTATTGGTACTTCTCCCCAAAGAGATTTCTATATATTTGTCTCCTAGTAAGCCAATAGAACCTAAAGAGATATCACTATCTTCCTTAATCCAGTCACGGTGCCGTGACTGGATTTCCATAAAGACTTCAATGGTTTGTAGATTACTTCGGAATTGTTCAATACTTTTCTCAAGTTCTTGGAATCGATTTTTTTGGCGTTGTAATAGGGTTTCTAAATTACTTAATTGTCGTTGTAGATTTGAACTTTGATTAGATTCTCCACTTTCTTTGTACTTGCTAGTGAGCAAGATAAACTTTTTTTCGTTTGAAGTTATTCTTAGTTGCAGTTGCTCTAGTTGTTGAGTGAAATCTTCAATTTGACTGAAAATAGCCAAGTTAGCCTGAGTGGAGGGAAGTTTCCCAGATTCTGCTATTTGTACACTGATAACATTTCCTACTTCTACACCCGCTAAAAGTACAATATCTCCAGGTTTTAAACCGGATACATTGTTCAAGTAGGTTTTGGCAAAAAAAGTATCTTCAAATAGGCCAACCTGTGTTCCTATGGTAAAAATGGCTATTCCCAAGAGAGCTAGAGTTACTAGGACAAAAATGCCCACTTTAAATTCTGCAAGACTCAGGCTAGGTTTGGTATCCATAACATTTCCTTTATTTAGGCACAGTTGCAAGAACTATTAAAATTCATGGCAACTACCAAACGATTACTAAGATAAAAACTCCTGAATATATTCTTCCTTTGTATTATGAAAATCGTCATTATTTCCTTCAAAAAATATAGTCCCATCTTTGACCATAATAATACTAGTTTCGACAAGATTCAGAAGATTTTTCGATTCTCTAAATTTAATTTTCCCATCGGTTTGTACTTCAGCAAACTCGTTGGTTAGTGTTGTAGTTGATCCTAGATCATGAGTAACAAAAATGGAAATAACTCTTTCTATGTCACGCAGTTTCATCACCAGTTCACAAATGGAACGGCTGGTTATTGGATCCAGCCCTGCTGTTGGTTCATCATAGAGTAGAATGGAGGGGCTGTCTGACAAAGCACGAGCAATCCCTGCTCGGCGTATCATTCCTCCTGAGAGTTCTGCAGGGAATTTGTTGATAGAAGATTCCAGTTCGACAAATCCAAGTAGTTCTAGAACTTTTTCGGCAATTTCCTTTTCATTGAAAGTTTTGTTTTCTCGCATTCTATAAGCAACATTTTCTCCTACAGTAAGATAGTCGAATAGGGCTCCCTCTTGGAAAACCATACCAATTTTATTGCGGATGGTATTTAATTCTATTTCTTCTAGGTCAGTAATATTTTTATCTTCTATGTAGACTTTTCCAGAATCTGGTTTAACTAGACCCAATATCATTTTCAGAATAGTTGTTTTTCCAGATCCGCCAGCTCCTAGTATAACCTTCATTTCTCCTGTTTGAATTTCCATATTGAAATTGCGCAGAATAGGTTGATCGCGAAACGATTTAGATACGTTTTCGAAGCGTATAATACTCAATATCTAAACTCCAAAATGAGCTTACTAATAAAAAAATCAGTAATAATTACAAGTATGGAAGACATGACAACTGCTCGGGTTGTGGACAGTCCCACACCTCGGGTCCCACCTGTTGTTTGTAGACCACAGTAACAACCGACTATGCCAATAATAAATCCAAAAATTATGGGTTTGATTAAACCTTCACAGAGATCATTGTAGGACAAGGCTCGCATTGCTGTGTTCCAGTACAATGCAGTATTAAGTTTTAGGGTATAGAATGAAACTAGCCATCCTCCAATTAGTCCAAAAAGATCGGTAATAATTGTTAAAAGAGGAAGCATTGTTGTAGTAGCAACTACTCGTGGAGTAACAAGTTTTTTTGTTGGATCGGTTCCTAGTGCTCTCATGGCATCAATTTGTTCTGTGACAACCATCGATCCCAACTGAGAGGCAATTCCAGATCCTACTCTTCCGGCTATCATTAGTGCAGCTAGAACTGGTCCTAACTCTCTGACTAGAGAGAGGGCAACGAGTTGTCCGGTTAGGTTCACGGCTCCAAAAGATCTAAGTGATTTTGCTGACTGGAGGGCCATAACTCCTCCAGTAAATAAACCTGTTAAAAGAATTATTGAGATAGAGCCAATACCAATGACCTCCATTTGGGTGAAGGTGTCTTTGAAATATCGAGGCTTTTGAAATATGTTAACGACTGCTCTTATGCAGAGCAATGTCAATCCTTGTATTTCCTTAATGATATGGTGAAAAAATGGCATACAACTCGCTATTGTAAGCTGAGGTGAAAAATAGGCTCAACTCCTCAATTATATTTTGTTTATCTAAATTTCCAAAGTCAGTTAAGTATTTTATACATTAATGAGGATAAACTTGGCTATATCAACTGTTATTCAATTCTCAGTTATAATTTGTAAGACGGGGATTATTGTTGCTCCTTTCTTTTAAGGTTAGTATGAATTTGAGATAGAGTTGACTGCGTTTATCGTTGTTAAAAAATCTGGAGATTTAATTATGCAAGTCGTTAATCCTGCTAATGAAGAATTAATTAGGGAGTATTGTGAATACGATTCAGAGGAAGTTAGTTGGCGGCTAGATAAATCGCAAGATTCCTTTATGCTTTGGCGTCAGACTTCTTTTTCTGATCGTGCGTCCTTGTTCCATAATGTTTCGGACATCCTTAAGCGGGAAAAAGCAGAATATGCTCGGTTGATTACAGAGGAAATGGGTAAGCCTATTAGTGCTTCTGAAGCAGAAATCGTAAAGTGTGCATGGACATGTGATTATTTTGCTGATAATGCTGCTGTTTTTTTGAGTAGTAAATCTGTTCAGACTGATGGGAATAATAGTTTTGTGAGATACGATCCCCTTGGAGGAGTTTTAGCAGTCATGCCGTGGAACTTTCCCTTCTTCCAAGTATTCCGTTTTGCTGCTCCTGCTCTAATGGCAGGGAATGTGGTTTTGTTAAAGCACTCTCCAAATGTTTCTGGTTGTGCCTTGTTAGTTGAAGATATTTTTAAAAATGCAGGTTTCCCGAATGGAGTTTTCACCTCTTTTTTAATATCCGTAGATAGAGTGCCTTCTCTTATTGCCCATTCTGGTATTCAAGCAGTTACTCTAACTGGGAGTGAAAGAGCTGGACAAGCAGTTGCTATTGAGGCGGGTAGGAATTTAAAAAAAACAGTGTTGGAACTAGGGGGATCAGATCCATTTATTGTTTTAAGTGATGCTAATCCTTTAGAGGCAGCTTCTGCAGCTGTATTATCTCGAACCATGAATTCCGGTCAAAGTTGTATTGCGGCCAAGCGTTTTATTGTAGAGGAACCTGTGGCCATTGAATTTGAGAATGAATTGGTTAGACAGATGAAGAATTGTAAAGTGGGTGATCCAATGGATCGTAAAACCCAGATTGGTCCCATAGCTCGATTGGATCTACTCAATACCCTACATGGTCAGGTTGAACGTTCTGTCCAAGATGGAGCTCGTTTGTTAGTTGGTGGTCATCGTTTGGATAGAAAAGGCTATTTTTATGCTCCCACTGTTTTATCGGAAGTGAAACCGGGTATGGCTGTGTTTGATGAAGAAACTTTTGGCCCAGTAGCTGCTATTAGTAGAGTTAAAGATGTTCGAGAGGCTGTTGAATTAGCAAACCATACAAATTTTGGATTGGGAGCCAGTATTTGGACATCAAATCCAGAAAAAGGTGAAGCTTTGGTTTCAGATATAGAGGCAGGAGTGGTGTTTATAAATGAAATTGTAAAGTCCGATCCGCGGTTACCATTTGGTGGAATC